>MFCJ01000045.1 GCA_001775255.1 Candidatus Dadabacteria bacterium RIFCSPHIGHO2_12_FULL_53_21
TCTTAACGCAAATTCTGTAATGTCGGGGGAAAGACCAAAGCAAAAGATAGATTTCTCGCGTAGCTCGAAATGACAAATCATTTAAAAAACCGTTCGTACTGAGCCCGTCGAAGTATGAACGGATTGGGCTCGGTTGCTGGTTTAAGCGGAAGAGGTAGGATAGGATCGTAGAACACACAATGTGTGTGTGCCCGCAGCCAATTCTGTTCAAATCCCGAGCTTTTTCATGATTTCTGAAGCGGCTTCTTCCGGCGTGAGGTTTTCGGTGTCGATCGTTATGTCGGCGGTTTCATAAAATGGGGCGCGCTTTTGGAGAAGCTCGTCCGCCGCATTGAAGGGGTCGTCCACGTTCAGAAGGGGGCGCGTCTTACTGTGCCTGACCCTTTCCCATATCACGCTCATGGGGGCTTTAAGGTAAATTGTGACCCCGCCCTTTTTCATCGCGCGGAGATTCTCTTCCCGCACCACGGCGCCGCCTCCCGTGGCAATCACCTGTTTTTCCTTTCCGGCGAGCGAACCGAGCGTCTCCGATTCCAGGTCTCTAAAACGGAGCTCCCCGTGGCTCGAGAATATTTCGGATACGGTCTTCCCGGCCTTCGTCTCTATCACCTTGTCGGCGTCGCAGTACCGGTAGCCGAGCTTCCGTGCGAGTATCCTGCCGACGGTCGTCTTGCCCGCACCCATGAAGCCGACGAGAAAGATGTTTTTCAATTTTTTCCGTTCGGGAGTCATCTGAGGATTTCTAGGCCGCGTCTTCGTCTCTTTGGCCCGTGATGAATTTTTCCACATATTTTCCTATGATATCGCACTCTATGTTGACGGGTTTCCCGGCCCTGAGCGCTCCGAAAGTGGTTTCGGCGAGCGTGTAGGGGATGATGTTCACCGTGAATTCGCCGCCTTCGACGGTGTTTACGGTGAGGCTCACCCCGTCTATGGCGACCGAGCCCTTCTCGACTATGTATTTCATGATCTCAGCCGGGGCCGTGAACCTGAATTCTACGGAGGCGCCCCGCTTCTTTTTCGATTTCACCCTGCCGACCCCGTCCACGTGACCGCTCACCATGTGCCCGCCCATCCTGTCCCCCGCCCTGAGAGAGCGTTCGAGGTTAACCGTGCTCCCCGCCCTGAGCTTCCCGAGGCTCGTCCTCGAAAGTGTCTCTCGCGACGCGTCGACCGTAAAGGTCTCGCCTTCGAGCGAGGTTACGGTCAGGCATGCGCCGTTCACCGCTATGCTCTCGCCCTTTACTACTTCGCCGATGTCGATCCTGTTTACACGGAACGTCAGTGTCGACTCCTTCGAGCGGCGTTTTATCCCCGTGACCGTCCCTCTGTCCTCTACTATCCCCGTGAACATGCCTACCTGCCCCGTTTAAGGATGAATGTGTCGAAAAGTATGAGTACGACGCCTATGGTGATTGCCGAATCCGAGAGGTTGAACGGCGGCCAGTGGAGGGCCGGGTTCCCGAACCAGTGGAAGTCTATGAAGTCCGTCACGTACCGGAGCTTGAACCTGTCAATCGAATTGCCTATCGCCCCGCCCAGTATCAGCGAGAGCGAGAAGACGAGCAGCCCGTCGTTCTTCCCGGTCTTCGAGAGGAAGTATATGATAACTACTACCGCCGCGGCGAGCACCGCTATGAAGAGCGGGAGCCTCAGGGACTCCGGCATTTCACGGAAGATGCCGAATGCCGCCCCTGGGTTCCTGATGTGTGTGATGTCGAGGAAAGGGAGTGCGTTTATCTTTCCGTATAGTGGCACGTACTTGACCACGAGCCACTTGGATGCCTGGTCGATTATGACTACGAGCGCGGCGATTATTGCGGCGGTTCTGTATGTCTTCATTTTCGGAAGCTAAGATTATATAGGATTAGCAGATTACTTCAACCGGTTCTTGCCGGCCCACCCGGCCCTTTCGATGAAATCGAGTGCGTATTTTCTCGATTCCGCGTCCCCGTCGGATGCGATGCGGCTCCATATGACGGCGGATTCGTCATACCTCCCCGTCGCGAAAAGTGAGATGCCGAGCAGTCGCCGGTTCTCCCGCGCGATCTCCTCCGTCGGGAGGCCCAGGTATTCGGCCGTGGACAGATACGGGATCGCCCTCTCGAATTCGCCCGAGTTGAAAAGCAGCCTGCCCATGAGGTAATAGGGCGGGGCGTAATCGGGTGAATCCAGTATCGACTCCGTGAGCGAGACCGCCTGAAGGGTCCTGTCCCTCGTCGAGAAAAACTCCCTCACACTTTCGGCGGGCGGCCCTCCCTCCCCGGCCGCCGACAGCTTTATGTCCATCTCCCTCTTGAGGTCTTGAGATAGCGGTTCCCCGCGCAGTGAACTGAATATGCCGGCCGCGGCTTCCGTATCGCCCTTCTGCCAGAGCGCGTTCCCCCTGATGTTTTCGAGGACTGCCCTGTCCGCTTCCGTCATGGCGCCTGATCCCCCCGCTATTCCCGCGGCCCCCTCGTAGTCGCCCTCGTAGTAGCTCGAGTATGCAAGCCCGATCAGCAGGACCGGGTCGTTTCCGTCGTATTCGAGCGCTTCCGTGAAAGACTCGCGCGCCTTCAGGAAATTATCGTTTCCGTAATACTCGTACCCCTCCGCCTTGAGAGCGCCGACCCTCCTCGGGCACGAGGCGGTAAAGATGCTCGGCGCGCCGAACCTTGCCTTCGCGAGCTCGTTTATATCCCCGGGCGTGTCCACCCCTTCGAGAAACTTTTTCCAGTCGGCGGCGAGCCCGGGGAGGTCCTTGCCGTAGATAGAAAAATCCCCCGTCCTGTACACGGTCTTGAATTTCTCTATGCCGTAGGTGTCTATAAGGTATCTGGTAAAGGAGCCCATGAGGGTGTAGCTGAGCCCCGGGGGGGCGTACCAGAACCCGAACCCGGTTATGTCCCCGATATCTGGGGCCATGCCGTTCCGGATTATCGCCTTCGACCACTGGTGAGGGTCGTAGCCGTCCCCGCCCCAGTCGGCCGCTACCGCGAGCCCTTCGAGGAGCCCGACCTCGGGGCTCATACGGAGGACCTTCGTCCCGAAATC
Source organism: Candidatus Dadabacteria bacterium RIFCSPHIGHO2_12_FULL_53_21 (assembly GCA_001775255.1). GTDB lineage: Bacteria > Desulfobacterota_D > UBA1144 > Nemesobacterales > UBA2774 > 2-12-FULL-53-21. The sequence goes on from MFCJ01000045.1 coordinate 3,037, forward strand.
CCCGGCCATCACGTGCGTGAGCTCGTGTTTGAGTATCGGGTCGGGGAATGCGCCGTAAACGAGGTGTATCTCCCTATGTATAGGGTTCGCTATGGTGGTGTCGCCCGCCCCGACCACCCTCTTGCGCGTTTCCGTATCGGGATATATGTATGAGCGTATCTTCACCTGAGTGTCGAGACCGAGAAACTCGCTCAGCTCCTCGTATCTCCACTCGTGGTCCCCGGCGATGAGCTCGATGTGCTTCGCCTCGGGAGACGAGGGGTCGTAGTAAATGACGAAGTTGTCCGTCTCGATGGACGCGGGGAGAATCTTCTCCGTTATGTATTCCCTGTCGTAGCTTATACCGAGCTCGTTCTCGTATGAGTAAGCCGTGACGAGGGCCGCGCCTATGGCAATTAGCTTCAGGAAGTCCCATGCGCCGACCCGCCTGTAGCTGAGCCCGTTCGCCAGATGGAGCAGCGCCAGGAAGAGTATTCCCCACAGCGCGGTCACGAGCCTGTAGACGAGGAGCGAGTCCGTGACGGGTATCGCCTCGTCGTATATAGGGCCGGGGAAGAATCCGTAGAGCGGGTTGTATACGAAAAGGGAAGGCTCTCTGTATAGCTCTAGGAGCGAATACGCGAATATGCCGATAAGCATCAGGGCCCCCGCGATGAACCCCCTCCGTCGCATGACGTAACCCGTCAGGAGTCCGAGGGAAGACGAAAAGAATACGCTCACGACGGGTATCAGGAGGAAGAACACAGTCCCCTCCCTTATAAAGCAGTCCCCCTTGAGGAGAGAGCCAAGGAGGCCTATCAGGTAAACGACCGCGAGGAAAAAGAAGTTGACGAGCAATATGGACGATACCCTGTCCGAGATCCGCTTCCCCGCCGAGTGGGATTTGTTGTCGCCCGCAATGAGCTCCGCCGATACGAATACCGATACGAAGGAGAGGACGAAACCCATGACTGCCGAGTACTCGAAACCGAGCGCGCCCGCAAGTGGAACGAACAGGAGCGCGATCGATATCAGGGCCGTCAAAGCGAGGGGTATTAAAACAGTCGTGGAGAATAGCATTCGCTCGAAATTCATTTTGCTCCCTTGAGGCTCTCTTTAATGAATTTGTATCCTGGCTGACTATATTTTACATCAGGTTGGGGGGAAGGGGGGCATGAACGTGCCGGATGGGTGAATTCAAGTGCGGGAGAAGCATTACTCTTTTTTGTCATTCCCGAAGCATCAATCGGGAATCTAGTCTTTTCCTTTTTTTAATTCCCTCTCCCTTGAGGGGAGAGGGTGTGGGTGAGGGTGATAATCCATTCAGAACCATTCCCCGGAATCCTTTCCGACACTCCAACAAACGCAGCACGTATACACCCTTGCAGAGCTGTCGGAATGTCGGAAAAAGACAAATCCTCCCTCACCCTCCTTTACAAAGGAGGGAATTAAAGGAAAAAGCAAAAGATAGATTTCACCCCTGCTGCGAGCGGGTCATTTAAACCAGCCGCGGCGGTAGAAGTAATAAACCATCGAGAATCCGACTAACAGCATTAAGCCCAGCGCGGCGTGGTATCCGAATTCCCATTGAGTGGTGGGAATATACTCAAAGTTCATACCGTAGATACCGGCTACGAGGTTAAGGGGCAGGAATATCGCCGCTACTATAGTCAGCACCTTGAGCCTGTTATTCGTTCTCTCCTGGAGCATGAGCTCATAGTGTTTGTGTATGTCCTCGAGCCTGTTCTCATATCTGCTCAGGAACCTGAACCCGTTGCGGACCTCGTCCTCCAGGTTGTTGAAGTTCCTCCGCTGCTTGCCGATATCGAAAGCCACCCCTTCGTATATCTGTATGGTATTGATGCAGTAGAGCTGGTCCTCGATCATGATATTTATACGCCCGATGTTCTTTTTTAAATGAAGGATGGTCTTCACGTCGATCGAGTTCTGCCCCTTGATGACCCTGTTGCTGAGCTTTGTGATCTTCTCCCTCTGATCCATGTAGAGGTAGTGATTTTTTTCCACCAGCTCCGCCATCAGGTTGAACAGGAGGGACGCAATCGTGGCCCTTTGCAGGTGCAGGTGTTTGCACAGGTCCTGGGACAGTTTATTCAATACCTCGATCTCATGGTCGTGTATCGTAACCAGGAGAGAAGGCATGCAGAGGAAGGATATGTATTCGTGATCGAATGCGACCGTGTCCCTGATTATCGGGAATTCGAAGTAGAGCTCTTTCTCCGAATGAGCGACGGGGAGGTTGCGCTCCTTCAGTATAAAGTCCTCGATTATGGTATCGTCGTGGACGACCGGTCTCAGCAGGCTCCTCAGCTCGTCATCTGCGGGGCTTACGATGTCGATCCATCTGGGCCTGCCGTCTTTTATCCTCTCCGGGAGAGCGGTGACGGACGTTTCTTCCTCGAGATGCAGGTCGTCGCCTATGATATATGAAGTGATCCTCAAATCCCGGCCTCCCTGCCGTGGCTCGATCCGGCGTGTAAGTGTCAGGTTGCAATATTTCCAAACCCGGCGGTTCCGATTATTCTTAGCATCACGGACAGGGAGTAGTTTAATATCAATTATATGAACAGGGAAGGTGCGGGCGATGATATATATCATTATTAAGACTCTGTTAACGGCGGCTGTGATCGTCGGGATATCGGAGCTGGGCAAGAGGCATACGGCTTTCGCCGCCATGCTCGCCGCGCTGCCGCTGACCTCTCTCCTCGCCATGGTCTGGCTCTATACGGATACGAAAGACCCGGGACGTATCGCGGACCTCTCCGTTGCTATATTCTGGCTCGTGCTTCCGACGCTCCTCTTCTTCCTGATACTGCCCTGGATGCTGAGGAATAATTACAATTTCTGGCTGTCTATCGCGGTGTCTTCGGGGGTGATGGTGGTCTTTTATCTCGGGTACGCGGCGTTAGGCAGGAAGCTCGGGCTGCCGCTCTAGGCGAGGCGCGGCCTGTCAGTACCCGGCGCCTATTATCTCGCGGAGCCTCGTCATCCCCGCCCGCATCCAGCTCTTTACAGTGCCGAGCGGCTCGTTCATACGGGCCGATATCTCCGTCTGCGTGAGACCGTGGAAATAGGCGAGCTCTATCGATTCCCTCTGCTTGGGGGCGAGCTCCGAGAGCGCCTTTTCTATGAGCGCGCGTTTCTCCCTCGTCTCGGTCGTCTCGTCGGGAGGGTCTATATTTGAGGGGATATCGTCGTGGAGCGCGTCCTGGATGCTTCTCCTCTTCGTATCCGACCGGAGCTTGTCGATAGCGCGGCTCCTCGTAAGCGTAATGAGCCACGCCGACGGGGTGCCGCGGTCGGGCGTATAGTCGAAGGCCTTGTCCCATATCTGCTTGAATACGTCGATTGTGACCTCGTCTGCTTCCGGTTTACTCCTCAGGATCTTGAGCGCCAGGCCGTATACCTGGGAGATCATCCTGTCGTAGAGCTTCCCCAGGGCCGACTCGCAGCCGCGCGATATCTTGCTGATGAGCTCTCTCAGCTCCCTTTCTAAATCGGGTATTCGGGTAGTATCAGCCGAAGGCATTGTCGTCCGTCCGCGTCTTTATTGATACACTAAGGATAAATCCGATTCGATTAATTAGGTCCAGTGACTATAACATATTTCGGCGCGAGGTATTTATAGTATTATTTTTCTGAGGCTCCGCCGCGGGGGCCGTTATCCCGTGAGGGCTTTAAGCGGTTATAATATATTACGGCCGGATAAACCGAAAATCGTTTGTCCCCGTATATTTATTTGGGCGGCAGCCTAATTTGTATTTTACGGCGATAAACTGTTAAAATTCGGGTAAGACCTTTAATTCTATGGCAGAAAACACGAGACTCGAGGAATTGATCCCGCTTTACGCGCTCGGCGTGCTCGAAGGCGACGAGCTCAGGGAGGCCGAACGCCTCATCGAAGAGGGCTCGCCTCATGCGAGGGAGCTGTTGAGGCAATACGAAAATGTGACCTCTCTCCTGCCGTATTCGGCGGGTGAGGCCGCGCCCGACCCCCGCGTCAGACGGGAGATAATCGAGTACGCGAGGAATAGCGCGCTCAGGCGGAGGCCCGCACAGGCGGGCGGTTTCATGGATAGACTGAGGCCCTTCTTTTTCGGACTGAGCGGGGCGCTGGCCGCGGGCGTCATCGTTTTCCTTTTCGCAAATAACCTGTCCCTGAGGGGGACTCTCCGGGAGGAGAAAACTACTGTCGGAGACCTCAGCGCGAAGGTTTCCGGTCAGGACGAGGAGATAAAGTCGCTCAGGAACCTCCTTGCCGAGAAGGAGGGGATGGTCGGGGGACTCGAAGCCAAGCTCGCGAGCCTCGAGGAGATAACGGAGTTCATGGAAGACCAGGAGATAGTGCTCATCAGGATGGAGAGGACGAAGCCCGAGATCCGCGCGGCAGGCAGGGTATTACTGGATACGGTAGAGAACGACGCGCTCCTTTACTGCCTCGATCTGCCCAAAGCCCCCCCCGGAAAGATATACCAGTGGTGGGTGATAGTAGGCGGCGTCCCGAAGAGCGTCGGCACTTTCCATGTCGATAGCGAAGGGGACAGCGTCATTAAGATAGATTCGCTCAAAAAGTACGGAAATGTCGAGAAGTTCCTCGTCACTATAGAGCCCGACGGGGGCGCGCAAAAGCCGTCCGGGAGCGAGCTCCTGAGAGGGCAGTCGATTTAACCGGACTGGAACCGTCCCGGGGTGCGAAATTCACGCAGACCGCGCCCTGAAGAACGACCCACCCCGCATCTGCAAGACCCCCTATCCTTCGAATTCCTTGCATTTTCCGTCGAGTTATTTTAAATTCTCATGTGGGGGGGGAATCCTCTTAATATTTTCGATATTTAATTCGGAGGCTACTATGGCTAAAGACGGCAGGAATAAGGGTAATAACGGAAAGGGGAACGGTAAATTCGTTCTCGGAGAAAGGTACGAGCAGGCGCTCGGTTACCCTCTTTTCGATTCCATATTCAACAGGCGCTCACGCCGCTTCGGCCTCGGCATGAAGCTTGAAGACACCACGATGGGCTTCGAGTCGCAATACGAGCCCATACCCCTTGAGGAGATGGAGGAGGCGCTTTTAGTGTGGGCCGGCACGGGCTTGACGGGCCTCTGCCTCGCCGACCTCCCACCCGAAACCGGTATCGACCTCCTCTGCCAGTGGACGGGACGCACCTGGCCTTCCGCGTGCAACAACCACGGAACGGAGCTCTTTTTTACGAACGACAAGGGTCTTTACCACGTGAACGTAAAGCACATGCTGCCCAAGAACCACGAGCTCGACATGTTCTTCCGCATGAGCCGCGGGGAGCGGATGGAGAGGATACTTGAGCTTTACCGCGAGAGCCTCGTGAAGCTCGAGGACGGGAGGGCGCAGCTCCCCGACCGCATGCCCGGCCTCTTCGAATTCAACCAGTGGAATACTAACAAGCCGGGGACGTCGGTATTCATCCCGGTCACGGACGTGACCGAGGAGTACATCAACCTCCTCCACCTCTACTGCAGCTCTACGTACGGGTTCACTATAATCGACGACCTCACGGGCAAGCCCGCGGGCGTGCAGAAGTGGATAGATAAAGGCAGGCTCAAGGACAGCGTGAAGATGTCGCTCTTCGACCTCGAGGTGAGGATTCTCACGGGGCTCAACGTCGAGCAGGCGTTCATTTGCCAGAACATGAGCCTTGCGCTCCAGGCGCTCGGCCTCGCCGGCTGGACCTTCAGCGGGTTCATACCGAGGTTCGCCATGGGAGGGGCCCCTCAGTTGTTCAAAGGGCTCGGTTTCAGGTTCATACAGCCCAAGAAGGGCGTGATAGACCCGCCTGCAACCGTACCGGTCGGAAGGGACGGTATATTCCAGGCCTACTGCCCGCCGTATTATAAAAACATGGACGAGGCTATAGACGCATTCCATCACCACAAGGAAGAAGCGTGGAAACCCGAGAAGCCCTTCCCCTATACCGAGCCCGACAAACACCTCATGAGGGCGCCCAAGCCTACGGAAAACACGATCCAGATAGTGAAGGACGTGGCGAACTATATTTATGATACATACGGCAGGTTCCCGGCGTTCGTCGACCCGATGTATATGAGGCTCGTTTTCCAGGCGATGAACATAGACGTGGAATTCTACGACAAGTACTATCCGAAGGGCTCTTATTCGGAAATGCACCTGGACAAGTTCCTGAGCGACCATCCCGAAGCCCGGGGGCGCGCACGGGAAAAATCGGGCGGCAGGGAAGCCAGGGCCGCGGGCGGGGTCAAAAAGAAGATAAAGGCTTAATTCATTAGCAAACCAGACGCTTCAGGGGGGTATTCCGCGTTTTTCCGGGGCTGAAACTAATTTCACGCCGGGTCAATCTAACACTTGACAATCACTTGAGAATTATCTAAATTGGAAGTGTAGGCAAGGGGCGGGAGTAATGGTGGACTAAAAAGGTTGGGAGCTTAACCATGAAGCGTTCAGATATAGAAAAGGAATTGGCGGACAAATTTAATCTTCAACCTTCGCAATCCGAGCAGATACTCGATACCATAATCGAGCACATGACCGACGTGCTCGAGGGCGGCGGCAGGATCGAGATCAGGGGCTTCGGAAGCTTCTTCACGAAGAGCTACGGCTCTTACGAGGGGCGGAACCCGAGGACCGGCTCCAAAGTGATGGTATCGTCGAAGAAGCTCCCTCATTTCAGGCCGAGCAGAGAGCTTATCACGAAGCTGAACGGCGGAAACGAGTAGCGCCGGTCAGGTTCGGAAGCAGCAGACGGTTCCAGCTTTAACCGGGACGGGACTTATATTCCGCCCGTACCCGAACATACCCGATACATTGACAATCCGGTCGTATCCGATAGCCTTTTTTCTATGGCGCTCCGCAAAATACTCATATATCCGGACCCGTTTCTGAGAAAGAAATGCGCTCCCGTAGAAGGGATAGACGGGGAGGTCCTCAAGCTCCTCGACGACATGGCCGAGACCATGTACGGCGCGCGCGGGGTAGGTCTCGCCGCGTCCCAGATAGGGGTCGATAAGAGGGTAGTCGTCATCGATATAAGCCCGAGGAACATCGAAGCGGATGAAGAGGAAGGGGAGGAGGAGGAAGGGGAGGAGAAGACCGAATACGAAGGGCCGGGGCTGATAGAGCTTATAAATCCGGAGATAATTTCTTCAGTAGGCCAGGTCATCGCGGAGGAGGCGTGCCTCAGCATCCCGGGGTTCACGAGCGACGTCAGGCGAAAGCGGAGGGTAGTGATAGAGGCCTACAACAGGGAAGGGCAGCTTATGGAGATAGAGGCAAGCGAGCTCCTCGCGCGCGTGTTCCAGCACGAGATCGACCACCTGGACGGCGTCCTCTTCATAGACAGGCTCTCACGCCTAAAGCGCGAGCTCATCAAGCGGAAGATAGAAAAAGTCCTCGGCAAAGAAGAAAAAAGATACGCCGTGATGTGAGGCGGGTGAGCACCCGCGGGCACATGATCCTCAGCTCCGACTTCGCTCAAGCCAACCCGTTCGCACTGAGGCGCAGAACCTGCGTTCGTATATAATCCCTATACCACTCCTCAGCTTCAGCCGGATAAGGGATACAGGATAATCACGAACTGCGAGCCTGTCCTGAGCTCGTCGAAGGATCGAAGTGCGTATATTCAGACAAACTCATTCTTTATCCTGCATCATGTATCTTGATCCTGTCTGTAGGAGCGGCTTCCAGCCGCGATTCCTTAATTTCCTTGGCGCGAATAGTTAAATCAAAAAGGCGAGATTCCCGATAAAGGCATTCGGGTATGACAATTTTTTTTGTCATCGCGAGGGAGAGAATCGACCGTGGCGATCTCGCTTTTTCATGAGATTGCCGCGCTCCGTTTCGCTGCGCTCGCAATGACAGCAAGAAACAAAAAAGGGAGCCGAAGCCCCCTTTTCTTTACGTAATTTTTAAGCTTGGTTTATACTGCCGCTTTCCTTCTGCGCATGGCGACGTACAGTCCGATAACCCCCAAAACCCCCGCCATCGCTATCATGCCCCATTCGCTGAGAGTGGGGATTGGACTGATTCGTGCCAGGTTGCATCTTTCTATCAGG
>MFCJ01000046.1 GCA_001775255.1 Candidatus Dadabacteria bacterium RIFCSPHIGHO2_12_FULL_53_21
CGAACGCGGTGAAGGCGACGCTCGGGCCGAGGGGCCGGAACGTACTTATAGAGAAGACATACGGGGCGCCCGTAGTGACGAAGGACGGGGTCACGGTGGCGAAGGAAATAGAGCTCGAGGACAGGTTCGAGAATATGGGGGCGCAGATGGTGAAGGAAGTGGCGTCCCGGACGAGCGACGTAGCCGGAGACGGGACGACGACGGCGACGATACTGGCGCAGGCGATATTCCGTGAAGGGATAAAGCTCGTAGCCGCGGGGCACGACCCGATGAAGCTGAAGCGGGGCATAGACAAGGCCGTGGAAGTGGTGGTGGAGAGCATAAAGAAGCAGAGTAAGCAGATAAAGAGCCGGACCGAGATAGCGCAGGTGGCTACGGTATCGGCGAACGGGGACGCTACGATAGGGAACATCATAGCGGACGCAATGGAGAAGGTGGGGAAGGACGGAGTAATAACGGTGGAAGAGGGGAAGACCCTCGAGACGGAGCTCGACGTGGTGGAGGGTATGCAGTTTGACAGAGGGTACCTGAGCCCGTACTTCATAACGGACCCCGAGAAGATGCATATAGAGCTCGAAGACCCCGTGATACTGATGTTCGACAAGAAGATATCAAATATGAAGGACATGGTTCCGCTGCTCGAAGAGGTAGCGAGGAGCACGAAGCCGCTGCTCGTAATGGCAGAGGATATAGAGGGGGAGGCCCTTGCCACCCTGGTTGTGAATAAGCTTAGAGGGACGCTCAAGGCTGCAGCCGTAAAGGCGCCGGGGTTCGGGGACAGGCGTAAGTCGATGCTGGAGGACATAGCGGTGCTGACAGGGGGCAAGGTGGTAGCGGAAGAGGCCGGGATGAAGCTTGAGAACACGAAGCTCCAGGACCTTGGAAGGGCAAAGAAGATAGTGATAGACAAGGACAATACTACGATAATAGGCGGGGCGGGGAAGAAGGGGGAGATAGAGGGGCGGATAAAACAGATAAAGGCGCAGGTGGAAGAGGCAAGCGGGGAGTACGACAGGGAGAAGCTCCAAGAAAGGCTCGCGAAGCTCGCCGGAGGGGTAGCCGTGATACGAGTAGGGGCGGCGACAGAGGCCGAGATGAAGGAGAAGAAGGCCAGGGTCGAGGACGCGCTTAACGCCACGAGGGCGGCAGTAGAAGAAGGTATAGTGGCCGGGGGCGGAGTGGCCCTCATAAGGGCTATAAAGGCAGTAGACGGGTTCCAGGGGGCGGACGACGAGGAGAAGGCCGGGGTGAGCATAGTGAGGAGAGCGCTCGAGGAGCCTTTGAGAGGGATAGCAGCGAACGCCGGGTGGGACGGATCCATAGTCGTGGGGAAGGTGAGCGAGGAGAAGGGTGCGAACGGATTCGACGCAGCCAGGCTCGAGTACTGCGACATGATAGAGGCCGGGATAGTGGACCCCGCGAAGGTAACGAGGAGCGCTATGCAGAACGCATCGAGCGTAGCGGGCCTGCTTCTCACGACGGAAGCGCTGATAGCCGAGAAGCCGCAGTCCAAGGAAGAAATGGGCGGCGGAGGCGGAATGGGGGGCATGCACCCCGGAATGGGCGGCATGATGTAATCCATAATCCAAAGAAGAATAAAAGAATATAAAACTCAAAGGCGGGCGTTCCCTTCTGGAATTGCCTGCCTTTTTTTAAAAAACACGTTTTGTGGTTACAATTTAACTTTCGGAAGCCATGCCGGACACGCCTCATTATATAAACCACAGAAAAAGACTCAGGGAGAGGTTCCGGAAGACGGGGGCCGACGGAATGCATGACTATGAGCTCCTCGAGCTCCTCCTCACATTCTCGATTCCCCGAAGGGACGTTAAGCCCGTAGCCAAAAAACTTATCAGCGAGTTCGGCGGGCTTTCCGGGGTACTCGACGCGGATCAGAAAAAGCTGGAGGAATTAAGCGGCGTCGGATCAATGTCGGCTGCCCTGATACGTCTGGTAAAAGAGCTCTACAACACATACCTCGCCGAGAACATGAAAAGGGGGGACGTTCTTTCCTCGCCCGAAACGGTTCTGAAATTCGTCCGGGTCAGGCTCTCCGGGATGACGAATGAGGCCTTCATGGTGATATATATGAATGTAAAGAACGAGGTGATCGACTATTCCATACTCCACGAAGGCACTATCGATAATGTAGCCGTTTACCCGAGGCGTATAATCGAATCCGCCCTATCCCGGCACGCTTCAGGGGTCATACTCGTCCATAACCACCCGAGCGGAAACCCGATGCCGTCGAGAGAGGACAAGGCCCTCACGAGAGACATAGCGGACGCCGCCATTACACTCGACATAAGGGTTCTCGACCACATAATTGTCGGGAAGGACGGTTACTTCAGTTTCCTGGAGCACGACCTGCTGTCAGCCGCAAAAACTTAGTTCGCGCTCATACAACAAATCACGCACGTACGGATATATTCAGTATTATTCGATTATCGGGTAAGTTTTAATTGATCGAACGAGACATGGATATCTTAAAGCCCGATACCGTCCGCCGTAACAATACGTCGCATAAAAAAGCGTTCCGCCTTTCCGTATTCACCGTCATATACAATCTTCTCGAGGGAGTCGTATCCGTAGCCGCGGGGACGGTTTCAGGGAGCATTGCGCTTATCGGATTCGGTCTCGACAGTTTCGTGGAATCACTTTCGGGGGGAATAATGATCTGGCGCTTCCGCGGGCTCGGGATTCATTCTCACGAAGAGGAAGAAAGGATAGAGGCAAAAGCCGCAAAACTCATAGCTTATACCTTTTTTATACTGGGCGTCTATGTTCTCTATGAGTCCTTGAAGAAGCTTATCCTGCGCGAGCTGCCCGAGCCGAGCCTCCTCGGGATCATAATAGCGGTCGTCTCGCTCGTTGTCATGCCGGTTTTGTTCTTTATGAAGTATAGAATAGGGAAGTCGATCGGCAGCAGGAGCCTTGTCGCCGATTCAAAGCAGACGCTCGTTTGCTGTTACTTGTCCGTAGCGCTTCTCGCGGGACTCGGTCTAAACTACCTGTTCGGGATATGGTGGGCCGACCCCGCGGCAGGAATGGTTATAGTGGTATTTCTATTGAGGGAAGGTTATGAGGTCTTGAGAGAAGGGAAGGCCGGCTGCTGCGGCACGTGATCGGGCTTACGTGACTCTGACGATCATTCCGCCCTTTAATATTCATCCTTTGAAAATGACACACACACTATGTATATTTAGAACCTGCGATAAATATTCAATTTCATTACCGAATAAAAATTACAATAAGGGATTAGGATGAAGGATAAAAATACGGACACCTCCGGGAAAGGGCAGTCGAGCTCGATCAGCATACTCAGGTTCGTGCTGACATACGTGCTTCTCATGGGAGGATTCTTTCTGCTTCTCGGCCTGAAGCCTGTACAGAACATAGTGGATATCAACGGAGGATATTCTAACGCCATAGTATATGTAACGGCGAAGATCCTGGGCCTGATAGGAGTGACTTCCACGGTTCAGGGCTCCGTTATACACCTTCCTTCTATATCGCTCGACGTCGAGTTCGGATGCAACGGGCTCGAGGCGGTTATGATATACTCGGTCGCGGTCCTGACGTTTCCGGCTTCATGGAAAAACAGACTGCTGGGCATTGTGGCGGGTTTTCTTGTCATCCAGGTCTTGAATCTGATAAGGATCGTGGCCCTCGCCTATGCCGGTGTGTATCACAAGGACCTGTTCGATTTAATACACCTGTATGTAGCGCAGGGTGTAATGATAGCGGTAGCGCTTGCGACTTTCGTGCTTTACCTAACGTACCTGAACCATGGACAAGGAAAACAAGAAGCCCTTATTTAGGTCCGTCGTCCTTAAGGCTTCACTCATATTCGTAGCGGCATATATCGTATCTCTGGTAGCCTGGCTGGGCATTAAAGGCTATTACGGTATGGCGATTACGACCATAGCCTCCCATGCAATCACTCTATTCAAAGATGTGGATATCGTATCGATACTGAGGCAGGGAGATATAGTCTCGGTCGGATTCATCCCCCAGAAGTACGGCGTGACTATATTAAAGACGACGATAGACGTGCCGATTTCGAATTACACTTTCAACGCCCCGCTCACGTTTGCGATCATGGCCGCTTTTTATTCATTTTTGAGAAGGAAGTGGATATATCTGGAGGCGCTTTTAATACTGGTCGCGGTTCATTTTCTATTCGTATTCTCGCTCGAAGGGGAAAAGCTCTCGGGCGCACTGGAAACGCAGGGTTACGCAAAAGGCGGGACCGCTTCTCAGATATTCTGGGAATTCCTCTGGGGTTTTATTAACAATATGGTCGTCAGGTTCGAGCCCTTTTTGATAGGCGCTTATCTGTTCTTCTTCAGAAGCCGGGAGCCGTCCGTGAAAGCCGACCGGAAGAAAGTGAAAAAATGAAAAATTGTTTTAGAAAAATTCAGCTCTTCGAGACGCCGGATATTGTTCTGCTGAAGAGAACCCCCATAAAATAAGTAGCATAGATAAGCACGATTCCCAGAATAAAAGAAATCAAGACCCCCGCAATATCCCCGGCGCCGTACTGTCCGCCCGAAAAGAAGAGCTCATCCGAAAGCTTGAACAGGTCGTCGCTCCTCCACCGGTCGAGATCAGGGGAAGGGGAAAACAGCGCCGCAATCCGGGAGACGATTATCGACCCCATCTCGTAATAATCACCGCTGAACGATATGAAAGGCGCGAAGGCTATAGGCAGAGAAATCCCGAGCCTGATGCCCGCTCCGAGGGGGGTCGAGCGCGAGGCTGACCTCAGGAGGGGGACGCCTATGAATACGGTCAGGAGAAAGGGGAAATAATCGGTCAGTAAATACGTGAGGTCGTTACCCCCCGTATCGAACCCGGTGAGCTGCCCTGCGTATTCGGAGCCTGAGGAAACGAACGGAAAGATCTTTTGTAATATCGCGCCTCCGTATTTAGGGCTTATCTCAAGCTCGGTCACCGTACCCCCGCCCAGGATACAGCCGAATGCATGACAAAGCTCGTGAATAGGGACATATATCCACCAGGTGACGGCGAATATCAGGACGACCAGGGCTATATTGAAAGGGGCCGATTTGCCGATGGCCCGTTCGAGACCTGAAAGAAAATCCTCGAACGGTAAAATCAGGATGTATTTTAATTTCTTTAACATTGGCCGGCTGTTTCATCTTATCCAAAAATGATAATATTGTAAACGGGTTCCGAATCCTCTAGTCGCGTGTTAAGTTAAATGCCGTAATACATTAATTAATACACATAACCTTCAAAAGTCATTGACAAAAATAAATTAAAGTAATAGAATTATTCCGGAGTTTGGAGAAAGGATGTTCTTGTCGAAAGGGCAAACTATTCGAAAGGATAGGGCGCAAAGCCGACGGCCTAAGGGTAAAGTAAGCCTATGGCGGCGGGTTGCCGAAGAGATGGAGGATGGGTCGTTCGTAAATTCCGCTCTTCTATGTAGAGAATCAGGCAGTCCCGTTGTGCCTTTTTGAGAATGTGCTGTCCGGAGTCTCGCGTGAGAAGAGCAGACTGCAAGGTACTCAATATCGGTAACCGCCTGATATGGGCCTTTTTAACACTGTCCCTTCTTATCTTGTTACCTTCCGAAGATACCGCCGCAAATTCATATTATTATAAAAAAGATACAAACGGCGTGGTTTATTACACGAATATAGACCCGAAAAGCAGCGGATATAAAAAGATAGGCAGTCCGTGGGGCACATTCCGCGGAACTCCGAAGAGCCAGAGGGGATACCTCAACAAATACAAGTATTCCGATAAATTCGACGAGCATATTAACAGCACCGCCGGGTGGTACGGGATAGACCCCCTTCTCATAAAAGCTATGATAAAGGTGGAGTCTAATTTCAATCCCGAAGCGGTTTCACCGCAAGGGGCGATGGGTGTGATGCAGCTGATGCCGGCAACCGCGGAGCGTATCGGCGTCTCCGACCCGTTCGATCCGATCGAAAACATCGAGGGCGGGGTAAAATATTTCAACATGCTTATGACCATGTTCGATAACAATACGACCCTCGCGATAGCCGGGTATAACGCCGGAGAGAACGCCGTCAAAAAGTACGACTATAAAATTCCGCCTTACGAGGAAACAATTGAATACGTGAACAGGGTCTACGCCCATTACGATTATCTGAAAAAGCATCCCACAGAAAGAAATCTCGACTCTATGATCGCCGGCAGAAAGGACGGAGTTAAATCCGCGGGCACGACTAAGAAATCTTTCGTATACGTCGAGACCCTCGGCACGGGGAGCACGAACAGCGGGCAGACCGGGGCCGCGGATTCCCGGAAAAAGCCGGTGCTGACTGTTAAGGCTGAGAAAGTGGACAATGGGCCCGTCAAGACTACCGAGAAGAGTAATACCCTTGTATCACGGAGCAAGCCTGTTACGAACAATGTCCAAGGGCAGTACGCCGTACAGCTGGCTTCGTTCCCCGACCTCCGGATAGCGAAAGAAATGGAGCGGTCACTTAAGTCCAAAACATATCCTGCTTACATCGAAACGGTGGACCTGCCCGGCAAGGGGACCTGGTACAGGGTGAAGGTGGGCGGGTTTACCACCGAAGACGAAGCGAAGAGATACGGCAACGACATTATAACCGCCGAGCCCGACGTTAAATCCATCCTCGTCACTCTGAACTGAGCTTTCTATAGTTCCCGCATTGCTTAATTCCTGTCCCGATGCCCAACGCGGCTGTTCGTGCCTCCGGTTCAACCGTATTAGCGGGAGGCAGCGCCGACGCACAAGGACGGACTTGCCTCTATATACCATATATATAATATATGAGTTATTCGGTCATTGCCCGTATCCGTACCCTTATTCCCCTCATTTTATTATTGAAATAATTTACCACGGCCGGCCTAAAAGCCGTTTTTTCCTTGACTATCACAATGCTTTTTTTTAAGATACTTAGAGAAGGTCTGGCAGTCCGGGCGCCCTCTTATTAAGGAGACAATTTATGAAGCCTATTATAATGGCAATTTTGATAATAGCCGCTTTCGGGTTTTTCTTTTATAACGTATATAACCTTTTCAAGTTACTCCGTTTGGGAAAATACGATAACAGGTTCGATAACATCGGCGAGAGAGTGAAGCGCGTGCTCATTTACGTATTCGGCCAAAAAAGGCTCGTCACAAATTATAAATTCGCCGGCATCGAGCACTTCATGATCTTCTGGGGCTTCATGATAATCACGATCGGCACTACAGAGATACTCGTTGGCGGGGTTTTCCCCGGATTCAGGCTGATACCCGGCGGGGCGCATAACGTCTATGAATTCATACTGGATATAGTGCAGACCCTGGTCATGATAGCCATAATAATGGGAATTATTAACAGAACCACGATCGCCAGGAGGAGGGAGGTGAACGGTCTTGACGCCGTGGTCATACTAGGGCTCATATTCGGGCTCATGGTCACTGCGCTCGGTGCCATGGCCACAAACGTAGCGATGGGGGAAGCGGAACCTGCATGGCTTCCGGTCTCAAGCGCTATTTCCGGGGTTTTCTTTTCGGGTATGAGCGATTCCGGGCTCCGGTACTCTCACGAATTTTTCTGGTGGTTCCATGTCCTTATCGTCCTCGGATTCCTGAACTACCTTCCGTATTCGAAACACAGTCATGTATTCACGGCTATTCCGAACGTCTTTTTTCAGGATCTCGAGCCCAGGGGGGCGCTCAAGCCGATCGATTTCGAAAACGCCCCTGAGGACGTCGACCACTTCGGAGCGGGGAAGATACAGGATTTCACGTGGAAGGACATACTGGACGCCTATACCTGCACCGAATGCGGAAGGTGTACTGATAACTGTCCCGCATGGCATACGGAAAAGCCCCTCTCTCCGAGGGAAATAGTCGTTAAGCTCAGACATTACGCCTCAAGCGAAGGGAAAGCCCTATTGAACGGTAATTCCTCAAACGGCAGGGAGGCCGCGACCATCCCGGGACCCGAATGGATAACCGAAGAGGAGCTCTGGGCCTGCACGAGCTGCAACGCCTGCGTGGAGCAGTGCCCGCTTTTTATAGACCAGATGGGGAAGATTATGGAAATGAGGCGGTTTCTTACCCTCGAGGGAAAGCTGACGGGGACGGCCGCCAAAACACTGCAGAAGCTCCAGACCCAGGGAAACCCCTGGGGATTCGCCGAAGGCGACCGCGCCAAATGGATATCGGGTTACGAGGGGGTGAACGTAATAGGCGAGAACGGGGTCGAGGATGCGTCCGCCTTTGACTACATCTATTGGATGGGGTGTTACGGGGGGTACGACCCGAGGGGCCAGAAGATCGCCCAGTCTATAGTAAGCCTCCTTACTCAGGCCGGTGTAAGC
>MFCJ01000047.1 GCA_001775255.1 Candidatus Dadabacteria bacterium RIFCSPHIGHO2_12_FULL_53_21
GCTCTTGGTCTCCCTTATCTTCTGCTGGTCGGACGTGTAGCGGAAGATTATGAGCATTATTATTCCGATCAGGAGCGAAAAGAGGGCGAGCGACCAAATGGGGTCCATGGTCTTGAAGGGTGAGATAACGAGGTTAAAGAAACCGCTTATCGCTGAATTGAAATTCTGCATTTCGTACCTGATCGGCAGTCAGTGAATTCTGCGCATATTCCGGCGGATGCGATTTCACCGAATGTCCCTGAAGCAAATTGCGTGCCTATTCGATATACCCGAGGCCCTTTAGCCTCTTGGTTACCTTTTCTTCGTCTTCGGGGGATTGCTTCTGCCCCTTTTTTATTTCCCTTTCGAGCGTGTACGCGATAAATTCCTCAACCGAGGTGTAACCCGTTTCCTCAGCGTATTGCTTGCATCTCTCGAGCAGGTCCTTATCCAGTTTTATCTTCGAGCCGCCGAACATTAATGTTCCTCCTTGATATCGACGCTAATTTTTTCCGGGATTCTCGTCCTTAAAAATGCTCTCCCCGATCATCCCTTCCTGCTTCGGGATTCCGAATTCCTCGAGGACCGTCGGCGCCAGGTCCGAGAGCGCCGGGTTCTCCGACTTTATCTCCTTATTCGAGAGCAGGATTCCCGGCACGAGAGCTGCTTCCATAAGGTGGTCCCCGCTCCATTTCTGCCTGTTGTCTCTCAAGACCCCCTCGGGAAAACTGCCGAGCACGGTTTCCCAGGAAGCACGGTATCCCTTATTGTAACCCACTATCAGATCGGGTGCATCCTTCAGGTAAGGGCCGCTGTAGATCTCCTCCGCTTTATATACCCTGGATATCACCTGTTCGCCGTTCTTAGGGTCCCGTATGGATAGGAGCTTGTCGGAAATCTCGTCGAGCAGCTCTTCCCTGTCCCCGGCCCCCACGATCCCTTTGAATTCCCTTCCCTTCAGATTCAGATATAGGCCGTTGAATCCGACCCCGTAAGCGCGGGTCCTGTCCCAGTCGACGTTCTGGAAGAACTCGCCTTCCGAGTCGTCGGTCAGGTACGCGTATCCGTTGTCCTTGAGCCAGGTGTTTAGATTAAAAGCCCTGTAAAACGGGGCGAAACCGTGGTCGGAAAGGACGATAACGGTGGTACTGCCGTCGATGCTGTCCAGCACGCGTCCGAGCACACCGTCCATTTCGATATAAGCATTTTCGATCACGAGCTTGAGCTTGCTCCCCGAATCGTAGGCCGGGTGTTTCGGGTCCATCGTGCGCCAGAACATATGGGAGAGCTGGTCGACCCTGCCTATATAGAAGAAGAGCAGGCCGGACCTGAACCTCCCGAGCTCGTAACCCAGCATGTCCTGTTCTTCTCCGAATACTATATTCGTCTGGTCGAGGAACTCGCCGTCTTCGAGCACGAGTTCCGACAATGCTTTCGAATCCTCAGGTATTCCCTGCGTATAGAATAGACCCACGCTCTCCGCTATCTTGCCCGAGTAGTCCTTTGGCGTGGAGATCGGAAGGGCCGGATCGGAGGGGTCTATATTTACGGGCGTGACGTACAGCTTGAAATTCGGCCTCACCTCTTTGAGGTAAAAACGCACGATACCGCCCGCCTTCTCCATGTAGGGGAGCAGTTCGTAATTTATCCTGATCCAGTCGCTCCATTCGCCTTCCTTGAGTATGAGTTCTTTGTCCTGTACGGAAACCTTCGCGACGGGATTTTCGGGGTCTATAAAAACGGTGAAATCGACCCTGCTCTCGGGCGTGTCTTTTCTGAACGTGTTTATCGGCCCGGGGAGTCTGCCGCGGACTCTGTTCTTGAAAACGTCCACAGGAAAAACCTCGCCGCCCGACAAATTCTCGAACTTGCCCGTGTCCTCGTCCGTATAGTAGGAATACGTCCCGTATGTCCCCTGCATGTCGGGCGTTCCCATTCCCGAAATTTGATTGGCCTTGTCGTCCGTGGTCGGAAAGTTCGCGGGCACCCTGAATATGGTGGTCTCAATCCCGTTCTCCGTCAGGTATTCCCAGAACGCTTTACCCTTGCGGAGTAAAGAAACCTTGCCCGAGGATAGCGGCAACACCCATTTGCCGATTTTGACGGTCTTCGCGGCCGATTCGGTTCTGGAAGTAGACAGATATGGGAAGATACTTTCCGGGTCTCTGTGGATGAAATCGAATATGCCGTGCCCGCCCGGGTTCATGCCTGTAATGAAGTTTGACCATGCGACGGGGCTTTGAGGGGGTATGCTCGTCGCGAGCGGCTTGAAGCCGCCGGACTCGCTGAGCTTCTTGAAATTGGGGAGTTTCCCCTCTGCCATGAGGTTCTTCAGGATATTCGGGTCCATACCGTCGAACCCGATGATAATCATCTTCTTGTCCGTCCCGCCGGCCCCGGCATGAGACGGCGCCCCGTTTTCTCCGCACCCCGCTAATATAAGCATGACGGGGATAAATACTGAAAATAGTATTGCGATTCTTAGGCCGAATTTAGAACTCTGCATCATGTTTTACTGTCGTATCAATCTGTGTTTTATTGCTCTCACTTTTTTTCTGAGTAAAAAAATCAGCGTGAAATCTTTTTTTGCCGGGATATTATACCGCTCTCGCTCTCTTCTTCTCCTCATCCCCGAATTCGCCCCCGGCTTCCTTAACAACTCCGGGTATATCTTCGAAGAGAGGCTTTCCTTTCATATAGCCGGGAATACCCACGCCGAATAACTTCATCACTGTCGGGGCCATATCGGTCAGGCGGGGGTTCTCCTTCACGATCCTGCGGTTTGAGAAAATGACGCCCGGAACTATTTTAGGGTCGACGCAGTGGTCGCCGCTCCAGTGTTTCGTGTTATCCTCGAACACGTGTTCGGTAACGCGTCCCACGGCACACGTCCAGGAGCTTCTATACCCCGCATTATAGCCCACGAGCAGGTCCGGGGCGTCGTGCTTGTAGGGCCCGGTTGAAGCCGCGTCGGTGTCTATGACCTCCCGGATCGATACGGCTCCCGTCTGCTCGTCCGTGAGCCCGGTGAGCTTTCTTATGAGCTCGGATTTCAGGAGCGAAACCCCTTCCCCTTCCTCGACGATGCCCTTCATTTCCCTTCCCTTTCTGTTGATGAATATGCCCGCGAGACCGAGCGAAAATGCCTGCGTCCCGTCCCAATCCACGTTCTGAAACCAGTCGCCGCTCGTGCTTCCGCCGTCCTTGAGTTTGAGGTACCCGTTCTGAAAGAGCCAGCTGTTCAAATTGACTCCCCGTTTGAACTGGGTGAATCCGTGGTCGGATATAACCATCAGCACGGTCTTGTCGTCAGTGTATTCGAGGGCTTTCCCGATAAGTCCGTCCATTCTGACGTAGAGATCCTCTATAACGTTTTTGTATTTTTCCGTTTCCTTTCCCTTGTTCGCCGGGTGCCCGTCGTCTAGGCAGCGGAAGAACATGTGCTGGACCCTGTCGGTCGTATCGAAGACGCACGTACAGAGCCCTCTCGGTGTTTTTTCGAGGGCGTTAAAAAACATTTTTTCCCTCTCCTCGTAAAGCAGGTAGGCCTGCTCCAAAAAGGCGTCTTCGTCTATTACACCTTCGTTGAGCGCCCAGGTGTCTTCCGCGAGCCCGAGTGTGCCGAATGAGCCCTGGAGCTTGGCCAGGTATATGGAGTATACGAACGGGTGGGATATCGGGAGAGCCGGGCTTTCAGGGTCGATGTTGATCGGGGTTACGTACATATCGAACCCATCATCGAGGGTGTTTATATAGAAGCGGCATATGCCGTGGACTTTAATACCCAAACCCGCCGGGAAGGCGAGCCTTATCCAGGGCGAATACTTCCTCGGGGCAAGCTCGAAGCGCTGGCCCGATATATCGATGACCGCTTTCCCCGCGCCTTTGTCGATCTTTATCCTGAGCGGTATGGTTATTTCCTTTCCGTTTCTGACCAGGCTGTTATCCGGGCCGTACAAGAGGGTGCTTATGACTCCGTTTTGTATCTCCACGAACCTGCTTACCCCCCCCGTCTCCACTTCGTTCTTGGTTGCGTCGGTCGTATAGTGGGCGAACGTCCCCTGTGACCCCTTGAGATCGGGGACGCACATCCCCGAGAGCAAAACACCGTTGAATTTTTCAGGCGGGAAGGTAATCGGGACGCGCAGAACCGAGCTCCATATCCCGTGCTCGCCGAGTATCTTCCAGAAAGGACGGCCCTTCCTAAGGAGCTTCATCCTGGGTTTGCTGAGCGGGATCATATATTTCCCGATCGGGAGCACCTTGGAGGCTTGCCCTATTTCGGCCGAGGTGAGCATAGGCTGATACGTGCAGGGGTCTCTCGTAATAAAATCGAATATGTTGTGGTGGGAAGGGTCGACCCCGGTCATGAAAGACGACCAGGCGACCGGAGATATGGACGGATAACTGGTGGCGAGAGAGGTGAAAGTCCCCTGTTCCCTCAACCTCGTAAAGTTAGGCAGCTTGCCCTTCTGCATGAATTCTTCCGCCAGCTTCGGGTCCATTCCGTCGAGCCCGATTATTATCACGCGGGATACGCTGCTTTTCGTCCTCGTACCGCTGCGCCAGAGGGCCCTCAGCGCATAACGGAAAGGCCAGGAAAGCAGGTAGAAGACCGCGAGGGCGAACGTTACTATCATTATGAGAAAAGACGAGAGGAATGCGAAGCCCGCGCCGGGCCCTATATACGCGTAGGCGCTGTCCGTTGAAGCGGCGTAGAGGGCGAAAAAAATAACGAATATCGCGGGGAGGTATTTCAGATTATTCTTCGGCATTAAGTTCGGTATTCTAATGGACTTTTTTGTGATGTCATTTCCTCATCATACTATGGCTGGTTTTTAAGGGGACCCCGCCCAAAAGGACTACTGGATGTAATTGAGCGCCTTGAGCTTCTCTATCATTTCTTTGTCCAGGGCTGCCTTCTCGGTGTTTGAAACGCCGAGCTCTTTGGTCAGCATCTCCGATTCCCGATTGTGGTTATTCATTATGTTTTTTGCCTGGTCGGATTTCAATCTATTCCGGGATAGCTCGAGCGGGTTCTGCTCACCCGGGTCGGTTTTCAGGTCGTAGAGCTCTCCGTGTCCGGTTACGAGGCTCTCTATGTATTTGCTGCCATGAAATATTACCCCTTCCCTGTTTTCGTAGTAGAGAAGCCCCGTGCTTACTAAAGGCTCCCCGGAATAAGAAGCGGGGCTTTCGGCTAATAGCGGGGCCAGCGATTCGGCGGTTGCGGCTTCGCTTTCGTTGGGGATCCGTATTAACTGGAGCACAGTCGGCATTAGGCTCTGGGTCGTAACCTCTTCTTCCACGACCTGTGCCGAATGCTTGCCGGGCAGTTTGACTATGAGCGGGACGTGAATCAGCTCGTTATATAGAGTATGGCCGTGCTCGAACCCGTCGTGTTCCCAGAACTCTTCGCCGTGGTCGCTGGTAAGTATTATCAGCGAGCTCTTATAGAGGCTTTCTTCTTTGAACGCTTCCAGTAACCTCCCCAGGCTCGCGTCGACGTACCGGACCTCGGCGTCATAAAGCTCCTTTATCCATTTCCTTTGTGAGGCATTGGGGGCGAAATGTCCGTCCCTGATTGCCGCCGCGCTGACAAGCTCATAACCGATGGAATCGTCGGGAACCGCTTCTTTGGAGATGTACTCCCTCGGCGGCGTGTATGGTAAATGGGGGTCATAGTAATGCACCCAGAGAAAGAAATCGGAGTCACGGTTCCTCCCGATCCAGTCAATAGCCAGGTCGGTTAGCTGATCGGTTGATGCGTATGGATTCATCGTGCTCGGGAAGCTTTTTTTTATCAATGTCGCTCCGAATGAGTCGACTATCATTTGCCGTCTCGGGAAAAAATTGTATTCCAGGAAACCCTGGTCCATATTGAATTCGGGATGGAGATAAAAGTTGTCGCCGATAGCTGCGGTGTAATATCCCGAGTCGCGGAGGTATTCCGCAATCGTTTTGAATTTCTCGGGGAGCTTCGAATCGAACGCGAATGTTCTATGGACCGTCGGCGAGACCCCGGTCATCATGGATGAAAAAGCCGGCAGGGTCCAGGGTGCGGCAGAGTATGCGTTTTTGAACAGAGTCCCGTCTTTTGCCAGAGAGTCTATATTAGGGGTCGATATCGCGGTGCTGCCGTACGAGGACAGCGCGTCTGCCCTGAGTGTGTCTATCGTAATCAATATCACGTGTTTGACCTTGTGATCGGAAGCGGGCTTAAAGCCGCTCGCGGAAGGCTCGTAGGTTTTTTTCGTCATCACAAATACGGCAGGGCCGACGGCGATGGCCAAAAACATTAAAACCGAGAGCGGGATCGTCGTATCGAACCTGGTTTTTACTAACAGAAAAAATAATCCGAGTGTCAGTAGGACTATCGAGAAAAATCCCAGGGACAAATCATAGGCCGTAATCTCGCTGTGTTTATTAAGCCAGACCATTATCATGATAACGGTCAGAATCAGCGGAATCAGGATGCTCAGCATGGAGCCTGCGAGTCCGCCTGATTGAGACCGGTTTATTCTTTTGGAGATATTGTAGGATATAACGAGCGCGAAAATCGAAATAACAAGAAATACGAGTAGTTTCGTCCTGAACATCGCCCAGTCAGCGTCGAAATCGTGATAGTTGACGGAGATCAGCAATTCCGTGACCCCGATACCTACCCCGAGCGATATAACGGCCGGTATCCTGTCCAGGTTGAATCTCTTCACGAGCCTCGCCCCCGGGAGATACCACAAGCCGAGGAGCAGAAGGAATGAAAACCCCGCGGTTACAGCTATAGGCAGCAGTATCGACCTGAACATCACGAATTTGGTTTCTGTTATGATTATCCCGATCGATGCGTCGAGTATCGCAATCGAGAGCGAGACGGCCAGTGCCGATATTATTATCTGTTTTACCGAGTCGCCTGTTTGTCGCATTTTGCTATATTATTCCCTTTCCGCCCTGCCGCAGTCAATTCCGGACGAACTTTAACTTTTCGCAGGCGGATTACTAACGTTTGAGTTTTCATTTTTACCTACTTCCAGATCCTCTTAATTCTGCCGATAAGGCCATCGGTCCCTGTGCTCGTGAGGCTCTCCCCGGCGGTCTCGCCCTCGAGCTTCATACCGAAGAGGTCGAGAATCGTGGGGGCTATATCGTAAATCTCGATTCCGTCCCTGTACCCCTGCTCGAGATTCCCCGCCCTGCACCCGTTTTCATCGAGTATGAATATCCCGTTCCAGTCGTGGTTGGCATCGTCGGACCCCGTATCGTTCTCGAATGTGTGTATGTTGCCGAGTCCGACGCTCCCGACCGAGCGCCATCCGAGCGCCCCGAAATAGACGATAAGGTCGGGAGGGACTCCGTTCGTTTCCCTGTAAATGTCCCCGGGTCTGTATGCCCTGGTTCCGATATTCTCGCCGTCGGGCCCGGGGATCGCCTCGATCTTGCGTATGAGCTCGGAGCGAATCACTTCATAATCCCCCGGCTCTATTACCCCCTCGGGCTCCCGTCCCTTGACGTTCATGAAGAGGCGTCCGTAATACCCGCCGTCCCCCCACGCGAGCGTCTTCCGCCAGTCGATCTCCGCGTCGGCGATCCTCGTCTGTTCCCTGGGGTATTGCTTCAGCGTCAGATACCCTTCCTTGATGAGCCATTCGTTGAAGCATATGCCCCCTTCCATCTTCCTCGCGCCGTGGTCGGATACCACGATCACGACCGTATCTTCGGGAACGAGTGATAAAAGCTCGCCGATTTCTCCGTCGCAGTATTTATAATAATCCTTTATAGAGTTCTCGAACGGGTTGCCGGGCACGAACTTCCTGTGCTCCGGGTCTATGAAGCTCCAGAACCCGTGATGAATGCGGTCTACCCCCATCTCGACGAGCATGAAGAAGTCCCAGGGCTTCGTCTTTATGAGGTGCTTCGCGACCTTGAAGTGCTTTTGGGTCTTTTCATATATCCTTCCGAGGAGCGCCTCCTTGTCGTCCGTCCTGAAGTTCTCGACGTCGAGCACGTATCCGCCTGAAACCTCCTCTATCTCGTCCTTGAGACGGGCAGGGTAGGTGTAATTGCTCTCGGTCGATGGGGCGAGGAAGCCGCTCACGACGCAGCCGTTTACCGGCCTGGGGGGGTATGTCTGGGGGACGCCCAGGAGGACTACCTTCTTCCCCGAGCGGGATAGTATGTCCCAGACCCTGTCGCACTTTACAGCCGTCGCATTCGCTATGGTGTACCCGTCGTAGGAGTAGTCCTTTCTGTTCCTGAATCCGTAATACCCGAGCTCCCCCGGGTCCTTTCCGCTCATCATCACGGCCCAGGCGGGTACGGTAATCGGAGGGTGGCAGGAGTGCATGGGTCCGTAAGCGCCATTTTCCATGAGCTTCCTGAGGTTGGGAAGCTCGTCCTTCCATCCGAAGACGAACCTCGGGTCGGCGCAGTCAAGCCCGATTATCAGAAGCTTCATTCACTGAATCCTTCTTCTGAGGAAGCCGAGCGCCGTTATAAGAACCGGTATCAGCAGGATCAGCGTATTTGCAAAGGCGGTACCCGCGATGTCATTGCCGCCGGGACCGTAAACGGCGCAGCCGCCGCTGCCGTTTGAGTCACCGTCACCGGGCGGGGGTGTGGGCTCGGGCCCTCCGTCGTCCCCTATCGCCTCCTCGACCGCTGCGAAGGCGTTGATGCTCCCGAAGCCGGAAATATTATCGAAACCCGCGGGGGGTAGATCGTCTGCGGTGCCGGTGATGATATCCGTGACCTCTTCAACCTGCCTGGCCGTTATTATGGAAGATCCCGCGGAATTAGCGGATTCTATATCCGCCCCGAATCCCAGGGCCTGGAGCACGAGCGCCGCTACCCCCGCTACGTGAGGAGCCGAGGCCGACGTGCCTGCGAAATTGAAGAATCCCGGAACGCTCGTCGAAACCCTGTTCGGGGCGACGATTGTGGGTGTCTCCCTGTCCTCCAGAAGCGGAGCCGCGCGACCGGTCTCTACGGCCGCGGCAGTCACTACCGACGGAAAGAATATGGACGAAGGGCCTTCGGAGCTGAAGAAGTCCACATCGCCCTCGAATGTCGCGCCCACCGATATCACACCGGGCGCCGCCGGATGGCCGTACACGCTGTTCTCGGAAACGTTGAATTCGACCGGTATGCCGCCCAGGTTGAAAAAGATCTCGAGGGTCTGGTCCTCGCCGCTGAATTTATTTATTACGATATCATAGAAAAGGGTTACTGCAGTGTTGTTTTCAACACCGGCTACTTCAATCGGGTCGTCGTCTCCGTTCTGGGTATCAGTGCTCGAATCGAGAATATCATCGGTATCAGGATCGAAGAGGAAGAGGTCGTAGTCGTCGGAGGCCTCTCCGAAGGGGTTACTCCACTGGAGCACGACGATGGAACTTCTGTTCGGTGGGACCTCGATAGTCATACCCACGTCGCTCCCTTCGCCTGCCGCGAGCCCGAAATCGTGGAGCTCTGTCTCTTCGTCCCCCGGGTCAGTATCCAGGAACAGGGCCTGGTAATGGGCGTCGCCGTCGTTGCCCGCGGACGAGACGTATACTATTCCGTTATCCACCGCCCCTGCGGCAGCCTGTGCGACTGAGCCGTCCTGGAAAAAGGGCTCTGCGAGAAACCCTATGTCGTCTACTATTACGTCTGCGCCGTTATTGGTGAAAAATTCTATCGCTTCGATGAACCCTAAACTCGTTATCGGGACGCCGCTGCCATGGAATGCCAAATCTGCTCCGGGGGCAATATCGTGCACGATCTCGAGAATGGCCGTGCCCTCGTCCCCGCTGCCGGGGTCGCCCACCTGCACTATGTTCGGGAGGTCGCCCGAAAGCTGGGAAGCCGCGAGGCTGTCGACGCCGTCCGATATGACGCCTACCTTTATTCCCGAGCCGTCCACTCCGAATGTCTCCCTCGCCTCGTCTGAACCCATAATCCCGTCGCCCTCGGTAGTTACGGAACCAACTCTCGTATGTCCGTAGCTGGGCGGCGTTATCCTGGAGACGAACCCTAGCTCGGCCGCCTTTTCCACGCTGCCGCCGGGGATCCATCCCTGCACGATCTTCAGGTCTTCATTTATTACCTCCGGCATCAATCCAAGCCCTTTCAGCTGCTCGAGGTTCCCGCCGCTCGATTCGCTCATGTGCACGTAAACCTGGACGTTCCCCTCGTCGTCCACCTTGACGAGCGGTGTGGAAAAATCCTCCGCACTCAGGCCCTCGGCGCCGTTTCTCAATGCCGCGGTACCGGCCATTTTATCAAGGACTCTGGTCAGGCTCGGGCTTATTTTTGCATTCATGCCGGGGCTTGTTTGTCGGTTGCTGAAGTCTCTGCCGTCCACGTCCTCAAGAGCGGACGTTTCCGGAATCAAATCGGAGGTCAAAGATGAAGTACATATGATAAGCAGCGTAAACAGTGCT
>MFCJ01000048.1 GCA_001775255.1 Candidatus Dadabacteria bacterium RIFCSPHIGHO2_12_FULL_53_21
CATGACCACCCAGATTAACCTCCTCCAGGGTGGTGCACTTCCTCATTGAACTGTGTATATCTGAGATTAATTGACTTGTTTGATATTAGTGAATATCGAACGCCGTACATAATTTGGAAGTATGTTGCTCCTACCAATTACCGTTCGAGAATGGAATGGAGAAAACATCGTGCTATACAATCTGTTGACATCGTTCCTTATATGAATGGACGAAAAATATTAGTCGAAGGTAAAACTGAGGATTACGAAGTGTATGATGAACTAGAACGTCTAAGAATTTATTGTAGCGATCAACTTGATGGTTGTCGAGATACTCTTGCACAAATGAAGGATGAGTTACATACCATCGATATTTATAAAGTTGAGTGGAGAATTGAAGCAAAAGGCTTCAATCAATCAATGATTCAGTTTGAATTCCAGCGCGAAAGGATGTTCGAAATACTAAGCGATGAAATTTATCAAGGTGATTCTCATGTTTTTTTACGTGAATTACTTCAGAATAGCATAGATGCAATACGTATGAGACGTGAAATATTAAGACGCAGCGGAATACCTCCCGGAAATTTAGGGGCTATATGGGTTACTGTAAACCATAGAGACAATGGAGATGCAGAAATTGTCTGGTTTGATAATGGAATAGGGATGAATGAACATATCGTGAGAAATTATTTGGCAATTGCTGGAAGGAGCTATTATCAAAGTGATGACTTTAACCGTGAAGGTTTAGATATATATCCTATATCACGATTCGGTATAGGAATTCTTAGCTGCTTTTTAGTGGCTGATCATATTGAAATCATAACTCGCAGAGATAAACATTTCCAGCCAGCCGATGGCACACTTCAAATAATTATTCCTTCGATGCGCGGACGGTTTCTTATTAAACCACTGGACAAGGAAGCTAATATTGGCACAACCGTCCGTGTGTTTGTGAAAGGAAGTAAAATCCGCAAAAAAGATAATGATAAACATAAGCACCTTGATGCTACGGAATATTTAAAGATCATAGCTGGCTTTGTTGAGTTCCCTATAATTATTACGGAAGATGATAAACGAACAATAATTCTCCATCCCAAGGAAAACATTGATAAAGTTATTGAATTGCTTGGAGATGAATATACAAAGTATAAAGAACATAAACTAAGATTAGGCTTCCCCTGGGAGTTAGTATTCGCCGCAGAGGATCTTGAACTCGCACGTGAAGTATTAAAAGAACAGAGCTGGGACATGTCACAAGATTTAAATCTAGCCGGCCATGAGGGGGTATTTTCTTATTTTGTACCAAGTCACGAATATTATGATTTTGAGACATCGGACATCGATGATGAAGGTTATCAAACGATCAGAATCCTGGATAAACGTAACATCAATACAAATAAGATACTCAGATATAACACGAAGTGGCATGTACTTGAAAACCATGAGATAACTAACTTTTGTAAAAGTGCAAAGATATCAGAATTTTTCAGTACTTACGTTGATGGAATTTTGATTCCATTCCACGATATACCCAGGATTGTATTTAATAACACCGAAGAAATATTACCGACGCCTATCTTGAAGGTAAACATACATAAAGCCAAATTAAATATTGGAAGAACAGAATTAAAAGAGAATCAATATCAATGGGAAATTCCTATTTATAATGCTTATTTTAAGCAGTATAACAAAAATTATAAAACAAGCTTGCTTGCAATAGATGTCAAGGAACGTCTATTTCGGTTTGCTCAGATAATGACCTACCATTATTTTAAGATTGAGGACATATTAAACAATTTTCCTATCCAACATTTGCCCGTTCCAATATTAAAGCCATATGGCGTGATCGATGTATGCGAATTTCAAGAAATAGATGATCCTAGCTGCATTTTTGCTCCGAAAGCAATATTAGATGAAATAGTAGTTGTCTTCCATGCAAATTGGTTTGGAAATAAAAAGTACAACGGTTTCTTGAAAAAATGGAACGGTGAGAAATGTATTATAAATTCAGATGAGAAAAGATATACTACCATTGGACATGCTATGTGTTTATCTCAGTTTTTGAAGAAGCATCTCTATCATCCATGTGGTATACAGTTTCTAAAACCTCCTAAAAAAGATGATGCACTTCTACCACAAAAAATTTATGAACGCAACAAAGCCTCTAAAAAAAGTTCGTCTCTAAATGAGATATTATTAAAGATTCACAAGAATCCATTAGATCTAAATTCAACCGATTTAGTTTCTATCAATCGTATAATTAATAGATTCAATAAACGACCACCCGTGATTACAATATTTGAAAGACCTTTTGATAAGCACTTTGCTTATGGATTCGAGTATTTAAATCTAAGACATCCAATTGTTCAACACATGCTCGAGTGTATAGCTCAGGTATTGTTAGAAAATGTATTGCTTTTAAGCCATTCTCAAAAATCAGTCATTCTGAAACTAATAGGTAGAATATTAAGTAAAAATAGCCCCTATGAATCAATAACTTCATTACGCGAAATCGAAGAATCTATCATAGATTTGTTTGTCGAGCTAAAGGACTATCAAGGGGTACACCAGTTTAATAAAGATCAAATCCACTTGTCACCGACAGAATTTATTGATGGAACGATTATGCAAGACAGTGACGGTGAATGGATAATATATAAATTGACTTTTGAAGAATATTTTACAAATCTATCCGAAAAACGAAAAATTAATTCTAGGGGAATTGAAAAATTTGGGGGGCGTTTGTTTAATTGATAATAAACATTACATCTAACAAAACTCTCTCCACTATAGAAATGTCAATGTATCAATTACCCATCGGCATATTGCCTGAGGGTATATGCCTGCGGGATACTGCGTAGGGATTCCCCCGCCCTAATGTTAATATTGGTGTACTCTTGGATTACCTTCGGTGTAATTTTGGTGTACCAGGTTGGAAAATTGTGCTAGGTGGACTATATATTCCGCAGACACGGGTTCCGTTCAGGCTCACTTCCCCGCATCGACGCCGACTAATTCACTGAGCGACCCGACCCCTTCCCTCTCCATGAACTCCACGATCCCCCGGTTGATCTTCCCCGCCACCGCCGTGCCCTCGCCCCTGATAGCGGTAACTAATTGAACGGCCCTCGCCCCCGCCCTTATCTTTTCGAGCGCGGTGCCAGCGTCCTTAATCCCGCCGACTCCGATTATCTCTAGCTTATCCCCCGCCTGCCTGTATATGTGTGCGACCTTTTCAGTAGTCATCTTTCTGTAGTCCTCGTCGTCCCCGCTGAGCCCTCCCGGCTGGCCTCTCCATTTCTCCCCGTATTTCGCCTTCATCTCCGGTACGTCGGCGGTATTGGCGGCGATAATCCCTGTTATCGAGTGCTCGACCGCGACTTCCAATATGTCGTCCACCTCTTTAAAGCCGAGCTCGGGCGCGATCTTGACGAATAGCGGCTTCCTCCCGCCCTCTCCTTCCATCGCGTCATTCACGGCCCGTATGATATTCCTCTTCCTCCCCTTCTCGTGGAGCATCCTCAGGCCGGGGGTATTCGGAGAGCTTACGTTTATAGCGAAGTAATCGGCATAGCCGTAGAGCCTTTTAGCGACAACGGCGTGAGCCTCGGGGGAATCGTCGTGAGGGACGTCCCTGTTCATGCCTATGCTTATGCCGACTCTAACGGGCGCGTTTTCGTACCTGCTGAGGTTCTTTGCAACCACGTCCATGCCCGGGCTGTTGAACCCGAGCCAGTTTATCGCGACCCCGGGCGAGACCATGAACTGCCTGGGCTTCGGGTTGCCAGGCTGCCTGTATTCGAGCACGGAGCCCACCTCGACGCCCGCAAACCCGAGCTGCCACAAACCCATAAGCGCCCGGCCCGGTTTATCCCAGCCCGCGCCTACGATAAGCGGGTTCTCGAATTCGACGCCTCCGAGAACCGTGCGGAGCCTCTTGTCGGCAAACCTCTTGTGACCGTCAGCGAAAAGCTCGACAAGCTTGAGCGTAAGCGGGGTCAATTCCGCGAGATGTAGGGATTCCCTTGCTATGTTGTGGAAGGTTTCAGAATCGAGCCTGTCGAGTAGAGGCCTTATTATCTCTTTATACATTGAACCTGAAGAGGAGTATGTCCCCGTCTTTTACCACGTATTCCTTTCCCTCGGACCTCATTTTCCCTGCCTCTTTAAGGGCGGCTTCCGAGCCTGCCGCTATGAAATCATCATACCCGGCGGTCTCGGCCCTAATGAACCCCCTCTCGAAGTCGGAGTGTATGACCCCCGCCGCCTGGGGCGCCTTGGCCCCGGACTTGACGGTCCAGGCCCTCACTTCCTTGGGCCCCTGTGTGAAATATGTGATCAATCCAAGTTTATCATATGCGACCCTGGCGAGCCTGTCGAGTCCCGAGCTTTCGAGACCCATCTCATTAAGGAAAGCCTTCTTCTCGTCATAAGGAAGTTCGGCTATTTCGGCCTCGATCTTGGCGGAGAGCACTATCACCTCCGACCCTTCTTTCCCGGCGTACTCCCTCACTTTCCGCACCTCTTCGTTCCCGGAGGCGTCGGGGATGTCCCCTTCGCCGACGTTGCACACATAGAGGACGGGTATGCGCGTAAGGAGATACATCTCCCTCACGACCTTGGCGGATTCCTCGTCGAGAGGGAAATTCCTGACCTTGTTCCCGCTCTCTATAAACTCCCTGAGACGGGTCACTATTTCGAGAGCATCTTTAGTCTTCTTATCCCCGCTCTTTGACTGCGACTGGAGCCTCTCCTCCCGCTTCTCGATCGTCTCCAGGTCTTTCAGTATGAGCTCGTCTTCTATTATCTGTATGTCCCTCATCGCGTCGGTCGAGCCCTCGACGTGCATGACGTTATCGTCTTCGAAGCAGCGCACGGTATGTAGTATGAGATCGACCTCCCTGATGCTCGCGAGGAACGCGTTGCCCTTGCCCTTCCCTTCCGAAGCCCCTTTAACGAGGCCGGCGATGTCGACTACTTCGAGGTAGCTCGGGGTTATCTTTTGGGGTTTCACGAGGTTTGCTAACTTGTAGAGCCTCTCGTCCGATACCGGAATTATCCCTACGTTGTCCTCTATCGTCGTAAACGGAAAGTTCCCCATCTCCGCACCGGCGTTCGTGAGCGCATTAAAAAGTGTGGACTTCCCGACATTGGGAAGCCCTATGATTCCGCATTTTAGACCCATAAAGTTAATTTATACCTTTTTATGAAATTTTGTACCGGCAAGGATGAAACCGCTGATAAACTACCCCAACTGAAGGCACAGTCAAGGAGAATGGGGTATGGCAGGGCCGATTCAATGGTTCTTGAACTGCCGATATATACCCGGTTACTGCCCTGTCTCGGGGCATGGGCTTTCTTCAATATCGAACCATATGCTCTTGTGGCCGCCGTCGCTGCTGCCTGTTTCGAAAAAGAGGATGTAGTGTATTTCCTCGTGCCTGAGCGCCCTGTTAAACGTCGTGACGTCCAACCCTTCCAGGATCGCGATCTCGTTTTCCGTCTGGCATGCGATGAGGTTATCGGGGGGTATATTCCCGCACGTCAGGTCTCTCCTTATCGTGATCTCGGGAACGATTGAAACATCCGTAGCGTTCAAGTCCTCTATATCAGGCCTCGATTTACTCTCGGTCTCCATGCAGTCCGCCTGATCGTTCCATATCGCGATCTCTTCGTCGGTGAGCGATCTCCTCTCCACGACCTCTCCCTGTATCGGATTCGAGCCGGAATCGCCTACTTCGATGCAGCCTGCAAGGATCAGGGTAAAGTAAAGCACTGCCAAAGGAATGTATTTCATATTCCCCACCTCTTCCAATCAATATATCCCAAACGCCGGTGATTGCCAATCTGATCATAATTGCGGACACCTTCGAATATTGGGAGAAACCATTGACTGGGCGGTGCAGCTTAAGCATAATCTCCGAAAGAAGGGCGAGGCCCGCCGGATTCCCGGAACGCAGGGGCGGCCGGATAAGAGTCGAGCGATAATTAACAATCGTTCGAAATTAAGGCCGGACCCGAAACTTAAGCAAAAGGAGATGTAAAATGAGCAGGAGATTTGCAAAACACTTAAATGCATTTTCATTCATATTCTTTCTGACCGTGATTCTCGGAACCGGGGGATTGACAATATTCACGGCAAGCGCTTATGCCGCTGGCGGAACGGCGAAAGGGACAATCAAGATTAAAGACAAAACAGTAGATTTGAAGCATGCATACCTCGTAAAGGGGCCGGACGCGTTCGATTCGAGTAAGACTGTCAGCACCGTAATCATTACACCTAACGATATCAGCAAGGAAATTACGGAGTGCAAGAGCGCCTCGTGCGCGAGCGGTATCACCGAGGGCATGACAGTCGGGAAAGAGGATTTCGGGAGCACCACGAGGGTCGTTTACTGGGTCGTAACTAATGACGGTATGATGCAGTATTCGGGAAACGACGACGTTTCCGCGCTCGTGCTGACGACGGACACGGCCGACCGTATGGCGGGCAAGCTCACTATAGACGATTCCGCCGCGGACGGGCCCAAGATCGACGTCGAATTCGACGCACCGCTCGCGAAGGAGTTTAAGGAATAAGGCTGTTCCCGCTACAGGGATCGGCTGCCGACAGCAATAATTGCCGTGAGGCCGGAGAAATTTCTTAAGACGGCGTATAATATGCCGGAGCGCAGCCAACCAAGGCACAGGGTCTCTATTTTTGATTGAGTAAATAAAGCTTCGAAGTCTCACGATAATCATGTAATTTATTTTTAAAGCAAAATAGTTGGACCCGGCCACCGGACCGGAGAATCGACAGGAGGTATTAAATATAATGAACAGCACAGCCGAATCGATCTGCAAAAATATAGTTTCAATATTCGCATTAATCGTAATCGCTGCTTTCCCGTTAGTCCTGTTCAGCGACTGCGACGCGGAAGCCGCCGTATACAGTAACAAGGAAAAGATATACCTGAAAGACATCACCCCGATACTCTACGAGCTCGGACGTGTGCTCGTACGAGTTCGGCTACTATCAGGGCATTGTGGAATCGCTCAGGGTGCGCCTGAACAGCGTCCCTGCTCCCCCCAGGATGGTAAACGTGCAGTCTACCGCCCTGCTCGCGATCGGCGACTATATTAGCGGGCTCAGCCTTTATACTAGGGCGTGCACGGAGCCCGACTATAATATGAAAGCCAAGATGGGATACGACGGCAGGCAGAGGCTCATCGACGCCGACATGAAGATCAGGCAGGTGAACAAACTGATCATGAACCCCCAGGTCCAGTCCCGGGCGGCCGCCGCGCCCGATAACAGGATCGAGCAGATGTGTGCTTCGACGTGGCCCGCCGACCAGAGGATGCAGGAATACTGCGTTAAAAACCAGACCGAGGCACTCAACAAGCTCAGTCAGATGAACCGCATGTACCCGGCGGGCTCGAGGGAAAAACAGACGATTCAGAACTGCAGCTCCCTATGGAAAAAGGGGAACACATACGATTACCGTATGGTCGTATTCTGCGTCGAGAACATACTGGGGAAACAGGCGGCTCAATAA
>MFCJ01000049.1:0-26748 GCA_001775255.1 Candidatus Dadabacteria bacterium RIFCSPHIGHO2_12_FULL_53_21
ACCCTCGAGCCTGTCCTGCTGTCAGTCCAGATGTGGCTCATGTAGAATACGGTCGCGATGAAGTAAAGAAGGGCGGTAACCCAGTATAAATCCATATCTATATTCTATTTATGATGGTGATTAAATACAATAAAAGCCGTTAAATAAGGAGGTCCGCTCCGGGAGGCCGGGCATTTTCCAAAAACACCTGCGATAATTAAAAATTAGTTTGTTACGCAATAATGATGAAGGGATATTAGGAGAACGCCGCCTCTTTGAGAATCTCGGTCTGGTAATGTGTGGTAAGGGCATCGATAAGCTCGTCCATATCGCCGTTAAGTACAGCCTCGATTTTATAGAGAGTGAGTCCGATCCTATGGTCCGTTATTCTGCCGTCCCTGAAATTGTACGTCCTTATCTTCTCGCTCCTGTCCCCGCTCCCGACGAGGCTCTTCCTGGTGTTAGCTAACTCGCTACGCCTCTTTTGCTCTTCCATCTCGTATAATTTCGCCCTCAGCATCCTCATGGCGTGCGCGCGGTTTTTGTGCTGAGACCTCTCGTCCTGGCACTGTACCACGATCCCCGTGGGCAAATGGGTAATCCTTATGGCGGAGTCGGTTTTGTTCACGTGCTGACCCCCGGGGCCGGACGCCCTGTAGGTATCGACCTTCAAATCCTTCTCGTCAATGTCCACTTCCACCTCGTCAGGCTCGGCTAGCACCGCGACGGTAGCCGTCGAGGTGTGGATTCTTCCACTCGTCTCTGTCGCCGGAACCCTCTGCACCCTGTGCACTCCGCTCTCGTACTTGAGCCTGCTGTATACGTTCTTGCCTTCTATGGCCAGGATGACCTCTTTTAAACCGCCTATACCGGTTTCGCTCAGGTTGATAATTTCCACCTTCCACCTGTTGGTTTCCGCGTATCTCGTGTACATCCTGAACAAATCGGCGGCGAACAGCGCGGCCTCATCCCCGCCCGTACCTCCCCTGATCTCGAGAAATACGTTTTTTGCGTCGTTCGGGTCCTTGGGGAGCAGCAATAAACGGAGCTCGCCCTCGAGTTTCGGGAGCTCGTTCTCGAGCCCGTCGAGCTCTTCTCTGGCGAGCTCGGCCAGGTCCTTGTCTTTGAGCAGAGACCTGTTTTCCTCGATTCTTTCGAGCACACTTTTATACTTCCTGTAAATCTCCACTATTTCGTCTAAGTCTGATAATTCCTTGGAATACTTATGAATTTCAGGCGGACTTATATCGGGTTTAGTTAGTATTTTCTCGATTTCGAGGTATTTTTTTTCGACTTCTTCAAGCCGTTTTAACATTCCTAATTCTGCCATTTCCTACTATTATCATCACACATCTTGCAAAAATTTCAAGATAATATTAAACTTATCTAGGTAAAATAATGGAAACAATGGATATTCTGGAAGGCAAAATTAAAGAGGCTCTCTCGAGGAAAACAAAGCTCGAGGTGGAGCACAAAAACCTAATGGAGGAAGTTGTTAATCTCAGGGAAAGTGTAACAAAGCTTGAAAAAGAAAGGGATGAGATTAAACAGAAGTTAGACAGAGTAATCGAAAAGGTTGAGATTTACTTAAGCAGGTCTGAGGCATAACATGAAACGCCTTAAGATTAAGTTCCTGGACGCGGATTATTATATCAAGACAGACGCCGATGAAGATTACGTCCGGAAGATCGCTTTGTATCTGGAGCAAAAAGTGAAAGAGATATCCATTCAGGATAACAACGCGGTGGTGCCTAATACACTTCTGCTCGCGATGCTGAAGATAACCGATGATTACTTCAAACTATTAAAAGACTTTGAGGAATTTAAAGACGGTGCTGAAGAGAGATCAAAGAGATTGGTGCAAATACTGGAAAGCTCCCTTAACGAACAGGAAACCTTTGGGTTTAGCGAAGGAATTCTTAGAGAGGAACTCGGAAGAGAAGAATTGGAAGACTCGTATAAATACAGATGATGTTGATATACCTGATTCATTTCTTTCCCTCTTAGAGGCAGGGGGTTTACATCTTGAGCAACAGAAAGAATACGTCCGTTCGTATTTCTTAAAGAGAAGGTTCCGCCTTTCCGATACCGAGATAGCCGAGAAAAGCCGCCTGATTACGTATAATCTCTCGCGCCTCGGGTTGTTTATCCGCGCGAAAAGGGTGGGGTTCTACTATCCGGTCAGGAACGAGGCGGATACGAGGGAGATATTCTCCCGTTCCCTCGGGTTGGGGAAAGAGGTCTACTTCCCCAGAGTGAGCGGGACAGGGCTGACTTTTCATAGAATATTAGATCTTAACGAGCTTAAACCCGGGAAATTTGGTATCCCGGAACCCGATTCGTCCTCATCAAGCATAGCGCCCGAAGATCTGGATCTGATCCTTATACCCGGAATCGCATTCGACGGCTCCGGCGCAAGGCTCGGGTACGGAAAGGGGTATTATGACCGCCTGCTGGTCAATGTCCCCTTGAATAGAAGGGCCGCGCTTGCATATTCGCTCCAGATGTCGGATTCGCTCCCATGCGGGGAGACCGACCTTTCCGCGGGTCTGGTGGTGACCGAATCGGGAATAATTTTTTGCGGAATAAAAGGCAGAATAAAAGAAGGAGGAAAACAACATGACTGAACTGATAATTGCTGCAGCGGCTTCGGTTGTTGCCTTCGCTTTGGGGTACTTAGCTAACCACCTCTATAGACAAGTGAAATTGAATAAGAAAATAGGTCTAAAGAAGGACGAAGCAGAGGTAATAATCGAGAACGCGAGGAAAGAGGCTGAGAAGGTCAGGGTACAGGGAGAGTTGAAAGCGAAGGAGATAGTCGAAAGAAGGAGCTCCGAAATCGAGAACGAGTCGAGGGAAAAGCAGAGAGAGGCGTTCAAAACGGAAAAAAGGCTCCAGAAACGCGAAGAGATTCTCGATAAGAAATTCGAGGGCGTCGAAAAGAAGGAATCGGAACTTACAAGAAAGGAAAAGGACCTCGTGCTGAGGGAGCAGGGCCTCGGAGAAAAACAGAAGGAACTCGATGCCGTTATAGACGAAGCCAAGAAGAAGATAGAGGACATAGCCGGTATGACGCAGGAAGCGGCCCGGAATGAACTCATCAACATTATCGAGGACGAGGCAAGGCATGAGGCCGCCAAAAAGCTGAAACAGCTAGAGGACCAGCTCCATGAAGAGGCCGAGAGGAAAGCGAAGGACATTATAGCGCTCGCGATCCAGAAGTACTCGGGCGAATATACGAGCGAAAAGACGATATCCGTCGTCAACCTCCCGAACGACGATATGAAGGGGAGGATAATCGGGCGCGAGGGGAGGAATATCAGGTCGATCGAAGCGAGGACAGGGGTGGATATTATCATCGACGATACGCCGGAGACCGTGGTTATCTCTTCGCTTAACCCGATAAGAAGGCAAGTTGCGAGGATATCGCTCGAACGACTGATCGACGACGGCAGGATTCACCCCGCGAGGATCGAGGAGATCGTGGCCGAGGTCGAAAAAGAGATCGAGCGCGAGATTCAGAAGGCGGGGGAAGAGGCCATTTTCGACCTGGGTATCACGTCTATACATCCTGAACTCGTGAAGCTCGTCGGAAGACTCAAATACAGGACCAGCTATTCGCAGAATATCCTGAACCATTCGATCGAAGTCGCGTTTATCTGCGGCATACTTGCCGCTGAGATAGGGTACGACGTTAAGCTCGCCAAGCGCGGCGGGCTCCTCCACGATATAGGGAAGGCGGTCGACCACGAGATCGAAGGGTCGCACGTGGACATAGGCGCGGACCTCGTGAGGAAGTACGGCGAGCCCAAGGAAGTTATAGAGGCCGTCGCCCTCGCTCACGACCCGCAGCCGCAATCGCTTCTCGCAATCCTCGTTCAGTCGGCTGATGCGATATCCGCCGCGAGGCCGGGGGCGAGGAGAGAGACCTACGAGGCTTACGTGAAGAGGATACAGGACATCGAAAGCATCGCAGCCTCCTTCAGGGGGGTCGAGAGGTGTTATGCGATACAGGCCGGACGTGAAGTCAGGGTAATAGTGGAGAGCTCGAAGGTGAACGACGAGGAAGGCGCTCTCCTCTCCCACGAGATTGCGAAGAAGATCGAGAAAGAGGTCGCATATCCCGGACAGATCAAGATAACCGTAATAAGGGAAGTCAGGGCTACGGCTTATGCGAGTTAGCCGCGGCTGTTATTGTGTAGTCGTGTGGTAGACAGGAATTAAATCGTTAAATAAGAAGAAATCCTGAGCCGGCTGTTTTACCCGCCGGCTCAGGTGAATTTATCAGGGGTTGAATTTTCTATTTTGCATTAAGCGCGCCTTTGGCCGCCGCGAGTCTCGCGATGGGCACCCTGTAGGGGGAGCAGCTCACGTAGTCGACTCCGATCGCGCTCGATAACACGATGGATTGCGGGTCCCCGCCGTGTTCCCCGCATATGCCGACTTTGAGGTCGGGTCTCACCTTCCTCCCTTTCACCATGGCGAGTTTCATGAGCTCCACTACGCCCAGGTCGAGAGTCAGGAATGGGTCCTTTTCGAGTATGCTCAAAACCTTACCGTTGAGCGTCACTTTTTCGTTCATGTATGTCTTGATGATTTTCCCCGAATCGTCCCTCGAAAGCCCGAACATCATCTGCGTCAGGTCGTTCGTTCCGAAGGAGAAGAACTCGGCCTCCGTCGCTATCTGGTCGGCAGTGACGGCCGCCCTCGGGACTTCTATCATCGTTCCTATTTTGTATTTTATTTTCTTTTTGGATTTACTGAGGACTTCGTTGGCCACTTGCTGGATGACGTCTTTCTGCGCCTTCATTTCGGTGACCATTGCCACGAGCGGGACCATTATTTCAGGGACCGCTTTCACCCCTTCGTCCGCCACCTCGGACGCCGCTTCCATTATGGCAGTCACCTGCATCCTGGTGATCTCCGGTATCAGTATGCCGAGCCTGCATCCCCTGAGACCGAGCATGGGGTTGAACTCGTGTAGCTCCTGGACTCTCTCGAGGAGCATTTTTTTTCTATCGAGGCTCTTGGAGGGCTCTTTTTTCAGCTCGTGCTCCTTTATATCGAGCATCAGCTCTTCGAGCTTGGGAAGGAACTCGTGGAGCGGGGGGTCGATAAGCCTTATAGTGACCGGGTACCCCTTCATGGTGCGGAAAAGCTCTTTGAAGTCGTTCCTCTGCATCGGCAGGAGCTTCGACAGGTATTTGGCTCTCTCCTCAGACGTCTGCGAGAGGATCATATCCTGCATGATCGGTATCCTGTCCTTCGCGAAGAACATGTGCTCTGTCCGGCAGAGCCCGATGCCTTCCGCGCCGAACTTGTACGCTATTCTCGCGTCCTGCGGCGTGTCCGCGTTCGTCCTCACCCCGATAGTCCTGATCCCGTCTGTCCATTTCAATATGGAAGTGAATATCTTGTAGTTTTCCGATTCCTCCGGTTTTATCGTTCCCTCTACGACCTGTATTATGTCTGACGGTATTACCGGCACGTGTCCGGAATAAACCTTTCCCTCGAACCCGTCGAGCGAAATGAAATCGCCTTCTTTGACGGTAACGCCGCCGGTAATGAAACGCCTGTTCTTCTCGTCGATGTTAATATCTTCCGCCCCCACGATGCATACCTTTCCCATCTGCCTCCCGACGACCGCCGCGTGGCTCGTCCTCCCTCCCCGCGCGGTCAGTACGCCCTTAGAGGCTGCCATGCCCTTGATATCGTCGGCGCTCGTTTCCTTTCTGACGAGAATAGTGCTCCTGCCCTCGCTGCTGAACCTCACGGCGGTATCGGCGTCGAGAGCCACGGCTCCCGACACTGCTCCGGGTGACGCCGCGAGCCCGGTGGCTATGACCTTATGCTTCTGTTTTTCATCGGGATTGAATATCGGGAACAGGAACTGCTCCAGGTGTTCCGGCTCTATCCTCGAAATGGCCTCTTCCTTCGTGATCAGCCTTTCCTTGACCATGTCGTAGGCGATCTTTAAAGCCGCGATCCCGGTTCTCTTGCCGTTTCGTGTCTGAAGGAAATAGAGCTTCCCCCTCTCGATCGTGAATTCGAAGTCCTGCATGTCCTTGAAATGCTTTTCGAGCGTATCCGCTATCTTCGCCAGCTGTTTATAGACCGGGGGCAGCTCGCGCGCAAGCTCCTCGATGTGCTTGGGCGTCCTGATGCCGGCCACGAGGTCTTCGCCCTGCGCGTTCATAAGACACTCCGCGTAGAGGTTCTTCTCCCCGCTCGCCGGGTCCCTCGTGAAACCCACTCCTGTGCCCGAATCGTCGCTCATGTTCCCGAAGACCATTGCCTGCACGTTGGCGGCTGTGCCCAGGTCGTCGGGAATGCCGTACTGCTTCCTGTAGAAGATCGCCCTTTCGTTGTTCCATGAAAGGAATACCGCGCGTATAGCCATATGGAGCTGGTCGAGCGGGCTTTGAGGAAATTCCGTCTTTACCTTCTTCCTGACGTGCTGTTTTGATTTGTTGATGACTTGTTTTAGTATTTCGGGTGTTAGCTGAGCGTCGCTCTTTACGCCTTCCGTCTTCTTTATATCCGCGAACATGTGCTCGAACTCTTCCTTATCGATACCGAACACCACGTCCGAGAACATCTCTATAAGCCTTCTGTAGGCGTCCCATACGAATAAGGGGTTATCGGTATTTGACGAGAGACGCTCGGCGATTTTATCATTCAGACCGAGGTTCAGGATCGTGTCCATCATACCGGGCATCGAGAACTTCGCCCCGGAGCGTACAGAAACCAGAAGCGGGTTTTTCGGGTCACCCAGTTTTTTCCCTATGAGCTTTTCGAGCTTCGAGAGATTGAGATCGATTTCCTTCAATATGTATTCGGGAATATGCCTTTTATGGTTATAGAATTCCGTGCAGGCTTCCGTGCTTATGGTAAAACCCGGGGGGACGGGTACGCCTATTCTCGTCATCTCTGCGAGTCCGGCGCCCTTTCCGCCCAGCAGGTCCTTCATGTTCCCTTTTCCTTCCGCTTTCCCATTGCCGAATAAATATACGAATTTCTTCATGGCCCTTTCCTTTTATGTATTATCTTTTTAATCCCCCGCCCGGTCAAACCCCGATGATTTACGTGCTCAATTTGGAGAAGTCCGCGATCCTGAAAAACAGGTCTCTTATTTCCCAGAGCATCGATAGCCTGTTCTTCCTTAATTCTGCGTTCTCGTCCATAACGAGGACGTGCTCAAAGAATTTATCCACGGGCTCTTTCAGCGTTTTCATTATGGACAGAGATTCCGGGTAATTCCTCTCCGACATTTTCTCGTCCACCTTTTCCCGGGTGTTGATGAAGGATAGATAAAGCTCCCTCTCTACGGGTTCGACAAAAAGGCTGTCCCTTACTTCGCCCTTTGGCTGTCCTTTAACTATATTCACTACTCTCTTAAAAGCGGTTCCGAGGGAATCGAAATCGGGCGCCTTCCGGAATTCCGAAAGCGCTTCGATTCTCCTCTTCACTTCAACGATGTCGTCGAACTGCGTGCTTATCGCGGCTTCCACAACGTCCTGGGGGAAGCCGTCCGATATCATTATGTTCCTGAATCTTTCCTTAAAAAAACCGGATACTTCCGTCAGGATATTATCCTGCGAATCGGCGAACTTTCCATGGGCTTGATCGACTATGGCCGTGATGCTCGCGCGGAAAAGCTCGTTAATGCTCAAATGGTAATTTTTATCGAGGACTATATTTATTATTCCTATTGCGTGTCTTCTGAGGGCGTAGGGATCGGAAGTGCCTGTCGGGATGAGTCCGGATATAAAACACGCCGAGATCGTGTCCAGTTTGTCGGCGATGCTCAGAACGGAGCCGATATCGGTCCCTGGCAGGTCCCCTTCGCGGGAGGTCGGCATATACTGCTCTTCTATCGCCCTCGCGACCCCGTCTTTCTCCCCGGCGAGGAGCGCATAATATTTGCCCATGATGCCCTGGAGCTCGGGGAATTCGAATACCATCTGGGTAGCGAGGTCCGCCTTCGACAGCTCTGCTGCGCGGATTACGTCTGTCAGCGGTTCCATGCCGAGCTGCCCGCCGATAACCCCGGCGAGCGCCTTTAACCTCTCGGTCTTATCGTAATACGTCCCGAGGTCTGAGAGGAAGACCATGTCTTTTAATTTCCCGATCTTATCTGAGAGCGGCATAGTCCTGTCTTCATCGTAGAAGAACCTCGCGTCTGTGAACCGCGCCCGGATGACCCGCTCGTTCCCCTTCGCCACGACCCTCTCGTCCCTGGCCTTAGTCCCGGCGACGAATATGAAATGGGGCATGAGCTTCCCGCTTTCTGACCGTGAAAGCACCGGAAAGTATTTTTGATGGTTTTTCATCACGCTGATCAGGACTTCCTTTGGGAGTTTCAGGAAATCCTCTTCGAAATCACCCTTGAGAATGACCGGGTATTCGACCAGGTAGGTAACGGTTTCCAGGAGCTCCTCGTCCTTAAGCGCGGTCCCCCCGATTTTCTCAGCGAGATCGTTTATCCCCTTTTCTATTATGCTTTTCCTCCGGTC
This sequence comes from Candidatus Dadabacteria bacterium RIFCSPHIGHO2_12_FULL_53_21, assembly GCA_001775255.1. Taxonomy (GTDB): domain Bacteria; phylum Desulfobacterota_D; class UBA1144; order Nemesobacterales; family UBA2774; genus 2-12-FULL-53-21. The sequence continues at coordinate 8,496 of MFCJ01000049.1, forward strand.
CTGATCGAGTACGACGAACCCCTTTTCGAGCCCTTCCGCGTAATCGTCCCAGCCCGAGACCGTAAAGGGCTTGGGGCTCATGAACCTGTGGCCGCGGGATTTGGATGAGCTCTTTACTTCCTCGATATTGAAATGAATCGTCTTGCCGCCGTAGACCGCGAGCAGCCACCTTATCGGTCTCGCGAATACCGCTTCCCCGTCGCCCCACTTCATGGATTTTCTGAAGGGGAGGCCGGTAATTATCCTGGGAAGCAATTCTTTTAAGAGTTTTTCCGTCTTCTGCCCCTTTATTTTTTTCACCGCGGCCAGGAAATCGCCCCTGTCCCTCGTTACGGTTACAAGGTCTTTTACGTCGACACCCTGGGATTTAGCGAACCCGATCGTCGCATTTGTCGGGTTCCCTTTTTCGTCGAACGCAATTCTCACCGGAGGGCCGTAGGACTCCCTCGACCTGTCTTCCTGATTGTCCGTGAGGTCCGTGACCCGGAGCGTCAGCCTTCTCGGGGTGCCGTAGGACGAAATATTCCCGTAAGCGAGCGCGTTCCCGGCAAGCTCCCCGGATGCGCTCTCCGACAGTTTATCGATGGCATCCCTCATGAAGCCGGCGGGGATTTCCTCGGTTCCAATCTCTAGTATCAGCTCTTTTGCCATGGATTCTTTTTCGCGAGCGGGAAGCCCATTTCCTCCCTTTCGAGGAGGTATCCCTCCGCGCACATCTTGGCGAGCGCCCGCACCCTGCCGATGTACGAGGCGCGCTCGGTGACCCCTATCGCCCCCCGGGCGTCGAGGAGGTTAAACGTGTGAGAGCATTTGAGGCAGTAGTCGTAAGCGGGCAGGGGTAGCTTTTTCTGTATGATCTTCCTGCACTCGGCCTCGAATTTATCGAATAAGTCCCGCAGCATCACGGGGTCAGATTCCTGAAAGTTGTAGGTCGAGAATTCGAATTCGTCCCTCTGGTGGATCTCGCCGTACGTGATCCCCTTTGTCCATTCGAGGTCGTACACGCTCTCCACGCCCTGGAGATACATTGCTATCCTTTCTGTGCCGTATGTCAGTTCCGCGGAGACCGGCTTCAGGTCTATGCCTCCGGCCTGCTGGAAATACGTGAATTGGGTGATCTCCATGCCGTCGAGCCACACTTCCCAGCCGAGGCCCCACGCGCCCAGGGTCGGGGATTCCCAGTCGTCCTCTACGAACCTTATGTCGTGCGCGAGCGGGTCTATGCCCAGGTGTTTCAGGCTGTCGAGATATAAGTCCTGTATGTCGTTGGGCGAGGGCTTTATCAACACCTGGAACTGGTAGTAGTGCTGGAGCCTGTTCGGGTTATCCCCGTACCTGCCGTCCGTGGGCCTCCTCGAAGGCTCGACGTAGGCTACATACCAGGGCTCGGGTCCGAGGCATCTCAGGAACGTCGCCGGATGGAACGTCCCCGCCCCCTTTTCCAGGTCGTAGGGCTGCATGATAACGCAGCCCTTTTTAGCCCAGTAGTTCTGGAGAGATAGTATCAGTTCCTGAAATGTCATTTAATATCCTTCAGCCCAGAAAATTCGAGGAAAAATAATACCATTAATTATATTTTTTGGAAATCGAGGGGATTAAAGATATCGCTTCGGATAGCACGGGACAGGCTGCGGTTGAACGCCTGGAGGGCCGGGATTGCCGGAAGATATACTGCGGCGCGTTTCATAGACAAAAACCCCCTCTCAGGTATCTTTTCAATTCGTTATGGCGAAGACCACTTACAAGGGCTCAGGCGTCGATATAGAAGCCGGGAACCTCTTCGTCGACCTGATAAAGCCGCTTGCCGCATCCACGTTTAACAAGCATGTGCTCGGCAGGATAGGCGGCTTCTCGGGCGCGTACGAGATTCCTCTGAAGAAGTATAAGAAGCCCGTGCTCGTAGCCGCTACTGACGGCGTCGGCACGAAGCTCAAGATCGCCTTCATGACGGGGAGGCTCGACACCGTCGGGATAGACCTAGTCGCCATGAACGTGAACGATATAATCGCCTGCGGCGCGGACCCCCTCTTCTTCCTCGATTATATCGCCACCTCGAAGCTCGATCCCGGGGAAGGGGCGGAGATCGTAAAGGGCATAGTGAAGGGGTGCAAGGAGGCGGGCTGCGCGCTCCTCGGGGGAGAGACGGCCGAGATGCCGGGGTTTTACGGCAAAGGCGAGTTCGATCTCGCGGGGTTCGCTGTGGGGATACTGGACAGGGATGAGATCATCGACGGCTCGGACGTCCGGCCGGGGGACGCGGTCGTAGGGCTCGCTTCGAGCGGGCTTCATTCAAACGGGTATTCGCTTGCGAGAAAGGTGCTCCTCGGGAAGAAGAGATACGAGCTCGGGGATTCGCCCGGACCCCTGACGCGACCGCTTGCCGACGAGCTGCTCGAGCCGACGAGGATATACGTGAAGACGGTCCGTAAGCTGAGGAAGGCGTTCAACATCAAGGCGATAGCCCACATCACGGGCGGCGGGCTCCTCGAAAACATACCGAGGGTGATGCCCAAAAAATGCGCTGCTCTCCTGGATTCTTCTTCCTGGACTCTCCCGCCCGTTATGGAGCTTATCAAGAGGGATGGTGGAATAGACGCTCAGGAGATGTGGAGGACGTTCAACTGCGGTATAGGGCTCGTGATTATTGTGCCTGCTTCAGACGCGGGCCGGGTACTGAAGAAGCTGCGCCTGCTTAAAGAAAAGGCGTACCTGATAGGGGAAATAGTAAAAAGGGGTAAGGGGGATCAGGGCGTGGTCATAAGATGACACTCAGGACCCTTATCATGATGACTACCTGATGAATCCGCCGAATTGATAAATGAATGTCGCTTTGATGTGGAGTCTCTCCATAGCTCCCCAGCCTTCGGGGAAAGGAGAGTAGGGGGAAGCCGATCTGATTGCCCTTATGGCTTCGTTGTCGAGACGCGCGTATCCGGAAGAATTTAATAGCTCGATATTTTCGAGGTCTCCGTTTCGTTTAATCGTGAACACGAGGAACAGCTGCCCCTCTTCACCCCGATAACGAGATTCTTCCGGGTAATTCCAGACGCTTTCTATCTGACTCTTTAACTTTGAGAAATAGGACAGGTATCTGAATTCGGTTGTGCTAAGCTCGACCGTGTCCTCCCTCATGTTTACGTCACGCGCCCCGAGATAATCCTGAGTGCCCTGCGAGCTCTGGGGGAATGTATTCGGGACGTTGCTGAACAGCTGCTCCTTCGATATGTTGGGAACGGCCCGTTCCTCGTATTTTTGGCTGGTCGCTTTCTGACTGCCGGTATCTTCTTTGAGCTGCTCCTTGGGGAGTGACGCCAGGGTCTTGTCGCGGAGCAGGTCCTCGCGCGTAATACTCTGCCCTTTAGTCTCTTGTTTTGGTTTTTCGGCGGTCTTTGCTTTAGTCTCTTGCTTCTTAGCTGTTTTTTTTGGTTCCTGCTTCTTTACTTCACGTTTCGGTTTCTGCGGGGCTGCCGGTTTTTGCGGCGGAGGGAGCGCTACCGACCTCTTCGTGAACTCGTCTCTGGTTTTTTCTTCCTTTGCAGTGTGTGACCGTTCTGCGAGCCGCTTGGTCTCTTGAGGCGGCTTTGTTTCCTTTTCCTTGGGTACGGGCAGCTCGGTAATCTCGATATAATCCGGTTCCTTCTTTTCTTTCTTCGCCTGTTTCCCTATGATTTCGAACTGATAAACCAGAATAATGGCCAGGATGAGCAGGTGAAAGAATACCGAGCCGATTATAAAAGGGAGGAAGGATTTTTTACGCGGTTTTTTCAGGTGTTTTAACCGAATCTGCCTCACAGACAATATGATACCACTCAGGACGCTTAAATTCTATTTTCAGTGGATGTTTTACCTTCATACTTGATCAAAAACGTTAATTTTGCGGCCTCACCGAAGGCAGCGAGCATGCCCGCCGATGATAAGGGTAACGAGATCCCGTTAAACCGCCTTTAGCCGGAATAACAGTGTGGCTGCTTATATATAGGGAGGTATTCACGGGATTGGTCTCCGGACCCCGGAGCGCGTTTGCCGGTGCGTTGAAAATCAGGGTTCCTGGGACAGGTCTGATCTGAGTCTCTCGAGGAATCCATAATTAGTGAGGTCGAGGCTTATCGGCGTCACCGAGACGTAGCCGTCCCTCACGGCTGTCATGTCCGAGTTCTCTATCTCGACGGACCCGAGCTCGTATCCCCCGATCCAGTAGTATTTTTTCCCCCTGGGGTCGACCTTTTCCACTACCGGCTCTCCGTATACGCGCTTACCCTGTCTCGTCACCAGGACACCTTTAATTTTCTCGACAGGGAGGTTGGGGATGTTCACGTTCAGAACGGTATCCTCCGGGAGCCTTTTTTCCAGCACGTAATTCGCAATAATCCGAGAATAATGGGAAGCCGCATCGAAGTTGAAATCTACCTTCGTCGCTAACGATATAGCGATCGAGTTGATTCCGAGGAGTGCTCCTTCCATGGCCGCGCTCACTGTACCCGAATACGTTATATCGTCGCCCAAGTTTTCTCCCTTGTTTATTCCCGAGACGATGAGGTCGGGCTTCCTGTCTTTCAGTATCCCGTTTACGGCCAGGTTGATGCAGTCAGTAGGGGTCCCGTCCACGGTGTAAACATTATCCGATATCTGCTCGATCCTGAGCGGACGGTAAAGGCTCAACGAATGGCTCACGGCGCTCTGGTCCCTGTCCGGAGCTACTATGTAGACTTCCCCCAGGGGTTTCATGGCTTCGTGGAGCTTGTGAAGCCCTTCCGAGTTTATTCCGTCGTCGTTTGATATGAGTATAGTCGGAGGCATGTTTTATTTGCCGATGGGATGGAATCATCCGGCCAGGCAATAGAAAATACACAATTGACAGCGCCGGGCAAGTGTTTTGAGCAAACCATTTAAGATTGTTGAATATTTTCGAATAGGCGTTATTTCTGATGAGAGGATTTTGACTTTGAGAAACCCGACCCCAGATGATACTATATTATACGAGTAAGTCTTCTCTTCATTCAATTTCTACGCGCGAAATTGTTTAGTCGAATCATGTAGTTTTTAAATTCTGATTTGTTACGATAGCGAGTTTTCGTGTGATTGCTTTTTGTGTAACTGTAGTATTCTATGTGGTCATCAGGTAGCTGCTCTAGGAATGCATGCGCTTCTCTCGCACCACCTGATCTTAATGCGGTGAGGATGTGTAGGGTCTGCCTGGCTCGTGTCATGGCGACATAGAACGCATTGATTGTTACATAATTCATATTAACATTTTCAAATCCGATAATAATTACATGGTCGGCGGACAAACCCTTTGAACCTACTATTGTCATCAATTCAACTGCGCTCATTTTCTTAACTTCGATCTCTTCCAACTCTGCTTCCTCCTCTTCTTCGTGCTCAAGCCTTGCTATTTCTTCATTATTGATAGATTTTCGTGCAATATCTTTTTTCAGTTTGTCCTTGTCGTTTATTGTGATATGACGTGCAATCTCGTCTATTTTTTTTTCTATTCGTCCGTCCTCGTTATCAAGTATGATTTTAATTTCGTTGCACTTTTGCATTGCATATTGGATTTCTTCAGCGTCAAGGTCGCAAAGGTTTTGGCCGTTCCGCATAGCCCTCACAATCAATTCATGCACCTTTGCCTCTGGGATTTCTTCGTAGTAGAGAACTTTTCGAAAGGTGAAATTGTTTTGTGGGTTATTTACTAGCGAGCAATAACTCAAGATTTTATAATAATCTTCCGAAAATTTACGATTATCAGTTTGATACTCCGCTACAATTCGCACAACTGTTTCTTTTGCCTTTGAGTAAAAATTGACTTCCTTGGCTGGTGTCAGTATGAGGAGAAATGCATCCTTTTCTTGTCCTGCTTCAAGACTGTTTTTACGCTCGTCAATAGCAGTTTTATTCTCGTTCACAAATTTCTCAATATAATCAACGGCGGTTTGTGCTCTTGCACATGCAATAACTTGCACCTTGGGGTGAATATCCGCCGTTTTGATTGGTAAATAGATTTTTTCTATACATTCCGCCACTCGGTTTTGTTGGATAAAATGTCCTGCGGTCTTTGTGATGTGAAAGCTACTTCTACCGCAAAAAGGAAGCATGGCTTTCGCAAAATTGACGTCTCTATAACGAGTTCGTATTAAGGTTGGCTTTCCCGATTTTAGTTTGTCATACAGCACCTGTTCATCATCCCCTACGACTAACATGCCATTTGGTTCACCCACTAATAGATTTATCAGTGTGTCCTCTGCGGAGTTGAAGTCTTGATACTCGTCAACAATAAAATGATCGCTTTCCCTAAGATCAGGGTTTTCTATTAACGCGTCTATGGCACGTGTAATTAGATCTGCAAAGCCTGTTGCATTAAAATATTTGCAAAGCTTAAAATAAACTCTTTTTAAGTTTCGCCATTCTTCTGATTGCTCAAATATGGAATTGTGTAACTGTTCTTCAGACTTTTTCCACAAGTATTCATTTTTGTCGAGTAAAGGGTAAAATGCGAGCACATCTTCCCATACAACTTCTTTCCAGAATTGACCAATTATTCGAAAGAAGCGTTGGAATCTCCATTCTGACGTGCCGTGGTTTCGTTCTACAATTCTTCGTGCAAATTTATGTAATGTTGATACGGTGATGTTTCTTTTCTGTTCAGTGGACAAATCAGTGTCTGTATCAATGTCATTTTGTAAATCTGCAACCAACTTTCTAACAAAACTTGTTACAAATACCCTAGCGTTAGGGTTTTGTTGATACCATTGCTTTATTCGCTCCAAAAACAGGTGGCTCTTACCTGTCCCTGGGCCGGAGACAATCAAAAGCTTTGCCGCACTGTGTTGAGCGATAGCCGAAGCGTTTTGATTTCGATACTCTGTACGCCTATCATCATCCAAAGCATCTAATTCATCGCATAAAGTTTGTATTTCAGGGGACTCAAAAGGAGCACCATCATCATTAATTAAATGTCGTGGAGCCATAATGCCTTGAAATCATATAAGCATTTCGAGTTTGCTTTTCAAACTAGGAATCATTGAAACGTTCTCAACAATAAAAAGATTATTGTCTTCCACCTCTGGAAAGTTAAATAGGGTAGATTCAGTATTGTCATTAGTTTTGAGCAAAACCGCTAATTTAAATCCATTTCTCCTACTCGCTTTAAGTAAAAGATTCTTTGCACTCTCTAAACTTTCCGATCTACGTTGAATTCTTATTGGTACGGGCTTCATTGCATTTTTGATTTTAAGAAACCCGTCAATGCCTTTATTTCTTTGTACTGGCTCTGCTTCAATTGTCTTCAAAATTTCCAAAATATCCTTATCCTGATTCAAATAAGAGTCTTTGCCATTTTTGAGTAAAAGAGAATCAGACTTAACGGGATTTGCTAATCGCTTTTTTGTTAATTCAATCGCGTCTTGAGATATGTCAATTCCAATATATTCTCGGTTTAGTAGCACAGCCGCGACTAGAGTTGTACCGCTTCCACAAAACGGATCGAGCACAATATCTCCTTTATCAGTAGTGAGCTCTATTACTCGTTCTAGTAAAATAATTGGCTTTTGCGTAGGATAACCCACTCGCTCATTTGCTTTTGGATTCAAATATGGAATTTCCCATACGTCTGATAATGGCACGCCACTCTTTTGTTCAGTCAATTCATACCCGCCGTTTTCTGCTTTCTTGTATTTTGTTTTTCCATTCTCATCGCGCACCCTTTTTTGGAAGATTTGATCAATGTTTGTTGTTGGAGAGTACGACTCGAAGGTTCTATTAAATTTGAAATGCAGAGATTTACTGTAGAAGTAAATTATTTGATGAGAATTAAGCAATCCCTTTTTTGCATTTGACCATCTCTTGTAAGACCAGACAATTTCACTCTGAAAATTACGCATACCAAAAACCTCGTCGAGAGCTATACGGAGATAGTGTGAAGCGGTTCTGTCACAGTGAAAAAAGATACTGCCAGTATCTTTGAGAACTCTTTTGCACCCAATCAGTCTTTCTTGGATATAATTTTTATAGCTTTCGATGTTCATCCAAGTATCCTCAAAAGAATACTCTTTTGAGTTATCGCGCGATTTCAAAGAGTGTTTCTTTTGCGTAAAGAAAGGAGGGTCAAGATAGACCAAATCGACGGACTTGTCGTTTATTTTTGTTAGTTCTATTAAACAATCTCCCTTGAGTATCATAATTATTTCCTTCGGCTTTGGGCGATTTTTTCTACAATCTCCAACAAATCAACGCCGGTTTTCTTTTTAATAATTTTCCAAGCTCCTTTACCGAAATAGTAGTCACCACCAACGCCCGCATAGATAGTCTTTAGCGTTTCCTGGATGCGTATAGCTTGTTTTCTATTCGGGTAATAAAACATGATTCGGATAGGTTTATAGCCTGCATTCTTTATATTTTTGACGCGGGTATGCTCTTTGGTTATATGATCTCCGTCTGTAGTGGCGTCTCTCCATTTGATCTCAAATGCTTCCTTGCCTACCAAACAATCGATCTCGAAAGTAGAAGGACGGGTACCTAACTTGTTGGGTATCCTTAATTTCCTTTTAGCGCTTGGGAATTTCTCTTCAAAACAGAGAATGGTGGCCTCTTCCAAAAATGAGCCGGCATACTTATATAAAAATCGGCCTTTATTTTGATATTCATCTATCAACTTTCCTTCCGTGTCTGTTACGCCCAAAACTCTGTAAAGCAAATAGTGGGAATTGTCATCTGATTCCATTTCCATAATCCTTGCGTCCATCATTGTTTTGAGAGTTGCAGAATATTTAGAGGCAAGGGCGTCAATTCTTTCAAAGATATTTTGTGGTGCTTTTGTCATGATTGCTTGATTAAATCATCAACTCTGAGTTCTAGCGGTTTAGCGATTCTTGTCAGTGTTTCAATGGTCGGATTTGGATCTGTGTTAGATTCCACTATAACACATGTATTCAGCGACAAACCCGCTAGCTTGGCGAGGTAAACTTGAGAAATATCCTTGTCCCACCGAATTTTTTTCAAGTTTTCGGATATTTTTGAACCTTGATTATTTTCTGACATAACTTTTAGCAAGATATGCCATTATTTTGTATAGGTTAAAAATATCTTTGACCTTCGTCAATTACAATGATAGCGAATTTTAGAGAGATTGTCCAAATAAAAGGGAGTTCCTACTTGTTGCATGCACCCTCTTCTGCAAACTATCAGTGTCTTTACATGGTCGGGGTGGCCGGACTCGAACCGGCGACCCTCGGCACCCCATGCCGATGCGCTACCAAGCTGCGCTACACCCCGTATGAGTGCTATGGAAAGTTTCTATATGGAAAGAGGGGGAGGCGAATAAACTAACCCAGGTTCTGCTTAATGGATTTCAATTCGCCCAATACTTCATGCAGCAAAACGTTTACCTTAGTGCTGACACGCTTCTGATTGGCTTCTTCTTTAAGCTTCTTCTTGGCGCCGGCTATCGTAAAACTCTGCTCATAAAGCATATTTTTAATCTTTATTATCGTATGTATGGCCTCACGGTCATAAAGTCTCTGCGACTTTCTCCTGATCGGGGTTATCTCTTCGAATTCGCTCTCCCAGTACCTTAGCACATAGGGCTTGATCCCGGTAAAATCACTTACTTCCCCGATCCGGAAATATATCTTATCAGGAAGACTCACTTCGGCTTTATTCTGCAACATAGTTTAAAAATTAGACCACTTTGGTTTAATTGTCAAGTGAAAATGATAAGGTATTGCCTATATTATAGTGTGACTTTAAAGTGTGAAAAACCTTTCCGTGAGGGACCTTATTCGTTTAAATTGACGGCGATTGGAACGGGCAAAACCGGGACATGGCCCCGAGGGCCCTTTCCGCAATGTAACTTTTCTTCCGGGATTTCGGGACTTTTTCCCCTGGAGGGGTGAATAGTCCGAAATTGATGTTCATCGGCTGAAAGTTCTTGATACTCCCGTCCGATATATATCTGAGGAGAGAGCCGATTGCGGTCTCAGGGGACGGGACTATGGGTGCCTCGCACATGGCGGCCCTTGCCGCATTGATACCCGCTATGATGCCCATAGCCGCTGCTTCGATGTACCCTTCGACCCCTACTATCTGACCGGCAAAGAATATCCGGTCATGGTTCTTAAGCTGAAGCGTTTCGTGCAGCAGCCTCGGGGAGTCGATGTAAGTGTTTCTATGGACGCTCCCGTACCTCATGAAGTCGGCCTTCTCGAGTCCGGGAATCATCCTGAATATCCTCCGCTGCTCGGGATATTTGAGCTTCGTCTGAAACCCGACCATATTGTACATCGAGCGTTCTATGTTCTCGGACCTCAGCTGGACGACGGCATAGGGCGTAATTCCGGTGCGAGGGTCCCTTAGACCCACAGGCCGCGCGGGACCGAACCTCAACGTATCCCTGCCCCGCTCGACTATCTCCTCGACCGGCAGGCAGCTCTCGAAATAGATCCCCTTTTCAAAATCCCTCGTCTCGGTCTTCTCGGCCTTCAATATCTCCTCTACGAGCGCGTAGTATCCCTCCTTGTTTATAGGGCAGTTTATATAATCTCCTTCTCCCTCCCCCCCGTTCTCATACCTCGATGCCCTGTAAACCCTCGAGTAATCTATCGAATCCCCGTCGATTATGGGGGATATCGCGTCGTAGAAATATAAATGACCGGAGTCGGTTAGATCCCGGATGTCTTCTGCGAGAGCCTCCGACGTCAGGGGCCCGGTCGCGATTATAAGCGGTGTGCCGGGAGATTCCGGAATCTGCCTGAATTCCTCCCTCGCTATCTCGACGAGCGGATTATTTTCGAGTTTCCCGGTGATATACCGCGCGAAGGCGATCCGGTCCACAGCAAGGGCTTTACCCGCGGGGACGCGTGTTTTCTCGGCTGCCTCTATGACGAGGGAGCCCAGCTGCCTCATCTCCTCTTTTAGTATTCCGCTCGCATTTTCGATGGAGTCGGATTTTAGAGAGTTGCTGCATACGAGCTCTCCCAGGTCGCCGGTATCATGAGCCGGGGACATTTTAACCGGCCTCATCTCGTATAATTTGACTTTAATGCCTAATTTCGATGCCGCATGGGCCGCCTCCGAACCCGCGAGCCCGCCGCCTGCTATTATTATCCGCTTTTCTTCGCTCATGCGCTTAATTCTACCCGAACGAGGGTATTATGGTGCGGATTGAACCCGTCATCGACGTAAGCCTGCCGCCCATGACGGAAAAAAATTGATCCGGACGCCGTATGCATTCCATAACTTGCTTCTATTATGAAATATTTAATTCTGTCATTCCTCTTTTGTGTAATGCCCCATCCCGGTGACAAATAAAGTCTCTGCACTACAATATTCGTCATCTCAAATCGTTAGTGATAACTGCGGGTTACACGAAATTCTTAAGATTTTATTGTCATCTTAGTAACTTATGTGCTGACCGGGCTTCTTTGGTTCCATGGCATATATTTTGCTATTTTCTAGTAGATGGTTGATGTGCATGGGTTTATTTAAAGCAGATCAACTATATACGCGGGATTGGGCCTATACTTGTATAAGGGGAATCTGTTCGAAAAGATATGGCGCAAGGCTTCTGACCCAAGCCATCGGGGCTGAAGAACCGAGATGCATATCAACCGTAACTTAATAGGGACCCGGAAAACGACAAAATAGAGATGAAAGAGCAGCGAGTAAGCGCACAGATGGGCGATATACTGATCAAAGAGGATGTAATAAACCTTGATCAGCTCAAAACCGCCATACAGGAGCAGAAGGAAACGGGGAAAAGGCTTGGGGAGACCCTCCTCAACCTCGGATATATAGACGAGCACCAGCTGGTCGCGTATCTGAGCAAGCAATACGGGGTGCCCGCAATTAATCTCGACCAGTTCGATATCTCGATCGACATTTTGAAATCCGTTTCCAGAGAATCCGCAATAAAACATAAACTTATCCCGATAAACAAATCCGGTTCTACACTGGTCGTCGCAATGTCCGATCCGTCAAATATTTTCGCTGTCGATGACCTCAAGTTCGCCACCGGTCACAACATCGAAGTCGTCGTGACTTCGGAAAGGTCCATAAGAAATGCGATCGAGAGGTTCTACGGCTCTCAGCAGGAATGGGAAGACACGAGGAAGGCCCAGGAGAACACGGCCGTGGTAGACAAGCTCATGGGCGACCTCGATGACTTCCTCATCGAGATAAGCGGCGAAGAAAATATAGACCTCAACGACCTCGAAAGGGCCTCGGAAGAAGCCCCCGTAATCAAGCTCGTAAACCATCTGCTGATGGATTCGATCAGGAAGGGCGCGAGCGATATACATATCGAGCCTTACGAAAAATCTCTCCGGGTAAGGTACAGGATAGACGGGATGCTGTACGATATAATGCACCCGCCGTTAAAGCTCAAAAACGCGGTATCATCGAGAATAAAGGTAATGTCGAACCTCGACATAGCAGAGAGGAGGCTCCCCCAGGACGGCCGAATCAAGGTGAAGATGACCCAGAACAGGACAATGGAATACCGTGTTTCCGTGGTTCCGACCCTGTTCGGAGAAAAGGTCGTCATGAGGATTCTGGACAAAGAATCTCTGCAGCTGGACCTGACCAAGCTCGGGTTTTATGAGGACCAGCTCGAGGTATTCAGGAGGTCGATATACCAGCCGTTCGGCATGGTGCTGATCACGGGCCCGACGGGCAGCGGTAAAACGACGACCCTCTACTCGAGCCTCATGGATCTAAACCAGATAGACGTAAACATCTCGACGGCCGAAGACCCCGTGGAGTACAGTCTCCCCGGTGTAAACCAGGTGCAGGTGCACGAGGAGATCGGTCTAACATTCGCTTCCTGTTTAAGGTCGTTCCTAAGGCAGGACCCGGATATCCTCCTCGTCGGCGAGATCAGGGATTACGAAACGGCGGAGATAGCGATTAAGTCGGCGCTTACCGGGCACCTCGTCCTCTCGACCCTCCATACCAACGACGCCCCGTCTACCATAACGAGGCTCCTCAACATGGGCGTAGAGCCGTTCCTCGTCACAGCGTCCCTCAATGCCATCGTGGCTCAGCGTCTCGTAAGGGTGGTTTGTCACGATTGCAAGCAGGAAACGGAGGTCGCTCCCCAGGTACTGATAGATCTCGGGGTGCCTCCCAAGGAGGTTTCCGATTACATAGTTTATAAAGGCAAGGGCGAAGGCTGCAAGACGTGTTCCGGTACGGGGTACAAGGGCAGGCTCGCCGTGTTCGAGGTTATGGAATTGACCGACGAGCTCAAGGAATTCATACTCAGCGGCGCCTCGTCTCTCGAAATAAAGCGGGAAGCGTTCAGGCAGGGCATGAGAACGCTCAGGCAAAGCGCCCTTCAGAAGCTGAAAAATGGTATTACCTCGATCGAGGAAGTCGTGAGGAATACAGCGGCTGATGATTAATCTGCGGAGGATAGAGTGTCGATAGCGATAGACAAGCTTCTACAACTCATGGTTGAAAACGGCGCATCGGACCTGCATATAACTGCGGGCGTGCCGCCGATGATCAGGATCGACGGCAAGCTGGTCCCGGTCAAGCATCCCCCGCTTACCCCTACCGATACGAAAGACATCTGCTACAGCGTGCTGACCGACATGCAGAAGCACAGGTTTGAAGAGAACTGGGAGCTCGATTTCTCCTTCGGAAAGGAGAATCTCGGCCGTTTCCGCGGCAATGTATTCACCCAGAAGGGCGCAGTCGCGGGCGCATTCAGGCTGCTTCCATTCGTGCTGAAAAGCTATCAGGACCTGGGGCTGCCCCCAGTGCTCGCAGACCTCGCCAGGAAGCCGAGGGGGTTGATCGTAATTACGGGTCCCACCGGCTCCGGTAAGACGACTTCCCTCGCGAGCGTCGTCGACCAGGTAAACAAGGAGCGGCACGAGCATATCGTTACAATCGAAGACCCCATCGAGTACGTCTTCGACCACAAGAACTGCGTGGTCAATCAGAGGGAGGTCGGGAGCGACACCAAGAGTTTCGCAAACGCTCTCAAGAGCGTTTTAAGGGAAGACCCGGACGTAGTTCTCATAGGAGAGATGAGGGACCTCGAGACTATAAAGGTGGCGCTCACGTTATCCGAGACCGGGCACCTCACTCTCGCGACACTCCATACGAACACGGCTGTGCAGACTATCAACCGTATCATAGACGTTTTTCCCCCGCACGAGCAGTCGCAGGTAAGAGCTCAGCTGTCATTCGTACTCGAAGGCATACTCTGTCAGACGCTGATACCGAAGATCGGCGGAGGGCGCGTGCTCGCCGTGGAGGTGCTCATACCCAACCCCGCGATCAGGAACCTCATACGCGAGGACAAAGTGCATCAGATCTATTCACAGCAGCAGATCGGGCAGGAGAAGTGGAAGATGCAGACCCTTAACCAGAGCCTCACTGATCTGTACCTGAGGAAGCTCATCAGTTACGACGATGCTATGGGGAAATCTCAGGAGCCGGAAGAAATAAAACGAATGATAAGCGAACGCTCTTCCTCGGAAGGTTCGAAAGAGCGTGTGATGAGGCAATAAGCCTCCAAGGTGCGGCATGAAGAGACATGAAAATGCGATGATGCAGAAAGAGGGGAACCCGTAATGCCGGTATTCGTTTGGGAAGGCAGGTTTGGAGGGACGATAAAGAAGGGCGAGATGGACGCCCCCAGCAGGTCTGCGGTGCTGGCCCGTCTCAGGCAGATGCAGATACAGCCTATACCGAACCGGATAAAGGAAAAGGGCAAGCTCTTCGGTTTAAACTTTGCCTTCGGCTCGATATCCACCAGGGACCTCGTAATCTTTACGAGGCAGCTCTCGACGATGATAGACGCCGGACTCCCGCTCGTGAGGGGGCTCGATATCATTGCGTCCCAGCATCCGAATCAAAAATTCAAGCAGATAATTGTCAGGGTGAAAGAGGACGTCGAGGCCGGTTCCACGTTCTCCGATTCCCTGGCGAAGCACCCGAAGGTGTTCAGCAACCTCTATACCCAGCTTATTAAAGCCGGCGAGACGGGCGGCGTGCTCGACGTGATCCTGCAGAGGCTCGCAAGCTATCTCGAAAAAATGGATACGATTAAGAGAAAGATTAAAGGGGCCATGATCTATCCCGCGGTAGTCATCAGCGTAGCCATTATGGTCCTTGCGATTGTAATAATATTCGTCGTTCCCGTGTTCGCCGAGATGTTCAAGGATATGGGGACGGCCCTGCCTGCTTTAACACAGCTGGTGGTCGATATCAGCTTTTTCACGAGACATAATATTCTTTATATATTGATAGCTATCGCAGCCATATTTTTCCTTACAGGGTTTAGCTACAGTAAATCGTACAAGATAAGAAGACTCTTCGATGCGTTCCTGCTCAAGTTGTGGCTCGTGGGGCCGCTGCTGCTGAAGACTATTATCGCGAGGTTCTGCCGGACGCTCGCTACGCTTACGGCAGGCGGTATTGCCATACTGGACGGACTCGAAATTACGGCGAAGGCCTCGGGCAACATCATAACCGAGGAAGCCATCCTCGAAGCCCGGAAAGGGATTAGCGAGGGGCAGATGCTTGCCGAGCCGCTAATGGCCAGGCCCAAGCTCTTCCCCCCGATGGTCGTGCAGATGATTTCGGTCGGCGAGCAGACGGGCGCCCTCGAGGATATGCTGAATAAAATTGCCGACTTTTACGAAGAAGAGGTCGATATAGCGGTCGCATCCCTGCTGTCGGCGCTGGAGCCCCTCATGATAACGGTCCTGGGAGCCACGGTCGGAGTCATAGTCGTCTCGATGTACCTTCCGATGTTCAAGCTCGTGTCTACCATGGCGAATTGACGGGTGAATTGACGCACTGACCGACTATCGGCGCTTAACTTTCCTTAATTCTTGTACATTCATTGACAGAGGTGTGTTTATTACCATTGCGGCAATTTAACTGAGGGTATAGTCTTAAAGCGAATATGAAAGTTCTTCAGAATCCTGACGGAGGTCTAAGGAGCTCGGTAGTACTAAGGGTGATCATAACGACCGTCCTGCTCGGGTCGGGAGCCGTGATATATTACGGCAGGGGCGCGAGGAAAGAAGCCTTTTATCTGGCGGTAATCGTAGCCGTAATTTATTTCCTGAGCCTCGTTTCTCTCCTGCTCCAGTCTCTTTTTCAGCGGTACCCCAAAATTTTTAAGATCACTCAGCTTTTCTTCGACCTGGTTCTCGCTTCGACCGTAATCTTCGTGACGGGCGGGAAGTCGAGCCCTTTTATATTCTTGTACGTCTTAATTATTATTTATTCGAGCATCGCGCTCACCAAGCTTGCGAGCTACGTCACCGCCCTCGTTTCGGGCCTTGTCTATGTCCTGATCGTCTTTTACCAGATCAGGGCCGAGGTACCGATAGATCCCGGTCGGAGTATCTGGAGCTCCGTCTCCGAGTGGGGGGAAATAGGGCTCGTTTCCACATATTTTCATCTGACCGGTTTCCTTCTCGTCGCGATCCTCTCGGGGTATCTCTCGGAGAGGTTCCGGACGGCGGGCAGGGAGCTCGGCAAGAGCGAAAGAAGCCTGCGGATACTTCAGAATCTTCATGAGAATATAATTCAGAGTCTCACGAGCGGCGTAATCACCCTGAACCTGGACGGCAAGATCATATCCGCTAACAGGACGGGACTCGAAATCCTGGGCATAAGCGGCGAGGATAAGATTTTGGGCAAGGATCTCGGTCAGTTCATGACGGGACTCCATCTCGAGGACCTCGTTTCGAAGAAGAGGGAGCAGATGCTGTATACGGCGCCCGACGGCAGGATGGTCACGCTCGGCTTCTCCTCCTCCGATCTGAAAGATACAGACGACAAGACTCATGGGTATATTATCATATTCCAGGATCTGACCGAGGTTAAGGAGCTGGAAGACCGCCTCAGGACGTCGGAGAAGATGGCTCTTCTCGGTCAGCTTGCGGCGGGCCTCGCACACGAGCTGAGGAACCCGCTTTCGGCCATCAGCGGCGCCGTCGAGATACTGAGCAGCGACGTAAAGCCTACGGAGGATAACCTGAGGCTCGTACGGATGGCTTCTCAGGAAGTAGAGAGGCTCAATCTGCTGGTCGAGGACTTTCTCATACTCACGATGCCGATCCAGAAACTCACTACGCTCGTAGACTTCGGGCGGATCGTCAACGATACCGTCGAATCCTTCGCGAAGACTATAAGGCGCGGAAACATAGAGATAATAAACCAGGTTGAAAACGGCATATACGTCCAGGCTGATTCGTACCGCCTGAAGCAGGCGGTGTGGAACCTCCTCCTCAATTCCGTTGACGCCATGCCGATCGGCGGTCTGATAATAATTAAATCGAAGACCGAAGAAAACAACGTGGTCATCGAGATTTCGGACGAGGGCAAGGGAATAGACGAGAACTTCATCTCGAGGATTTTCGATCCGTTCTTTACGACGAAGGAAGTGGGCACGGGGCTCGGTCTCGCGATTGTACAAAAGGTTATAGAAGGTTATAATGGAAATATAAATGTGGTGAGTTCGCGCGGGAAAGGGGCGACTTTCGTCATCACATTGCCAAGGTTTAAAGAGGTGCCTGCCGATGTCATACATTGATTTCCCCACGGAGATATCAGATGGGGCAAAATGACAGCAATATTCTGGTCGTAGACGACGAGCCGGGCATGAGGGAATTCCTGGAGATAATGCTCCAGAAAGACGGTTACAACGTTGAAACAGCCGCCGACGGCACAGAAGCTATAGATAAAATAGAAGAGAAGCTTTTTGACCTGGCTATCGTTGACATCCAGATGCCGGTATTGAACGGGATCGAGGTACTCAAGAAATTTACCGAGAAGAGCCCTGACACTACGGTGATAATGATAACCGCGTACGCCTCGCACGAGACTGCGATCGAAGCCATGAAGCTCGGGGCATACGACTATATAACGAAGCCCTTCAAAATCGATGAGATTAAGCTGGTAATAAAGAAATCGCTCGAAAAGAAGAAGCTCGAGCGTGAGAATACCAGGCTCAGGAAGGAGCTTGAGACACAGTACGGATTCGGAAACATCATTGGAAGAAGCCCTTCCATCGTAAAAGTCTTCGAGCTGATAAAACGGGTATCGGAGCTGAACGTGAGTGTGCTAATCACCGGCGAGAGCGGTACGGGGAAAGAGCTCGTGGCGAGGGCCATTCATTACAGCGGCTCGAGACATGAAAAAGCCTTCGTCCCCGTAAACTGCGGGGCCATACCCGAATCCCTGATGGAGAGCGAGCTCTTCGGTTATAAAAAGGGCGCGTTCACGGGCG
>MFCJ01000049.1:26788-26930 GCA_001775255.1 Candidatus Dadabacteria bacterium RIFCSPHIGHO2_12_FULL_53_21
AAGAGCCCTCGGCGGCACCGAGGCTGTAAGCGTGGATGTCAGGATCATAACCGCGACGAATAAAAAGCTCGAAGACGAGGTCGCAAACGGAAAGTTCAGGGAGGACCTCTTCTATCGCCTTAACGTTATTAAAATCGTACTC
>MFCJ01000050.1 GCA_001775255.1 Candidatus Dadabacteria bacterium RIFCSPHIGHO2_12_FULL_53_21
AATAGCCGATATTTCTCCCTCGTCGCTAAAAACCGCAATTGCCTCGGCTATGCTCTGCAGCTGGCCTATATCGTTCACGTATAAACCGTAAGCGAGACGCTTGCCGCTCTTCGCGTCGATATAACCGGCAAAGACCTGCGCCTTGAAAAACCCGTCGAGTACGGTTGTTCCCGTCTTGGCAAATACTTTTCCTATCGCGGGCTCGATAACCGGATTGGGCGGGTTAACACCCACTGCGGCGAGAGAGCCGTCTACGCCCAATATCGGGAACGAATCGAAATAAGGGATGAAAACACCCCGGTTGCTCATCTCTATCAAAAGTTTTACCGTCGCGCTCGGAGCCGCCTGGCTGTCAGGGCTCCCGCTCCCGTTCGTGGGGAAATTGAACTCCGACCCTTTCAGACCGAAATCATTGATCAGGGTCTCTCTTTCCACCGCGAGGGCGTCCCCTATCGTCCTCACTCCCCTGGCGAGACCGAAAAGCATGAGACTCAGGTTCGCGCCGAGATTATGGCTCACTTTCAATATCAGCTTCGAATATTGTGAATAGGGAAGTGATACGAGCTCGGCAACCTTGGCGTCTTCCGTGTATGAATTCCGGGGGGGCAGATTATCAGACTGGTTCTTTGCAATCGTGTCTGCAGTGACTTCGACCCCGGCCCTCTCCAATGCTTCGATGAACACTATCCGGGCATAGGATGCAGGGTCTTGCACACTGAAAGTTTGCACGAGCGTCTCCACACCCGGGAGGCCGGGCTTAAAACCGACCGGTATTTGCCCTTGCACCTTACCGATGCAGCCCTCAAAACCTATGCAGCTCGGATTGAAAGAGAAAAGCGTTATCTCCTCCCTCTCCCCTGCAGGAACAGTGGTAACGTCGGCTTCAACATCGAAAGCAGCGGATTTGGGACGCCAGTCAACTATCGCAGGCTGACCGGGCTCCGTGGGAATTATTGTCACGTCTATAAGATTGTCATTGATAATAATAGGCGTTATTAATACGTTACCGTTCGGCACCCTGAACAGATCAAAGAGCCTGTCATCGATTATGACGTCCCCTTCGACTGTTTTAATGCCCGAAGACGCTACCTGTTCCGCCAGATCATCGATACCTGCAAGCGGGTCGGGCTCCGTGAGAATTGCGCTGCCGAGCGAGTTCGCTTCGGTGTGATCGAAGCTCGTAAACGCCACTGTGCCCTGCGGCGTGTTCCGCCCGCCCATTGTGAGGTCGCCTTTCGCCACAAAAATTAAATCCCCGGTCAGAGTACCGTCTTGGCTAACATCCCCCCGCCGATAGACGGGGGTTTTAAATCTGTGTTCAGGCCCTAATTCATTTAACGCAAGTCCGACTGAATAAAGCTTCCTCACCGAACCTGTAAAGGCGAGAACGTTCGGTTTAAGATCATAGATTACTTCCCCGGTATCCAGGTCAACCACACTCAGGCTCCAGGTGGCGTTCGCGTATAGGGGCTTTTGCATTACTTCTAAAATTTCATCAGGGATTGGCGAGCCCTGTGTATTATTACCGTCACAATCCCCGATAGAGAAGAAGGACAGAAACATAAGGATTACTATTGGAACCAATACAGTTTTATTTCTTTTCATTGCTCCTCCCGGAATATTTCAATTTCTATTCGAGTTCTTGTCTAATGAGCTTAATTCATCTTAGAGTACTCAGCCTCAGACGAGAAATACGACAGGAATAACCGGCGATAGGATAAATAATCCATGCTCACTATTCAAACCCTATGAGGTCAAGCGCAAGGGGCGATTCTGCGCTGCGAATCGTTCCAATAGCAGTAGTATCGATCCTGAGAGGCTTACCGGACGCGAGCTTCGAACCAATTTCCCTCAAACTCCCGACTCTGAAACCGACTGAAATTCGTAATGATTGCCGATGATGGATAATACGAGCGACTCGCGGGTCCCCGCTACTGCTGTGCTCGTGAAAACGTGAAAGTTGCGACTTCCTTTTCCTTTCCGTTCTCGTAGGATGTCCACTCCTGAACCATATTGTTGTTATCCTTGATGTCAAAACTGACGTCGTGCATATAGCCGTCTTTCGCAGGGTTCAGGTTTGTGCCGTTTGCGAAAACCAGGTCTATTTCGTTATCCGAGGATGTCTCCAATGTCAGGTGAGGCTGGTTGTCCATCGCGCAGTAATGGGTCATTCCCAATTTCCCGTTTTCATCGTAATATACGGACACCATTTCGTGAGGAGTACCGGGGAAAAGTGTCTCTACCACGATGCTGCCGTTAGATGACGTCTTGTACATTACGGAGGCCGGCACCTCTTTACCGTCCATAACCGTCGTTCCCTGCCATGTCCCGGCCAGTGTCTTTAATTTTTCGAGCTCTTTTGATCCGGTAACGGGCGCCATATGGTGATCGCCTTTCTGGTCGGACGGGTCCGCATATGACGAAATTATCACGGATGAAAAGAGTAAAACTGTTAAAATCGCAATACCTGCCAAGTATCTCATTTTTAGCCTCCTTAGCCATAGTTTATGTATATACACACATAATATATTAACCGAAATAAAACTTTCTCACGCATACAATTTCTCAAGGTTTTTAAGACAGGTCGTCCATCCTTTCCTGTGGTCCTCGCGCGCCTCGACGGTCGGTAACAATTCATGTTCCAGCGTAATCTCCGTCCCGTCTTCGACTTGACGGAAATGAACCGTAACGACCGTGTTCTGAACAAAATCCGAGTTCCAGGTAAAAACCAGTTTTTCCGAAGGCACAATAATTTTATACTCGCCCACGTGTATGTACTTTTTCCCATCCGTCGCAATCATAGTCAGGGTATATTTACCTCCGACCTCTAATGTATTGGATACCTCGACAGTCCAATCGTCTTTTCCATAAAACCATTTCGTCATGACTTCGGGCTTCGTGAACGCGTCGAATACCTGTTCGGGACTCGCTTTTATTACTCTCTTAACCACCACACTATTTTCGCTCATGTTGCGCGCTCCTTGTCTTTTTCTGTTTTTCAAAATATTTTTCGAGTGCGTCCAGCCGTTTTTCCCAGAACCGCCTGTATTCATTAATTAAGTCGGAAACTTCGTTCAACGGCTCATAGTTTGCCCGGCAGTGCTTAGTCCGGCCTTCTTTTTCCTGCACGACAAGCCCCGATTTAACAAGCACCTGAATGTGCTTGGACACGGCCTGGAGAGACATATCGTATTTTTCCGCGAGCTCGTTCACGGTCAGGTCTTTTTTGGCGAGCTGCATTACGATGCCCCTCCGCGTGGAGTTCGCAAGGGCGTGCAGGATCGAGTCCATATTCTGTGTTCGATAATCAACCATATTGTTGATTATATCAGAGCGGCGCGCATTTGTCAACCATGTGGTTGATTATAAATCGAACTCAACATGCAAACCGGGATTTCGAAAAGTCTCTTCAATACTCTTTATGATTCCTCCGATTCATGTATAATTCCCGGGAAATAACCAGACGGGATTTGCAGTGCCATTACGGCGCTAATAAGCCCATTAAGCGAATCCTCAATCGTGCACATGTCGAGAAATCCGAATTTAAGCCTATTTATAATCCTGTTATCGATATTCGCCGTGCCGTATCCGGGCGACGCGATAGCCGCTGAAGCCGCGGTCACGGAATCGATCGGCTCCTACGCGGCCGGGTGCATCAGGAATGCCGTCCCGATACCGGTAAGCGGGGAAGGATTTCAGGTCATAAGGCTCAGCAGGGGGAGGTACTACGCCAATCCCGAGACAACCGAGTACATAACCTCGCTCGCAAAGGATATCAGTGAAAAGTTAGGCGGCATACTCCTCATAGGGGACGTCGCACAGAGGACCGGGGGGCCGATGTACGACGAGCACAGCAGCCACCAGACAGGACTCGACGCCGATATACTTTTCTGGCAGCACCCGATAGCGTTAAAGAGACAGCTTACAATTACCGAGAGGGCGCATATATTCCCGCAATCCGTTCTCAACAGCGATCAGACCGGAATAGACGATTTCAAATGGGACGTAAAGATCGAGGAGATCATCAAAATCGCCGCTTCGGACAAGAGGGTCGACCGTATATTCGTGAACCCGATTATAAAGAGAAGGCTCTGTCAAACTCATCCGGGCGAGAAATGGCTCGGCAAGTTGAGACCGTGGTACGGGCACGACGGGCATTTCCACGTCCGGCTTAAATGCCCGCCCGGGGGCGCATTATGCGAAACGCAGGAACCGCTAAATATGTTCGATGACGGATGCGGGAGCGATCTCGATGGATGGTTCAGGCCCGATGGAAGAATAAAATCACAACCGAGGACCGGGAAGGCGACTCATGCCAAGCTTCCGGATGAATGCATCCCGATACTTAACGGGACATATCAGCCCGGCCGCCCGTATTAACTAGACCTGTGACACTTATCGTCAACTTTAATGCACCTTCTTCCCGATTCCGGGGCCGCCGGTATTTACTCGCGGGTCTGATCGGCTCCCGGCTGAGGGCTGTTCGGAATTAATGTATATATCCAGCACAGGAGAAAGCTGAGAACGAGTCCCGCCGTATTTGCAGCGGCGTCATACACCGAGGCGACTCTTCCGGGCACATACATCTGAAACAATTCGAGTGATACGCCCAGGAAAAACATAAAAATAAAAATAGTTATCCTTTTCCTGAACGTATAAAATGCGATATACGCCAGGACACCCATGATGCCGTATGATACGGCGTGGGCAATCTTATCCAGATACTCCCCTCCTCCCGCAGAGGAACCCGGGATAAGACTGAGAAATATTACGATCAATACGTATGATAGAAATATGACCTGGATCATAAATGTGGATCAATTCTCTATAGAAGGCAGTATTATACACGATCCCGCGATAGCATTTGCATATTAAGATCGACGAATTTTTCAATCACTCCTTTACCGAGATATTCTTATTGCGGTACCGGTCGAGCCGGTTCTACCTTTCCGAACTCCATACGGGACGGCATTCGGGCAATCGATACATATGGCATTTTCATGATCCTCTTATATTTATTGTGTAACATCAATCAACTGCGGAGTGCTCTTATCCGCAAATCTTACCCCGTACTTGCATATCTAAAACATGACATCAGGTAGATGTTTCCAAGTTCATCAAACTTATTAGGAATAGGTCCGAATATGCTAAACAAACGGGAATCTGACCTGAAAATGAGGTGTAATTGGCGTGAAATAACTAGGATCGCGGGATCTTCAGAAAAAATTGAGTAGACATAACACTCCGTGATTATTATAATTTATATATATGCTTAAAGAAGTACTTGAAGAATAACGAACAACTTGTTATTATTAAAGTGAAACCAGAACAAGGCTTGGTTTGAACACCCTCTTCCAACCCCACCAAAATTCAAACCAAGCCTATTTTTTCATAAGAAATATCTTCTTTAATAGGATCAACGACCGAAATATCATCAGCTAGTCCGTCATTCATAGCAACCGTGTATTTCGATTCGGTTTTAAATTCCGGTATTTGGTATAGGGTAGGAGAAACTACGACAAAAGCTGAAGGAGTGAATTTGCGCGGCCCTTTACCGACGATATCAATGCCGATCCGGAAAGGGCATAGAACCCGGACTCTACAAACATATCGGCGAGAGCGGACCAGGGCATCTTCGGCGCACAAATATAAACGGGCCTCCACACGGGACGGAACTTGTTTTTAAACCTGAATAGATTCTCGAAATTATATGCGTATTTGAGCAGATACCCCGTACAGAAGAGAACCTTTTCTTTAACGTGTTGCCCCGAGTTAAGAGCAGTAGCCGAATCAAAACTATCAGTGATGAACGGAACCTCGCCCAAACTGAACTCTTTGAAACCTTCTTCCTTTAATATATCCATTGTTCCTACGAATAAAGCCTCCATGACACCGGGCGGGGCTTCTTTGTCCCTCAATATCATTTCAGTATGGGCCACTGACCGAGCGGACGTCGAGACCGTAACTGCTCCGAGCCACCTGTCACTCGGAGTGCGGTATATGAAGCACCTCGTCAGGGGATCGAGCCCGGTGTGGTAAAGGTAACGGAGCTGGGGCTTCCTAGCGTGCGCTGAAGCAAACCTCAATCGGGAAAACCCTTCCGCGCAGGCTTCCGTAAACGGTATTTCCTCCACCCTGCCCCACTGTCTGACTCTCCTCGATATACCCTTTGCCAAAGAATGCGCTTTAGTATCGCTCCCCAAATCTATCAGGGCCTCGGCTCCCGTCCTTAACGCCGTGAACCCCCTCCCCATAAGGAATCCGGCAACCTCACTCCTGCACCCTCGAATAAGTATTCCTTCACCGAACGTATTCACGAGCTCAGCGAATATTTTTTCGAAAGAAAGGTTGAAGGGTATCTCGGCTGAATGAATCCATGTGAGGCCGGACAGAGGCAGCCTTACAGAACTGAATCTCGGATGCGCAATATCGCTCCTGAGCCAGCTGAGGGGTATAGTCTCAATCAAGGCATCGCCGCCTGAATGTGCATATATTAAATACTACCCCGGTTAAAGCCGAGGGGGTAAGCACCCGCCGGTTGATAATGCTACTCAAGTGCTCTCGTCGTACCGGTCAAGGGAAGCTTCCAATCCTTTATTACATCTATACCTTCTTCGTCCACCGCATCATTCACGTTCAAGTGACTCGTGATGTAGAAGAGCCGTTTAATCTCGTCATTCTCGGCAGGGCCGACACCGGCGTCCCTGAACCGCTCCTGGAGATATGATGGAGGGACGGCCTGGTAATAGAGCGTGACCTGCACGTCATGCACACGGCTCAGGGTTTCGTCGTCCAGTGTTATTAAATATTCGATGACATCCGAGCCTGTGAGCGCGGGGTCCGTATAATGGGGGTCGAATCTTTCCTCGCCGTGCAGCTCCGCAA
>MFCJ01000051.1 GCA_001775255.1 Candidatus Dadabacteria bacterium RIFCSPHIGHO2_12_FULL_53_21
AGTGTGAGAACAAAACGCTCGTATATATCAACGCAAAGGATGAAAGGGCCGGGACATATATTAAGGAAACCGTGAAGGACATGACACCCGAGATGCCGGAAACGCCTGCCGTTATAGCTGACGGTGTGCTCGTATGGAGCTGTGAGTCGGAGGACGTCACGGAGAAGATCGATATCGACGACAGCGGCGGCGCTGCTTCCGTGAAAGACGAAGTCGTCGTGAGCGAGGAGAAAACCGAAACGGTCGTAAGGAACGAGAAGGTGTTAAAGAAGATCAAGTGGGGCATGAGAAACAAGTACCCGGCTGTCGGGATGACCAAGGATGAAGCTCTTCAGGCGTTGGGGGAGCCCGACAAAAAAGAGAACGTTAATAATGTGGAGAAATGGTCCTTTGAATGTTTCGACGAACAGGGGTACTGGCACACATGTTTCGTCCTGAACTTTAAGGACGATATTGTCGTAAAGTTCCTTGACCTGGAATAAACAAGCCGCAGGAACCCTGCTATAGGCCGGGTTTCACACTCAGTATGACCCTGATATACCGTTTATCGCGCGTGGGATTATTTTTACTGAGCAGTAGAGCTGTCTTCCGCTCCGCCCGTATCGGGTTCGATCTGGGCCGCTGTTTCAACCGGTAATTGCGGCGCGCTTTTTGCCGGGGCGATCTGATCGTATCTCGATCTTTCCTTGATCCTGCTCGCTTTCTTGGAGCGGCCTCTCAGATAGTAAAGCTTGGCTTTCCTTACTTTCCCCTTCTTCTTGACTTCTATCTTGTCGATCAGGGGCGTATGAAGCGGGAATATCCTTTCGACCCCGACTCCGTAAGAAACCTTTCTCACTATGAAGGTCTCACGGACGCCTCCGCCCTTCTTGGCTATGACGACGCCTTCGAATATCTGTATCCTTTCCCTGTCGCCCTCTTTGATCTTGTAGTGTACGGAGATGGTGTCGCCGGAACGGAAGTCCGGGAGGTCCGATCTCATCATGGATTTTTCGAGTTCGATTATTACGTTCATCTTACTTCTCCTGTCTCATATTGTACATGAAAATAATCTGTCGAGTATTATCGCCGCTGCTGACCTCACGGACAGGTGGTTGTATCCCGTATATCCGCTTACCGGCTTCAGCGTGTAATCGGCGTTTTCCATTATCTCTTCTGAAAGGCCCCAGCCGGTCCCGAAGACCAGGAGAAAAGGATCGCCGCTATTGCTCATCATCGTTTCCCTCAGCTCTCTGTAACCTATCATGTTGTTTCGGGGGCGTGCGTCCGTTACGACTAGTTTGGGTTTTCTGCCCTCGATCCTTTCTATGTCCTTTACAGCGTCCCAGAGCGAATCCTTGATTATCACGAATTCCAGCGCCTCTGCCCTCGACTTGTTGAGCGCCGGCCCCTCTCCCTCTGTCCAGTGTCTTAGCACGCGCTCCGCGAGCTTCTGCTGCTCACTATTGGGCTGAACGAGATAAAATTTCTCGATCCCGTAAGTTTTTCCAGCCCTGGAGATATCGTGGACGTCCAGGTTCGTGAACGCCGTGGTTATAATCGTGAGCCGATTATTGTATACGGGATAATGCACTAAAGCAATATATGCCCTGAAAATTGGGCGTGAGGTCTTTTTCAAATCATTAACGGCACTTATATCGTCAAGAGAAAGCCTTGCACTGTCGAGCAGCTCGGGTCTCCTGAGATACGTCTTCTTTATGCTCTCCTTCCTCCTCCACTCCCTGATCTCCTGATGGTTGCCCGATAAAAGTACTTCCGGGATTCCGCTGCCCATATAATTCTCGGGCCGCGTATACTGTGGGTGCTCCAGCAGCGAGTCCTTGAACGAGTCGCTTTCCGGGGACAATTCGTTTCCCAGGAACCCCGGAACGAACCTTGAAACGCTGTCAACGATCACGGCCGCGGCGTACTCCCCGCCCGAGAGCACATAATCCCCGATCGATATTTCTCTGTCGACGTAAAGCTCCCTTACCCTTTCGTCGATGCCCTCGTATCTCCCGCAGATGATAATAAGCTGCTCGTACCCGGACAGCTCGCGCGCGGTTTCATCCGAGAATATTTCACCCCCTGGGGTCGTCAGGATAACGAGAGACTTTGGGCCCTTCAGCTTTATCTGCTCTATCGCCCTGCCTATCGGCTCGGGTTTCATGAGCATGCCCCCTCCTCCCCCGTAAGGCGCGTCGTCGACCGTCCTGTGCTTGTCTTCCGTGAAATCCCTGATGTCGTGCGTGTTCAGCTCGACTATCTTTCTCTCTACGGCCTTTTTGAAAATTCCGAAAGAAAAAGGGGATTCGAAGAATTCGGGGAATATGGTAAGAATGTCGAATTTCATTGCTAATTACTCCGGGTGATGTCTTCCGGTTAGTCCTCGGTCAGTAATCCTTCAATCGGAGAGATTATTATCTTCGATTCCTTTAAATTAATTTCCTTAATTATAGGTTCGGAAAGTGGTATAAGCGCTTCCTTGACTCCGTCTTTAACTACGAGGACGCTTTGGAGGGCCCTATCTATAAGGCCCTCGACCCTTCCTACGTATCGGCCGTCCTCGGTATACGTTTCGAGCCCTATCAGATCGAACCAGTAGTACTCGCCTTCCTCAAGCTCCGGCAGCTCCGACTTGTCGATGTATACGTTGCGCCCTATCAGCTTCTCGGCTTCATCGAACGTCTCTATTCGCTCGAGATATATAATCGCCGAGCCCTTGTCGAACCTGCACTCCGTGATATCGAACCCGGCCGGTTCCTGTCCCGGGACCGTTTCTATGTAGATTCTTTCAATCGAATTGAGACTTTCAGGCCGGCGGCTGAACGGCGATAGCTTTAGACCTCCGGATAAACCGTGGGCTTTGGTAATCCTGCCGTATATGATAAGCCCCATATAGAATGACGGGTGAAAACTACTCCAGGATTTCCAGTACTGCCCTTTTTCTCATTTTGGCAGCGGCTGCGCCTAGAATGGTCCTGATCGCTTTGGCTGTCTTGCCCTGTTTCCCTATGATTTTCCCCAGATCTTCGGGCGCGACCTTCAATTCGAGAACGGTGGTCTGCTCCCCGGAAACTTCACGAACATCGACCTTTTCAGGACTATCGACCAGCGATTTAGCGATGAAAGTTACGAGGTCAGTAAGCTTTTCCATAACATACACCTCCCCTGTATTGTATGACAATACTCATCATGTCGTTTCTATCCCGATACCGTTCCCGCCTCCAATCTAGTTTAACTCAGATATTAATCTTCCTACCCTCACGGTAGGCTGCGCACCCTTGCTGATCCAATCCTTTACTCTGTCCGTGTTTATCTCTACATGATGCGGTTTCTTTCTCGGATCGTAATGACCCAGTATCTCAAGAAATTTCCCGTCACGGGGTGAGCGCGAATCCGTCGCCACGATCCTGTAGAATGGGTTTTTCTTCGACCCTATCCTCATAAGCCTGATCTTAACCAAAATACTGTTACCTCCTTGTATACTCTATTGTAATTAAATTTACTCGAAATATTAAGTAGTTACATAAATTTCATCATTCTTTTTGCAATTTTACCCATTTTGCCCATATTCTTCATCATGTTTCTCATCTGCATATAATTTTTTATCATCCTGTTAATATCTTCAACCCTTGTGCCGCTTCCGCCGGCGATCCTCTTCCGCCTGCTGCTATTTAAAAGAGTATGATTCGCCCTTTCAGCGGAGGTCATGGAGTTTACTATGGCAATCGTCTTTTTTATCTCTTTTTCGGCCGTTTCCAGGGCCCGGGGGTTATTCGCTATCTGTTTCATGCCCGGGATCATCTCGGTCATGCTGTCGAGTGATCCCAGTTTGCGCATTGCGAGCATGGCGTCCCTGAAATCGGCGAGGGAAAACTCTTTTTTCAGAAGCTTTCTCGCCATTTCCTCCGCTTCTTTATCCTCGAATGCCGCCTGGGCCTTCTCAATGAACGTAAGCACGTCGCCCATCCCGAGTATACGGGACGCTATTCTGTCCGGGTGGAATACCTCGAGGGCTTCCAGTTTCTCGCCCGTGCCGAAGAATTTGATTGGTTTCCCTGTTACGGACTTGATAGAAAGCGCCGCACCGCCCCTGGCGTCACCGTCCATCTTGGTGAGGACGACGCCGTCGATGTCGAGCGCCTCGTTGAAGCTCGATGAAACGTTAACCGCATCCTGCCCCGTCATTGCGTCGGCAACCAGGAGCACCTGATGGGGGTTCAGCTCGCTCTTTATTGTTTTAAGCTCATCCATGAGCTCTTCATCTATGTGGAGTCTGCCCGCCGTATCGATTATCAACGTGTCGTAGCCGCCGAGCTTGGCTTCCTCGAATGCCTTTTTACATATCTCTAACGGCTTGTCCCCCGGTTTGGTATCGTATATACCCACCCCGACCTGTTTCGCGAGCACCTTTAACTGGTCTATGGCCGCGGGTCTGTAAACGTCTGCGGGGACGAGATAGGGGTTCCTCTTCAGATTTTCCTTGAGGTGCTTGGCGAGCTTCGAAGCGGAGGTGGTTTTACCTGATCCCTGGAGCCCGACGAGCATTATCGCGACCGGCGGGGATGATTTAAGGTCAAGCTCCGAGCTCTCATCGCCCAGGATCTTTATCAGCTCCTCGTGTACGATCTTGACGAACTGCTGCCCCGGCGACAGGCTCCCCATTACTTCCTGGCCCAATGAGCGGCTCTTGACCGATTCGACGAACTCCCTTACCACTTTGAAGTTCACGTCGGCTTCGAGGAGGCTCAAACGTACCTCTCTCAGAGCGTCCTGGACGTTGCTTTCGCTGAGCTTTCCGTAACCCCTTACCCTCTTTAGAGTGGAATTTAATTTTTCAGATATTCCTTCAAACATGACCTTTCAGAAGACAGAACTCCTCCGTTGAAAAGGCGAAGCCATTATTAATAGCATACTTGGGTATCATTGTCAATTTGCTCCCTGCGCAACTTGCCTTCTTGCTTCAATATTTGAAGGATTTTGGACAATAGGACGGCCATACTGTCGGGAAGAGGGAGAAGCGGATGCTTACTGCCCTGCCTTTAGGGACAATAAATAATTATTATTCACATCTCCCGGGGCGGGCTATGGTTAGCCTATACTGCTCCCCATTAAGAACCTAGTAGAATTAAGCTAGTAAAATATCTGTAAAACACGGCGGGAGGGCAGCAATGAAACGAAGGAGATGGGATTCTAAAACCAAGACCAAGATAGTACTCGAAGGTTTATCCGGTAGACCTGTATCACAGATATGCAACGAGTACGGGATACATCAAAACCAATACTACATCTGGCGAGATAAGTTCTTATCTGAAGCTCATCAAGCGTTTGAATCTCAAAAAGACGGTGGAGAAGTAAACCGCCTCCGCAAGAAGAATCAGGAGCTAAAGCAAATAATCGGCTCACTCACCGTTGAATTAAAAAAAACAGAGGAAGACTTCATATGAGAAATCCGTCTGACTCTGTAGCTCTTCGTAACGAACACTTACTTGAAAGGATAAAAGATATAAAAGGAGAACATCCCTTCTGGGGTTACCGGAGGTATGGGCATATCTAAGATACGTGGATGGGGTAATAGTGAATAAGAAGCGTGTATACAGACTTATGAAGGAAAATAATCTGACAGTGAAGCAGAATCAAAGGCTAATGGCAAAGAGGGTGTCAGAGAGACCCAAGCCTAAGCCTGACAGACCTAAGCAGTGGTGGGGAATAGATATGACGAAGGTTATGACTGAGAGTGGCTGGGTATATGTAGTAATAGTATTAGACTGGTATACGAAGAAGATAGTTGGTCACTATAGTGGCAGACAAGCAAGGAGCGGAGAGTGGCTAGAAGCTCTTGAGAAGGGGCTTAACAGGGAGTTCCCCGGAGGAGTAAGGGGACATGGATTAAAGCTCATGAGTGATAACGGGAGCCAGCCTACTTCACTCGGTTTTATGAAAGCCTGTTCCAATCTGGAAGTTCATCAGGCCTTTACCAGCTATAACAACCCAAAAGGAAATTCGGATACAGAGAGAATGATAAGAACGATGAAGGAAGAGCTCCTTTGGCTAAGGGAATGGGAGAGTGAAAGAGAGCTTAGTCATGAACTGGATAAGTGGGTTGAATATTACAACAGGAGCTACCTACATTCAGCGCATGGATACCGCACACCGGTTCAGGTAGAAGCAGAGTATGACAGGAATCATGATTCACAATTAAATGCTGCTTGAATAAATTAAAGAGTTTAGCCTAAATCCTCGCATGCAATTGATAAATTTTACCAAATCTAGTAAAATAGGAAGTGATTGATGTAATTTTTTGATAATTTCTATTTAATGGAGGGTGAATAATGAATAAATTTATCATTTCGTTCTTAGCAATTTCAGCATTGTTTCTTTCTTATGGCATTTCAAATGCGCAGGTGCTTTTGGTTACTGCTGACGATGTATGTGTACAAGGAACGGGTTCGTTAAATGCCAGTCTGTATAGGGTAGATCCGGATACAGCTGCATTTAAAGAAATAGGTCCGATAGGATTTAGCGGTGTTGGCGGATTAGCCCAGATAGGCGACGGAAGATTAGTTGCAAGCGCACGAGCTGATACGAACGGGGATAAAATCTCTATACTTATTGAGATTAACCCGTTTACCGGAGAAGGCCGTTTAATTGGCACTATTGGTAGTTCAAATGGACCAGGCTGCGGAAGAATCAATGACTTAACATATGATCCAGCGACCGATACTCTTTATGCTACAGGAATCCAATGTGATAATGCACCGAGTGATTTTGATGTCAGACTGCTTACAATAAACCCTGATACCGGGGCAGGCACAATTATAGGGGAAACAGGATTTTTCATAGCTGGCAACGCGCTTGCA
>MFCJ01000052.1 GCA_001775255.1 Candidatus Dadabacteria bacterium RIFCSPHIGHO2_12_FULL_53_21
ACTAACCTCCCTCACTATCCCCCTTTAAAATTTAAATAATTGTATTCCAAAGAGTACCATATGGGCATAGCCCGCACAAACCCGCTCTCCGTAAAAGGCTGCTCATTAATCCGAGTCTCTTTGGATTTCTTCGGGGGCCCTATTCGCTCAAATCCGGGCAGTACAGGATCACTCGTCCTCCGCTTTTATATCGATGACCGGGTTCTCAGGTTCAGAATTCCTCTTTGACAGGTTCTTCCGCTTCCCCTCGACAGACATTTTTCCGAGCCAGAAAGCAATCAGGATTATCAATACTATTAATAGTATCTTCGTCATACTTCCGCCTTTTATGCCTTGCTTTTCGTCTTTTTACCGAGACCGAGCCACGAGATTACAGACTCGAATATAAGTTTTCCGTCGGCGCCGCCGAGGACGCTCTCCGAGCACCTCTCCGGATGGGGCATCATTCCGAGCACGTTCCCGGCTTTGCTGCATATTCCCGCAATGTTCCCGATAGACCCGTTCGGATTGGATTCGGGCGTCACGTTCCCTTCACCGTCGCAATACCTGAATACGACCTGTGAATTTTCCTCGAGCGCTTTCAGGGCCTCGCCCGTGCAATAATAACTGCCCTCGCCGTGAGCAACCGGGATTCTGAGCACGTCCCCCCCTTTCAGGTTCCCCGTAAACGCTGTTTTATTATTCTCCACCCTTATATTAACCCACCTGCACACGAACTGGAGCGAAGAGTTCCTGATCAGCACGCCCGGAAGGAGGCCCGCCTCGACCAATATCTGGAACCCGTTGCAGGTCCCCAGGACCGGCCCTCCCCGGGATGCAAATTTTTCAACGGAATCCATGATCGGTGACAAGCTCGCTATGGCGCCTGTCCTCAGATAATCGCCGTAAGAAAAGCCGCCGGGAATGATAATGCAGTCGAACCTGCTCAGGTTCGTGTCCTCGTGCCATACGAACTCGCAGCCCTGCCCCATCACGTGCTTGATCACGTGGTAGCTGTCGTGATCGCAGTTGGACCCCGGGAATACGATAACGCCGAATTTGTACATGCTATTCCTCGATATTGACTACGAAGTCCTCTATCACGGGATTCGAAAGAAGCTTTCGGCACATTTCGTCGACCCGATTCCTCACGCCCTCCGCGCTTCCGTCCTTTATCCTTAACTCTATGAGCTTCCCCACCCTGGCGTCGTGTACTTCTTCGAATCCGAGGTTCGCCAGCGCAGACAACACCGACTTCCCCTGGGGGTCGAGAACGACCGGCTTCAGCCTTACTTCCACTTTGACTTTAAATTCCTTCATATGAATTCCATTCGATACATGTTTTATTTGTTTCCCAAAAGAGCCGATAAGAGCCTCTCGAGCTCGTCGTCGGAATAGTAATCGATCTCGATCCTGCCCTTACCTTTATTATATATAATCCTTACCTGCGTGCTGAGCGCCCCCTTCAGATCGTCGGCGACCCTCTCCAGATACGGGTCCGCGCTCGCAGGCTTTATCCCCGACCGCTTTTCCTTCGACATGTTCCGGATGAGGCTTTCGGTCGTCCTTACCGAGAGTTTTTTCTTCCGTATGGCCTGAAGAACGAGGTTCGCATCAGAAATAGACTCGAGACTGAGGAGTGCACGGGCATGCCCCGCGGTTATTTCCCCTTCGATAAGCGCGCGCTTCGCCTCCTCGGAGAGCTTCAGCAGCCGGAGATGGTTCGTAATCGTCGACCTGTCTTTGCCTATCTGCACGGACACCTCTTCATGCGTGAGCCCGTAGACCTCAATTAGATGCTGGTATCCGGAGGCCTCTTCGATCGGGTTCAGGTCCTCCCTCTGAAGGTTCTCGATGAGCGCGAGCTCGAGAGCCTCCATGTCTGTAGCGTCTTTAACTACTACAGGGACCTTTACGATGCCGGCCCTCTGCGCCGCCCTCCACCTTCTTTCACCCGCGATTATCTCGTACCCGCTCCCTGCCTGGCGGACGACTATCGGCTGAATGATGCCTTTCTCCTTAATAGAAGCCGTGAGCTCGGCAATGGTGTCATCGTCGAAATCTTTCCTCGGCTGACGCGTATTGGGCCTGATCTCATGGATGCTGACGAGCGTAAGTCCCGGCTCTCTGTTCTCTTTCGGCAACAGGGCATCGAGTCCTCTACCCAACGTAGCTTTTTTCAATTGTATCCCCTCCGTTCCTTGCGATTATTTCCTGCGCAAGCGAGATATATGTCTGTGCTCCGATCGATTTTACATCATAGAGCAAAATCGGTTTGCCGTGGCTCGGGGATTCGGCGAGTCTCACGTTCCTGTAGATGATGGTTTCGAATACCTCTTCGCTGAAATAGGTCTTGAGCTCGTTCGCAACGACATGGCAGATCTTGTTCCTCGAATCGAACATGGTGAGCAGATAGCCCTCGACTTTGAGCTCGGGATTGATTCTTTGGCGTATAAGCGAAATCGTGCGTTTCAGCTGGCCGAGCCCTTCGAGCGCGTAGTATTCGCACTGCACGGGCACGAGGACGGAATCCGCGGCCGTGAGAGCGTTGACCGTAAGGAGGCTCAGTGAAGGAGGACAGTCAATAAAAATATAGTCATACTCGCCGGTGATATCGCTTATCGCCTCTTTGAGCTTCTGTTCCCTGTTCTCGAAATGTATCAGCTCAATTTCGGCCCCCGTGAGATCGGGGCTGGCAGGGACCACGGTCAAATACCCTTTGAGAAATTCGGGCTCGATGTCAATTGTTATATCCCTTATGTTCACTTCACCGATGATCGCATCGTAGATGGTTTTTTTGATTTCATCCTTGTTGATCCCTACACCGCTCGTCGCATTGGCTTGAGGGTCGAAATCGATGAATAAGGTCTTTTTTTGCGCGGCCGCGAGAGACGCGGCGAGGTTTATGACCGTAGTAGTCTTACCTACCCCGCCTTTTTGATTCGCCACACATATAACCTTTCCCATATCCCTCTCCCCTGGCTGCTTAAAAATACATTCCCATGCTGATTCTTTCGGATATTTCTATAACTAGAATCCTTTTTACAATTTCGAGCGACCCGCGATCCGAGATAAATATTACCATATTATCCATTATCATCTTTAGCCGCAAGAATACGGAATCATATTCGTCCGAATGCCGCTTGCCTTGCCCAAAGTATCGGCAGCATGTCTAACCCATCATGAGGACAGCGTTTTTCAAAGTTACAAAAGAAATTAAATACCGGGGTTGAATTTGCCGGGGAATATATGTATGATTGGAATCCTGCCGATCCGTAACGGATCGGCACATTCTGTGCCTGGTAACCCAAGGGTCTGGTTGCCTTACAGTTGAAAAGGAGAGGGATATGGATAAGGACCACCTTACTATAATGCTTATTACTCCAGGCAGTAAAGGTCCCAAAGCGCTTAACTTAAAAATCTCACATCTAAAAATAGTATCTTTCATTTTTGTATTCTTTACCGTCGTATCCCTGGTTTCATTCGCATCCACTTACACCTTCTACAAGGCCTCGGAATCAAAGACAAGGTCTGTAAAACACCTGGCCAATACCATCGATACGCTGAGTCAGGATTTGATGGCAAACAAGTCTACAGAAGTTAACCTCAGGGGCAGGATGAAAGACATCGAAAACAAACTCCTTGAAATGCAGGAGATGCTCGACAAGAAAGGCATCAAGAAAGACCTGGCTGTCGGAGGTGAATTCATCCCCGCCGACAGGCTGAGCATATCCTATGTCGACTTTATGCAGAAGGATATAGAGGAACTATTCAACACCATGAAGAACCTGCCTGTAGGCACACCGCTCGAAGGAAAAATAAATTCGGGATTCGGCTACAGGAAGGACCCGTTCCGCTCGAGGATCGGTTTTCATTCGGGCGTGGACATCGATGCGAAGTTCGGAGACCCTGTGGTTGCTACTGCGGACGGTACTGTAAAAAAGACGGGGTGGCAGGGAAGCTACGGTAAGACAATCGTGCTTCGGCACGAAGAAGGGTTCGAGACCATTTACGGACACCTTTCGAAAATCTCCGTGGAAGAAGGACAGAAAATAAAAGTGGGGGAAGTGATAGGAAAGGCCGGGAATACCGGAAGGTCCACCGGTACGCACCTCCATTACGAAGTTATAAAGGACGGCAAGAGGGTTAACCCCTCGAATTTTCTATCGCTGAAATAATCATGGGCATGTTCGACAAGAAAACAAGCGCAAAGCCGGTAAAGCCTGAAGCAAGCCATTTCACCACATCAATAGGAGAAGAGTGTGTTTTCGAAGGGCACATCTCAACCTCCTCATCGACCAGGATAGACGGGAAACTGAAGGGGAAGGTATCGGGGGAAAATACATTAATTGTAGGTGAGCGCGGAGTAATACTTGGAGAGGTCAAAGCCTCCGAAGTCATAGTCTACGGGCGGATCGAAGGTATTATCGACACGGAGAGACTCGAGATAAAAAGCAGCGGCTTAGTAACGGGTGATATTTTCATAGACAGGCTTGTAATCGAGGAAGGCGGCATTTACAACGGCAGATGCGGGATGAGCGAGCACGTCGGGCAATACGCATCGGAGCCCGGCGCAATCGAATCGAAGAGAAGTACTTCAGAAACAATCGAGTTAGAGCATCCACAAATCAGAGCGAAAGAGCTCTGATCCACCCCTACCGCCCACACAACATTGATTCATAAAATCCTTTCAACATCTTTCGCTATTTCCTTGGGATCCATCTTGCTCTGAGGGTATCTCAAAACTATCCGGCCTTCGGGGTTTATCAGATACACGGACGATGTATGGCCCATCAGGTATCCCGACTCCGAACCTGTCCCTTCTTTCATGTAGAACGCATGGTAGGAGTCCGAGACATTTTTAATCTCTTCGGGTGTGCCTGTGAGCCCGATAAAGTCTTTGTTAAAAAAAGTAACGTACTTCTTCAGCTCCGCCTGAGTGTCCCTTTCGGGGTCTACCGTCACGAAAAGGACCTGCACCTTATCCCTGTCGCTCCCGAGCTCATTGGTAACGCTGTTTAAAGTCGATAACGTGACCGGGCAAATATCCGGGCAGTGCGTGTATCCGAAAAACATGAATACGACTTTCCCCTTGAAATCACCGAGCGTTACCTTTTCCCCGTCTTGATTGGTAAGTGTGAAATCGGGCGCTTTCATGTCGTAAGAGCTGCCGTAGAAGCTGGACTTGCTCTTGGCCGTGAATATCTGATACAGGATTACCGCCCATACTATGAGCACGAGGGACAGAACCGTAACAGAAGCGATCAGTATCTTTTTCCGTTTCATATCAGTCTGATTTTTTAAGCGGGGTATGACATCTGAAAACGTAAAATATATTACCCGTTATTCAGGCGCCGCGCATGAAAAACAAGTACCGGGCGAAATGAGTATATAAGTGTATAGATGTGTGCGGCAGTCAGGATTATTACAGGGCAGGAATAAATTTAAAAAGTGCTTATAAAAACAAAAGGGAATGCCCGGACCTTGTCGCGAGCATTCCCTTTTTAAAGGAGGATGGAGGATGACTTGTTAAGCTTTGCGTTTAAGATTAGTAATAAAAATAAAGTATTTTACTTAAGATGTCAAGGGGATATTTTACAGCGATAAAAAATTGTCGCAACACCCCATTATGACATAACAATTTAGCCCGAAAAAGTCGCCCCTCCCGGGAATATTTCTCGCGGAAAGCGGCTGTTAAAATCAGACCGCTATGCGGCTTAAGCGGCTGTGAATGAACGTAAACCTTGAAAGTTAATCGGCCCGTGATATATTTCTCCACTTTGGTTTGAGCTTGCCGGGGGCGTATTGAACCGGAAATAGCGCGTGATTATTACATAAGTCTCTACCTGTCATAGCCGGGCGACGTAGCTCAGGGGCAGAGCAGGGCTCTCATAAGGCCCGTGTCGGTGGTTCGATTCCACCCGTCGCCACCCCTACAAATCCGTTCCTTATCACTAAAGATTAAGCCCATTCTTCACGGAAAATTAATATTCCTCCGATACCATCATTTATACTCTCCATTGTATTCATGGTGATGGCATGGAATCTCGAAACAAACACGATAAGGCTCCGGACATAGACATCGCGACTGAAAGTAATCTCGGTAAATCACAAAAGGAACTCCAGCGTTTGATCAAGCAGCTCGGCGGGATACGCGAGGAGATGCTGTGCTTCGCCGGGCAGTTAATAGACTCCTTCCGCGACCTCGACCCCGTGTACAAAGAGAGCGCTAAGAACCTGCTTCATTATTTAGCGTTCAGGCGTCATGACCTGAGGGCGCTTCAGTCTGAATTAGCGGAGCTCGGCCTTTCGTCGCTCGGACGCTCGGAATCGCACGTCCTTGCAACGGTTGATGCGGTGCTGCTTACTCTATCACGCCTCGCCGATTCCCCCGTTCAGATTACAGGCGGCGATACGGATAGACTTGATTTTAAATCCGCAAGGCAATTGCTGGACGAGCACACGAAGACGCTCCTCGGCCCGGCGCCCGAGGGGCGAAACGTCCATATAATGGTGACGATGCCGAGCGAAGCCGCTCAGGATTACGGACTCGTACTCGGACTCCTGAATAACGGCATGGACTGTATGCGTATCAATTGCGCACACGACGACCCGGAGAAA
>MFCJ01000053.1:0-21861 GCA_001775255.1 Candidatus Dadabacteria bacterium RIFCSPHIGHO2_12_FULL_53_21
CACTCGGAAATCGCGACGTGGGTCTTCAATACGATAAAAATGAGCTCGATAAGGAAACACTCGGAAGGGATCAAGGAACCCTCCCTCGAAGGAGAGGCGCTCGTCAGGGAGGGGTTCGAGCACTATAACAATATGTGCGTCGGATGCCACGGGGCGCCCGGTACAGATCCGGCAAAAGAATTCAACCCCGCCCCCCCTGACCTTGCCGACGTAGTCCGGGAGCTTAGACCCGCCGAGCTCTTCTGGATCATCAAGAACGGAATAAAGATGACGGGAATGCCCGAATCAGGCTCCACACACTCGGACGACGAGATATGGGGGATGGTAGCCTTTGCAATGAGGCTCCCCGAGATTTCGCCAGAGCAGTACAAGCTGATGAAAAGCGAGGCGGAAAAAAATCCCGGCCGGCATCACCACGACGACTAAAAATATAAATGGAAGAGAAACGGGAGATCATTTATAATTCATTCGTACAGGGACTAAAGATACATAGGAGGGTTTAGTTATGAGTAACGGTAGATCGAGGATCGGTTCCATATTGATTTTCTCGCTGGTTTTAATAGCGGCTCTCACGCTTTACATGGGTGAGGCGAGTGCGCAGAACCAGGGGAATATATCTCCGGAACTAAAACAGGTCGAGTCAAAATACGTATGCATGGTCACGAACCAGCTCTACGACAAGGAACAGATACCCGTGGCAGTCGACGGCAAAACCTACTACGGCTGCTGTCAGATGTGCGAAGCGAAGCTGAAAGAAGACCCTTCCAGCCGGATGGCGACCGACCCCGTGAGCGGCAAAGAGGTGGATAAGTCTACCGCCGTCATAGGAGCATCGCCCGACGGGAAGGTCTATTATTTTGAAAACGCAGAGGACCTGAAGGCGTTCGCAAATAGCCAGAATCAATAAGACATACGGGCAGATAAGTAAAAAGAGGGATTGTTAAGCCGGGCTCTCAGGCGACCACTATCCTGTTACGCCCCAGGGCTTTGGCTTTATAGAGGGCCCTGTCGGCCGATTCCAGCAGGAGCTCCGCCGAGGAGCCGTGTTCGGAAAAGACAACCACGCCCATCGATACTTCTACCGAGTTCATGAAGCTCCCGCGGTGACGTACCCGGACTCGTTTAATATCCTCGTGGAGCTGCTCGGCCCTCCTGCACGTATTCTCAAGGGACGACCCCGGGAGTATCAGAACGAATTCCTCCCCCCCGTAACGGCAGGCGATATCCTCACGCCGTATACTGTCCTTGAAAAATTCGCCGATGCTGCGCAGTAACATATCCCCGGCCGCATGCCCGTAAGTATCGTTGTATTGCTTGAAGTGGTCGATATCGACCATTATCAGCCCGAGAGGCTCCTTGTTACGCGCGACCCTGCTGACTTCCCTCTTCAGGGTTTCCTCCATATACCGCCTGTTGAAAAGACCGGTGAGGGAATCGTAAATCGCATAGTTCTGGAGCGCTTCATGGTGCTTTATGTTGCCGAGCGCGAGCGCAGCGAGCTTCGCCATGGTCGAAACGATATGACTTGTATAGACAAGCTCGCGCTCGCTACCGGACCCCTCGGTATTCTGAATGCCGCTCTGGAGGTAGAGGAGCCCGAGCGTCTTACCCCTCGCAAGCATCGGGACGCAGTAATAGTCGTTATTGGACGTTCCGGTGAGGTGCTGACAGTAAAGCTCGGTGGGCGAGCTATTCACGTAATGCAGCCTCCCGAGCCTGAGCGCCCAGCATTTATCAGGGAGGAATTCGCTCTCGCTTTTGAGGTTATCCCCCCAGGTAGAAACGCATTCGAGGATATTCAGTATATCATTGAATATGAATAAGGCCCCCGTCTCGCCCGGGAACAGTTTGTTGCTGTAATTCGTGACTATCGTATAAACCTCTTCTTCGTCGTGCGAAGACTGAAGCAATTCGTCCATCTCGCAAAGCAGAATGAGTTTCCTGTTCTGCTTTTCGAGTCTGCCGATGAGGTCTTGTATGTCTTTCCTGATGGCCGAGCTGTTCTCCTCTTCGCCGTCGATCCCTGCTTCCCGGAATATTTTCTCCCCGATGTCAACCCCTTCCCCTGTCAGGGCATGGATAACATTGGGCTCGTCACTCTTCGGAATTCCCCTATCCGGAAGCGCTCTATCCGCATTGATTCTCAGTGCCGGAACCGGCTCGCCGGAGTCAGAAACGCTGCGCCTCTGCTCGAGCTGAAGTACGACGTTCCCGGCGATCGTTTGCAGCAAAGAGACCTGCTCGTAGCTCAGGTCTTTCGGTTGAAAGCCCGCCACGCAAAGTGAGCCGATCCTGTGGCCGTTCCTCTCTATGAGCGGAAGACCAGCAATAAATTTTATATCGGGATACGATTGGAGGAACGGGTTCTGCCTGGTCCTCTCGTCCTCCATGGGCCTCGATACCGAGAGCACGTCTTCGGGGTGATTTATGACATAAGCGCCGAAGGACTTGTCGCGGGGGACCTCCCTCAAGCCGCTGTCCGTGCCGATTACCGATTTGAACCACTCCCTGTTCTCGTCGACGAACGTTATAAAGGCGATCGGAGTCTTCGAAACATAGCCCGCGAGCCGGGCGAGCTCGTCGAAGCAGGGCTCGGGCCCCGTATCTAGAATATTGTATTCCAGAAGCGCCCTGAACCGCTCCACTTCCTCGTCATGAAGCCTCATGCTCGTTTTCCTGACGTTATCTATGTCTCTATTCATGATCTATGTCTCTATTCATGTGTACCGAAGGTGACCCAGAAATCTAAACCAATATTATATCACAACTGCCGATAAAAATCCCTTAACAGATTAACTATAAAATTATTCGCGGAAAGGCCCCCCGTGATGCAAGATTCCCGCAATTGGCTATAATATCATTACAAAATAATACCGGGGAAAGTATAAATGAGCATATTAAACACGGGTACGAAGATTGGGGTTCTGGTCATCATATTCCTGGTGCTGGCACTTCTCGGATACGCCCTCTTCGGGGATAGGGAAACAGTGAAGACGTCCCCTCTCGTCGGGAAAGATGCGCCCGAATTTACGCTCAAGCTATTCGACGGGAAAAGGGTAAGCCTGTCGGAGCTGAAAGGGAAAACCGTGCTTCTCAATTTCTGGGCGTCCTGGTGCATGCCGTGCAGGCAGGAGGCCCCGGCGCTCGAGCAGTCATGGCTGAAATATAAAGATAAAAACGTCGTATTCATCGGCATTAATGTATGGGACGAGACTAGAAGCGCCTCTTCCTACATCGAGAAGTTCGGAGGGGGATACCCCCAGGGGATCGACCCCGAAGAGGAGATACAGGTCGACTACGGCATAGGGGGCGTGCCCGAGACCTACTTCATCGGCCCCTCGGGTATAATTACCGATAAGTACGACGGGCCGCTGACTGAGGAAATAATCGATTATTACGTTAACCGGGCAGCGGGGCAGGAAAGGGATGCATCCTCAACGAACTAGACGAGAGAAACCCATTATAAACATGCCGACGATAAAGAATAGAAAGATAGCCGCCGCGATATTGACCCTGCTGTTTCTGATTTTCCATCAGGGGATCTCCGCAGCCGAGAGTCTGGATGACCGCGTCAACGAGATAGCCCATTTGCTGATGTGCCCCGTCTGTCAGGGACAGAGCGTCGCGGAATCGAATTCCAACCTCGCCCAGGACATGAGGCAGATAATAAGGAAGCAGCTCGAGGAAGGGAAATCGAAAGAGGAAGTAATCACATACTTCGTGAACCGGTACGGGGAGACCATACTGGCATCCCCGCCGCCCAAGGGCGTGAACTGGCTCCTCTGGGTGCTGCCCGGCCTCGCGATTATATTCGGAGGGCTCGGCATCGGGATATATCTCTATAAATCTCAATCGGGCAAGGGCTCAGGGGATTCCGGGAAACGGCCGGAAAATAGGGCGGCCGACAGCGATTACATGCTCAAGATCGACGAGGAGCTGAAAAGGCACGAGTCGTGAGAGGGACGGATTCCCGATTCTTTTTGGCTTGTGTCAGCGAGGCGCTTCGATAAACGGCTTAATTGCAGTCAGCGGAGGGCGACCGATTGCACGCACGCTTACAATCGTTGGTCGGGAATGACAGGAGAATTAAAGTACCCCCTCGCCCTAACCCTCTCCCTCCCTAGGGGAGAGGGAAATTGAAAGAAAAACGAGATTGCCGCACTGCGCTCACATTCGTTCGTTACGCTCGCAATGACACTCCTAAATTTGCAGGAGAGGCTTCCAGCCGCGAATGACGAATTTAAAGAAAAGGCAAAAGCAAATGTTCTTCTTCTTTTCCTAGATGAAAAGAAGCAAAAATCATCCGACTGTAATGTCGGGGGGGGAAAATGAATTCCGACATATCGTTAGCCGTTTCAATAATCTTCGACACAAGGTAAGCAAGGGCGACCAATTGCTCACTCGTTCGCAATTGTTCTTCGACAAGCTCAGGACGAACGGGTTTGATTTCGATACTAGTTCAAGCAGAAGAGGTGCTGAAGGATTGTATACGAGCGCAGGTTCTGCGCCGAAGGACGAACGGGGCGGGAATCGCGGCTGGAAGCCGCTCCAACAGATTTAAAGATGAGATGCTGAATCGAGTTCAGCATGACTGATAAGAAAAAAACAACGATAGATTTCTCACATGCGCTCGAAATGACACCCTCACCCTCTCCCCTCAAGGGCGAGGGAAAAAATTAAATGGATTCCCGATAAAAACATTCGGGAATGACAAAATTATAAATCCTCCCTAACCCTCCTTTTTCTAAGGAGGGAATTACAAGAAAAACAAAAGTTGGATTTCTCGCGCTGCTCGAAATGACAAAGCTCGGCATGAGATAAGCTCTAACCGAAAAAGGCGCGGGCGGTATGGAGGACTTTTTCGTAATCCCGGGGAAGCTCGAACCAGTCAATCTCCTTGTCTCTCCTGAGCCAGGTCATCTGACGCTTCGCGAAACGTTTGGTGTCGCGCTTGATAAGCCCGACCGCCTCCTCAAGCCCGATCTCTCCGTCGAGGTAGCGGTTAATTTCTTTATATCCTATCGACTGCATCGGTTTTAATTCCGGCCCGTAACCC
Source organism: Candidatus Dadabacteria bacterium RIFCSPHIGHO2_12_FULL_53_21 (assembly GCA_001775255.1). Taxonomy (GTDB): domain Bacteria; phylum Desulfobacterota_D; class UBA1144; order Nemesobacterales; family UBA2774; genus 2-12-FULL-53-21. The sequence continues at coordinate 5,057 of MFCJ01000053.1, forward strand.
ATGAGTCTCAGTTTTTTGACTTCCTCCACGAGGCCCTCGTCCATCATTTTATCGACCCTCGCGTCGATCCTCCTCCTCAACTCCTCGCGTTCAACGGCTATTCCAATCTTGATGTATTCATAGTCCCGCTCCCCGAACTCGTGGAGGGATTGGAGGTGGGACATCTTCTCTCCTGTGAGGTAGAAGACTTCGAGCGCCCTTTCGGCCCTGAGGTAATCATTGGGATGTATCCTGGCTGCGGCCCCGGGGTCGAGTGATTTCAGTCTCTCGTACACGTACTCTGTGCCGAATTCGGCCCTCAGCTTTTTAAGGCTGTTTCTGATTTCCTGATCCGCGGGGAGGTCTTCGATGAGCCCCGACAGCAGGACCTTGACATAAAGATAAGTCCCGCCGACGAGTATGATCCCCTTCCCCGTTCGGTGGAGCTCTTCTATAGCCTTCCGGGCTTCCGCCCTGAATTTACCGGCGTTGAAGTCCTCGTCCGGATCGATTATGCCGATCATGTGGTGGGGGACGATGCCTCGCTCTTCGCGTGAGGGCTTGGCCGTGCCGATGTCGAGGTGTCTATACAGCTGGAGAGAGTCCGCGCTCACTATTTCCGAGCGGAGACCCTCCGCTATATCCATGCCAAGCTTGCTCTTACCCGAAGCGGTGGGTCCAAGTATTACGAGAAGCCTGGGTTTATCAGATTTCACTTTAGACGCGTGAAGAATTAATCAAAAACGGTAAAAAGGAAATTCACCGGTCCCGGAATAAACATAGGGACCGGCAACGAGTTATTCCCTTACATCGCACTGTTGGTGTAATTCTCTATATTCTCATCAAGAGCCGCTTTTCTGCTCAGCCTGATCTTGCCGTCGTGCTCCTTGCCTATGCACTTTACGAGCACCTCGTCCTTCTCCTGAAGGATATCGGTGACGTTCTTGACCCTGGTAGGCGCGAGCTCGGATATGTGTACGAGACCGTCCTTTCCGTATCCCAGCTCCACGATAGCCCCGAAATCGAGGATCCGCTTTACGGTCCCGCGGTATATCTTGCCGACTTCGATTTCCGCAACGATCCCCTCGACAATCTTGACCGCCTTATCGCAGGCATCCCTGTCGGGCGAAGCTATATTCACCCTCCCGGAATCGTCTATATCTATCTGCACGCCCGTTATCTCGACGATCTTCTTTATGGTCTTCCCGCCGGAACCTATCACGTCCTTTATCTTGTCCTGGCTTATCTGTATCGTGATTATTCTTGGAGCGTAAGTCGAAATGTCCTCTCTCGGGACCTGAATGATTTCGTTCATTTTATCGAGAACCGTCATCCGCGCGTTCTTCGCCTGCTCGAGAGCGGCCGAGAGTATCTCTTTCGTGACTCCGGTCGTTTTGATGTCCATCTGGAGAGCGGTTACGCCGCTTTTCGTGCCGGCCACTTTAAAATCCATATCCCCGAGATGGTCTTCGTCCCCGAGTATGTCGGTGAGGATGACGAAATCGTCCCCTTCCTTGATGAGCCCCATGGCTATGCCGCCTACGGGGGCGGATATGGGAACGCCCGCGTCCATAAGTGACAGCGTCGCGCCGCATACGGTGGCCATGGAGGAAGAGCCGTTCGATTCGAGGACGTCGGATACGATCCTTATAGTATAGGGGAATTGATCATTTTTCGGGAGCACGGGAATTATCGACCTTTCGGCAAGCGCCCCGTGGCCTATCTCCCTCCGTCCCGGCCCCAGCCTGAAACTCACCTCGCCAACGCTGTAGGGAGGGAAATTATAATGGAGCATAAACGTCTTGGTGATGTCGCCTTCGAGGGAGTCTATCCTCTGCTCGTCGTACTTCGTGCCCAGGGTCGCGGTAACGGCCGCCTGGGTCTCGCCCCTCGTAAAGAGGGCGGAGCCGTGTGCCCTCGAGAGGAATCCGACTTCGCCGTATATATTCCTGACATCGGCGTATCCCCTCCCGTCGAGCCTTACTTTGTCTTTTACTATCAGCTCCCTTACAAGGTCCTTCAATATTTTTTCAAATGGTTTGGAAACCCCGACTTCCTCATCCGGGTGGAGGGATTTTAAATGCTCCTCCGCTTCCGCGCGTATGTTCTTTATCCGCTGCTTTCTCTCCGACTTGGACGCCGATATGAGTGTTTCCCGTAATTTCTGCCCGGCATAGGCAAGCACTTCCGCCTCAATGGGGTCATCTGCGGCTGCGGAATCTAATACCCTTTTCTGAATATCCAGGCCGGATATCAAATCTTCCTGGAGCTTTATGAACTCCTGGATGCACTGATGCGCGAACATAAGCGCATCGACTATCTCGGTTTCGGGAACTTCATTCGCGCCGCCCTCGACCATGACGATTGCGTCTTTCGTCCCGGCAACGATGATGTTCATATCGCTCTCCGCGAGGTCCTTCTTCGTGGGGTTGCAGATGAATGCGCCCCCGACCCTGCCTACCCTTACCGCTGCAATAGGCCCGTCAAAAGGGATGTCCGATACCATGAGCGCGGCGGAAGCCGCCGTGAGGGACAGCACATCGGGATCGTGGTCGGCGTCGGCCGAGAATACGGTAATGATTATCTGTGTCTGATACGTAAAGCCACTCGGGATGAGCGGTCTGATCGGCCTGTCTATAAGTCTTGAAGTCAGGACTTCCTTTTCGTTCGGCCTCCCTTCCCGCTTGAAATATCCGCCGGGTATCTTTCCGGCCGCGGAAGATTTCTCCTGGTAATTGATAGTTAACGGAAGGAAATCCTCCCCTTCCGATTTTTCATCCAGGGCGACGACGGTAGCGAGTACCGCCGTGTCCTCATAACGCGCAAATACCGCCCCGTTAGCCTGCCTGGCAAGTGATCCTGTCTCAAGGCTGTAATGTTTATCGAATATCCGGGCATCAACCTTTTTTGGTTGTATAGTCAAAACTGGTCCTCCTTTGAACCCTACTTTCTAAGTCCGAGTTTCTGAATGAGATCCGGATATGTCTCCGGTTTGATTTTTCTGATGTAATTCAAAAGCCTTCTTCTCCTCGCGACAAGCGACACGAGACCCCTTCTCGAATGATTGTCCTTAGGGGACTTTTCCGTATGGAGCGAAAGTTCCTTGATCCTGCGGGTAAGTATCGCGACCTGGACTTCGGGCGAGCCGACGTCCTTCTGATGTAGAGCGTAGTCGCTGATAATCTGAGCTTTTTCTTCCTTCTCGATCGACATCTAATGCCCTCCTTAAACTTCTATTTCAGTTTGTTTCGTTCCACTCTCAATTAAAGACCCTCAGCAGCTTAAATACTATAACCCCGCCGCCGAGGTTTTCCGTTTCAACCGAACCCATCATGGCTTCCGTAACCGCCACGAGGGTCTCGCCCTCGTATACCATGACCCTCTCCCCTGCATCGAACCGGGGGATATTCAGCCCGTCGAGGCTATGTTTCCTTAACTGCTTGCCTTCCCTTATTTCGCTCGCGATGTCCCTATCCACATGAATCCGCTTCATATGGGAGAGGGCGTGATCGAGCGGGGCCAGGACTGCTGAGCCGTTCTGGACATCCTCGATCGTAACGGCGTCGTCAATGCTAAAGCCGTCGCTCTCGATCCTCCTCAACTCCGTAAGATGTCCGCCGCATCCAAGCTCGTCGGCGATGTCCGAAGCGAGCACCCTTATATACGTGCCGCGGGAACATTTTACCATAAATCTGACGAATGGGGGATTGAAATCCAGTAATTCGAGCTCGTTAATCAGAACCGCTCTTTCCGCCCGCTCGACCTCCATACCCCGCCTGGCATACTCATAGAGCCTGACTCCGTCCTTCTTGAGGGCGGAGTACATGGGAGGAACCTGTGTAATTTTACCTCGAAATTTGGAAAATACATCTAATAGTCCGGAATTATTGATAATACCTATTTCCTTTTCTTCCATCACCCTGCCGGTTAAATCGAGGGTGTCGGTTTTAATCCCGAGCCTCATCATCGCTTCATATTTTTTATGACTGCTTTCCATAAAGGGAATTATCTTTGTCGCGTTGTTGACACAGATGGGCAGCACCCCGGTGGCGAACGGGTCGAGTGTCCCGGTGTGCCCGGCGCGCCTGGCTCCGAGTATCCTGTTCACCGCATTGACCGCCGCCTGCGAAGTTATGCCCTTCGGCTTGTCGAGAATCAGCACCCCGTTCAAGGGAGGACCTCCCTTACAGACTCGAATATCCTTTTTTTGACTTCGTTCAGATCCCCCGCGAGCGAGCAGCCGGCGGCCCTGTTGTGCCCTCCCCCTCCGAATCCCTCGGCGATCTTCGCCACATCCACCTGTCCTTTCGACCTGAAGCTTACCTTCCAGAGAGAGCCGTCCTTAACATTCTCCTCCCTGAACAGCACGGCGATCTCGACGCCTTTGATGCTCCTCGGGATATTCACTATGCCTTCGGTATCTTCCCTGCGGGCGCCCGTTTGCGCGAACATATTTTTATCCACATAGACCGAGGCAATTTTTTTATCCCCCGACACCTCGAGCGTGGGAAGCACGAGACCGATGAGCTTAAGCTTCCTGAGGGGTTCGCTTTCAAAGAGGGCTTCCGATATTTCCGCCGGGTCCGCCCCGTACTCGACGAGCTCCGCGGCCACCCTGAACGTATCCGGGTTGGTGTTGGAGTACCTGAAAGAACCGGTATCGCCTATTATAGTAGTGTATATGTTGTCCGCTATATCGCTGTTGATCTCGACCGGCAGCTGCTTCAGAACAGAATAGATAATTATCCCTGTCGAGGAAGAGCGAGGGTCGAGGAGACGGAAGTCGGCAGAGGAATTGTTGGTCTGATGATGATCCATTATAATGACTTTTCCGCACCGGCCGGTCCTGAGGAAATCCTCGAACTCGCGGCCGGCCCTGTTTGTCCCGGTGCAGTCCACGGCAAAAACCAGATCGAACGTCCCTTCTATCTCGTCCAACGATTTGACTATCCTGTCCGAATGAGGGAGAAAACGGAGGATCTCGGGCACCCCGTCCTTATTATAGAATACGGCTTCCTTGCCCATCTGTTCTATACCGAGGCCGAGCGCGAGCATAGACCCTATGGCGTCGCCGTCCGGGTTTTCATGCGACGATATAAGCACCCTTTTCGAGTCCCTTATCAGTCCCAATATCGCGTTCATCTCACTGGTCACCGGCAATCCCTCTTAATATCTCGTCGACTTTGTAGCCTTTTTCAAGCGCCGAATCGTAGCTGAACTTGATGTCGGGTATCTTCCTCATCCTGAGCCTCTTCGCGAGCTTGCTCCTTATGAAGCCCTTCGCGTGCTCAAGCCCTTCGAGCGCGTCCGACTTCTCGCCTTCGCCGCCCAGGACGGTGAAGAATATCTCGGCCATGCTGAGGTTCTCGGTTATTTTCACCCCCGTGATGAATACGGAGCTTATACGCGGGTCCCTTATCTCACTCCTGACTATCATCCCGGACACTTCCTTCACGATCTCGTCCGATATCCTTTGCGACCTCTTGAATGTCAACCCCAAACCTGTCTCCTAAAAATGTATTATCTCGAATTCCCTGTTCCCCATCTCGACGACGCCTGTAGATTCTATAAACTGAGTTACCCGGTCGAGAACCGAGTTCACGAACCGCGACTCGTTGCCGACGAACGAAATGCCGATAGTAGCCTTCTGCCAGAGATCGTTCGACCCGACTTCGGATACCGATACGTTGTTGAATCTGGATTTTATTCTCTGGATAAGACTTTTCAGGGTCTGTCTCTTGGCTTTGAGGGATCTGTTGCCGTTCATATATAGATCAATGCGTAGTATGCCTATAACCATCTACCTTAGGTTAGAGCTCTTGCTTAAAATGTTCATGCGTGTAGAACTCGAGCGTGTCGCCGACTTTGATGTCGTTGAACCGTTCGACGCCGATACCGCACTCATATCCGGTGTTTACCTCTTTCACGTCGTCTTTGAACCTCTTCAGGGATGCGAGCTTGCCTTCGAAGATCACGACCCCGTCCCTGACCACCCTCACGCTGTTATCCCTGGAGACCTTTCCGTCCGAGACCATACAACCCGCGATAGTGCCTATACGCGATATGGTGAACGTCTCCCTGATTTCGGCGTGTCCCGTAATCTTTTCCTTGATTATCGGCTCGAGGAGGCCTTCCATGGCGCTCCTGACCCTGTCTATGAGCTTGTAGATAATCGTGTGGAGCTCGAGAGACACACCCTCCCTCTCGGCTATCTCAAGGGAGTTGGCGTCGGGTCTTACATTGAAGCCGACTATTATCGCATTGGATGCGCTCGCGAGCGCGACGTCCGTTTCGTTTATCGCGCCGACACCGGCATGAACGATCTTGACCTGACATTTTTCGGTGCTGAGTTTGCCGATAGATTCGTTAACGGCTTCAACGGACCCCTGTGTGTCCGCCTTGATAATCAGCGCAAGCTCCTTCGCTTCTTCCTGCTGGAGGCTCTGGAACAGATTTTCGAGGGAAGGTTTCCTTTCCTTTGCCGCAGCGGATTCCCTCTGCTTCATCTCCCTGTGGCCGACTACTTCCTTTGCCGCCCTTTCGTCCTTTACGACATAGATCAAGTCCCCGGCCTCAGGCACGCCCGAGAGACCCATTATCTCTACAGGCATCGAAGGACCGGCCTCGTTTACCCGTCCGCCTTTATCGTCGATTAGCGCCCTCACCTTGCCCGAGGTCGTACCCGAAACGAGGTAATCCCCGATATGGAGGGTCCCTTCCTTTATGATAACAGTTGCAACGGGTCCCCTGCCCTTATCGAGATTGGCCTCTATGACGAAACCGTTCGCCCTTTTTGTCGCGTCGGCTTTAAGCTCGAGTATGTCCGCCTGAAGCAGAACAAGCTCGAGCAGCTCCCTTATGCCCATCTTCTGCTTGGCCGAGACCTCGGCAAAGAGGGTATCGCCCCCCCATTCTTCCGAAAGAAGGCCTATTTCGGAGAGCTGCCTCTTTATCCTTTCGATATTCGCTTCCGGCTTGTCTATTTTGTTGATTGCGACAATTATCGGGACCTGGGCCGCCTTGGCATGGTTGACAGCCTCTATGGTCTGGGGCATGACACCATCGTCGGCCGCCACGACCAGGATTACTACGTCCGTGACCTTCGCCCCTCGCGCCCTCATGGCGGTGAAGGCCTCGTGACCCGGGGTGTCAACGAAGGAAACCTTTCTGCCGTCCACATCGACCGCATACGCCCCGATGTGCTGCGTAATGCCCCCCGCCTCGCCCGCGACTACGTTCGTTTCCCTGATAGCGTCGAGCAGAGTGGTTTTCCCGTGGTCGACGTGCCCCATTACAGTCACTACAGGCGGCCTTGGGGTGAGCATCTTATCGCCTTCTTCCGTGTACTTTTCAAGTAGTATGTCTTTCTCCTCGAATATATCGACCGAAACATCGAACCCGAATTCTTCAGCTACGAGCGCCGCGGTCTCATGGTCGAGCGCCTGATTGAGCGTCGTTCTGACACCCATCGTTATGAGTTTCTTGATGACGTCCCCAGCTTTTAAGCTCATCATTTTAGCAAGCTCGCCCAGGTTTATGGACTCGCCTATTTTCAGCGTCCGCCTGGCGGGTTTCGCCGGGAACGGTATGACCCTCGCTTCTTCATTTGCCTCGGGCATATGCTCTCTTGCCCTGAAGATGTCCTTCGTGTTTCTATCAAACACCTTTTCCCTGTGCGCCGTGGTCGCGGTAGTACGCGGCCTCGCACGCCTGTCATCAACGAGGTATTCTCTTTTTCTCCCGGGGAGCTTTGTCCTAAACGCCTTCCTCAGCTCCTCGAGCGTATCTTCATCTATTATTTCTTCCCGTTTCGGCTTGAGCCTGCGAACCTTCTTCTTCGCTTTCTTGGCTGCTTCTTCCGCGTCGTCCTTTTCTAGAACCTTCTCTCCGGGCACCGCGCCCGCTTTAATCCCGGGCACGACCTTTCCGGGAGCCTCTTCGGCAAGCAGAGTCTCCATGAGCTCGTCGGGGCCTTCATCTCCGGACACAGCGCCGAGCGTATCTTCTCCGGCCGCAGATTCTTCCGGTGACCCAGGCACCTCTAACCGATGCTCCAGTCCCGGGCCTTCGCCTGCAGTTGCGGCCGCGTCATTTAATCCCTGCGCATAGCCTTCCTGTTGCTTTTCAAGGACTTCAGGCGGCGCCCCTCTGACTTCCTCTTCTACGGGCTCCTCTAATTTCTTTTTCCTGCGAAGGACCACCCTTTCGCCCTGTCTCCGCTCGACCACCTCTTCCCCTTTTTCCGAACGGAAGACCCTGACCTTCTCTTTCTCCTCTTCAGCGGGTTTTTGCTGCGAGGCAGCGCCTCCCCCGCCCGAAGCCGAAATCCTGTCCCTTATCTTCTTCGCTTCCTCTTCGCTAATGGAACTCGCGTGGCTCTTAACGGAAATACCCAGCCCCTTCGCCACGTTAAGTATTTCAGTGTTCGATTTATTCAAATCTTTTGAGAGCTCGTAGACTCTTACATTAGACATATATAACGCACCCTGTACACGACCACATATTTACAATAAATTAAAAAACTTAAGTTTATCCAGGAAAGAGTACCAAAGTTTACAAGCGATTGCAAAAGTGAGACAGATCCGGAAGCATGCCTGCAATAGCAATAAATGTAATCTCTCGGTATTGTTCCCTTGGTCCTTCGAGCAATATCTGTCTGATTATATGAAACGGCAGCTTATTGTTCCTGTTCCGCAGCGTTTCCGCTCTCTGCAAGCGGGGCTTCCTCTTCGGTAAAAGACATCTGCTCCAGCCTGTCCTTAAGCGCAATCCTCGCGGCTGTCTGCAGCTTCAGCGCGTCTTCTTCGCTCTTCAGCCCCGCAGACTTGACGAGGGTTTCCGGATCGGCGAATGCAATGTCCTCTAGTTTATGGAACCCCTCGCCGTATAACAGATTGGCGGTCACTTCCTTCACGTTGGGAAGCGACATGAGGAGGGTGACGACATCCTGCTGCTCGCGCTTGACCTGAGATTCGGTCTTGATGTCGATCTTCCATTCGCAGAGCTGGGACGCGAGCCTGACATTCTGACCCCTCCTCCCGATAGCGAGAGAGAGCTGGTCGTCGTTCACTATTATCTCCATGGACTTATTGTCGTCGTCTATGATGACCTTGCTTACCCTTGCCGGGGAGAGAGCGTTGCATGCGAACCTCGCCGCGTCCGAAGACCAGGGGACGATATCTATTTTTTCTCCCTTGAGCTCCTGTATGACGTTCTGGACCCTGGCTCCCCTCATACCGACGCAGGCGCCGACAGGGTCGACATCGGTGTCGTTCGAGGTGACGGCTATTTTCGTGCGGCCCCCGGGGTCCCTCGCTATTGCTTTTATCGACACTATCTGATCGCCTATCTCGGGCACCTCGGACTCGAAGAGCTTCCGTACGAAATCGCGGTGGGACCGCGAGAGAATGAGCTGAGGGCCCCTTTTCGTTTCCTTGATTTCATAGAGGATAGCCCTGAGCCTTTCTTTGGGTTTGTAATACTCCCTCGGGACCTGCTGCTCGGGCGGGAGGATCGCCTCCGTCCTGCCGAGATCGACGATTATATTCTTTCTCTCGACGCGCCTCACGATACCGCTTATGAGCTCGCCTTTCCTGTTCTTGAACTCTTCGTATATGACCTTGCCTTCGGCTTCCTTAATGCTCTGAAGTATTTTCTGCTTGGCGTTCTGTATCGCAATCCTGGTAAATTCCGGGTTTATCTTCACCCCTATCTGGTCGCCGAGCTCGGCTTCGGGGTCGAGCTTGACGGCTTCGTCGACGGAGATTTCCATGTCCGGGTCGGCAATATCCTCCACTACGGTCTTGAACTCGAAGAGCTCCACATCGCCGTCGTCCTCGTTAAAATGCACCTCCAGCTCCTTTTCCTTGTCCTGCATCCGGAAAAGTTTCTGGGCCGCGGAGAGCACCGCTTCTTCCACGGCGCTTACAATCTCTCCCTTTTCTATGCCCTTGTCCTTACAAACAGAATCCATCACACGGCTTAATTCCGTCATCGTAGCCATTCGTTTGCCCCCTTAGAAGTCCAGCTCCAGGTTAGCCTTCTCTATATCGACGTACGGTATGGAGAAATTGCCCACTTCTGTCTCAACAGTTGCAAGACCATCCTTGAATTCGAGGAGTTTGCCTATAAATGTTTTCCTCTTTTCAAAATCCTTATTTGTTTTAATTTTCACTTTCTTTCCCTTGTATCTTAAAAAATCTTCGGGGTTCCTGAGCGCCCTTGTGAGACCGGGAGAGGAGACCTCGAGGGTATAGGAGCCGGGTATCATGTCGTGTATGTCGAGTAAGGTCCCAAGCTCTCTGCTGACGAGCACGCAGTCGTCTATGGTTACCCCTTCTTCCTTGTCTATAAACACCCTGAGCACACCGTTTCTACCCTGTCCCTTGAACTCTAAATCGAAGAGCTCGAGATCCTTGCCTGCAAGGAGCGGTTCCAATAACTCCCTGACATTAAACAAGATATCATTTTCCTGTGAAGCCATTGCGCCCTGCTCTCTCAATTAAAAAAGCGGGACGTACCCGCTTTTGTCTTATGATTTTACCCTAATAGACCCGATAGAGCAAGGATGGGGGGGGAGCCGGCCGGGGGCATGTAACCCCATATCAGGCCTTGATTCTCTTGAGTTTCCCGAGCAATCCGGCGAGGAGCTTCAACCCCTCTTCGTCGGGCGGGTCCCCGAACCTCATTCCCAAGTACGTATCGGTAAGAAGCTTCATCAGGGCGGAGCCCGGGTAAGACCTGTCAGCGAGCGAGTCGGCAAATTCACCCGCTGTCATAGACCCGGGCTTTGCGAACCCCTTTTTTGTTAGAAACCCCAGCGCCTCGGTATATAGAGCGGACGCCTTTCCCCGGGGGCCCTTACTTTTACGGCGGAAGCAGGATGCGATACGCGTTCTCGAAGCTGCGAGCCATATACATAATACCAGCACCGCGATGACGGCGGCCGTCCTCCTGTCGAATAATGATTTAATTCCCGTGCCGCTGAAAAGTGCTTTATTTTTCCAGCTCCACTTATCCCTGGCTTCGTTTAGCAGCCTTAGCTGATCCCCCCGGCTGAAATCGATTATGTACCTGCTCCATCTGTACCTCAGATAGTCGAGATAGGAGGTGACCAGGGGGAAAGCGCCTGCGCCCGGCCCGGCCTGACCCTCGGGGGTGGGGTCGAACGTCACCCAGCCGTGCTCGGGGAAATACACCTCGACCCACGAATGGGCGTCGCTTTCACGCACAAGGAAAAAATTGCCGTGCTCATTCGGAGCCCCTCCTATGAAGCCGTTGACAACCCTCGAAGGGATCCCGGCTTCCCTGAGAAGAACCGCCATGGCCGTAGCAAAATACTCGCAGTGCCCCTCTTTTCTCGTGAACAGGAACTCCTCGAGGGGGAATCCCGAGGCGTCCCGCCCGAGCGTCCGCGTATACGTGTAATTTGTCAGCAGGTAGCGCTTTACGGAGAGGGCCTTGTCGTAAACGCCGGCATCGGATGACGTGATTTCAAGCGCGAGCTCCTTTACCCGGTCCCCCAGGGGAGGGAGCTGCAGATAAGCGTCCATATTGTCCGCGTAGGCCGAGTCGTCATTCCGAAGCTCCCCGGGCGGAGGGACGCTTATATCAGAGACGGCGTAGTATTTAATCCTGTACGATACCCTGTCGTGAAGGCTGTATGAGTCGTTCAACGCGGCCACCCTGCCCCCGGGAACTGAACCGAAGCCCACCGGCACATTAGCCGAGAAGAGGACGTCCGTATCGAGGGGCTCGGTTATTATCTCCTGCTCAATGATGTCCTTTACGCCCCCCGCGGGTCTGCCGCCCACCGCAACCCTTCCGGCCGGGCCGGGCTTATATATCCTGTAGCCTGCCGAACCCGACCGCCAGGACTCCCCGTCGAATTCGTCGAAAGCCACTCCCCGCCAGTATAGAGGATAGGGAACGTCGGATATATCGCGGTTCAAAACCCTGACCGTCATCACGGGCGAGCCGTCGAGCTTGATCTCGCCGACCCTGCCGAGTCTGACCTCGTCCGAGAAACCGCTCCTGAGCTCCCCGGTCCTGAGGAAGCCCGAGCTGAAGTAGCTCCCCCCGAGTCTCGGGACGGATATGAAAATCAGCGACGCGGCCAGGAGTATACAAATGCCGAGAACGATACTCGTGCCGAGAAAAGGAGGCGTAACCAATTCCGGCTCATCGCTCCCGGGGCCTCCGGACTCGAGCGCCCCCCTCCTCATCTCAAAAACGATAACGGCGCATACCGCGACCGCGATGTATATGATGAACGCGGCCGCATACGAAAAGTTAACAGTGATTATCGTTCCGGCTATGAATTGAAAAAAGCTGAGGGCATAAATCTGCATTATGTCCCTCATATTCTTTCTGCCGAGGAGCTTCAAGACCTGAACGAGAATCAGGAATTCCAGTATGCCTTTGAAGGGCTCCACGCCCATGAGAAAAACCTCGAGCGCGACGTAGAGAACGAGGAGGAGCGCCGACAGTGTGGATATGCCGCGGCCGAGGTAATAGCCTTTGCCGTACCTTTCGTTATAGAAGCTCAGAACGAGAGAGAACGAAAATACGGCAATTACCGGCGGGCCGACCGCGCCCGTGAGAGAGAGCGACAGGAAGCCCGCAAGGGCAAGGAGGTGAGTAAATACCGTGAGTGCAATCGAAACTCTCATCTCGTATGGATACCGGGAAGCCTGGTTTCAGGCAAATCACAACGCCCCCGGAATAAATTCTATACCCGTTAAAAAGCGTGTAAATATCGAATAGCCGGCTGTATGCCGGAGGCGGGGCGAAAAAGGGGCGGGGAGGAAAAACTTTTACATGACGGAGGGCCGGGATGTCCTGCTCAGCGTTTCCTCCCCCTGTATTGTTCCTTGATGTTATGGAGCGTCATTTGCTGCTCCGCGGTGAGCACGTTTTTAATCTTTAGATACATCTCGACTTTGATACGGGTAAGGGTAGCCTTCATATCCTCGATATGGTCCGTTATTTCCATTACCTCGTCCCTCGAGCACTCGGGTTTTCTAAGAACGTTCAGCAGCTCGGCCTCCTCACTCTTGAGCTCCCTCTGAAAGAGTATTATCCGCTCCCTGTAAGAAGAGAAGATATCATCGATCGTTTCGACCTGTTTATCGGTGAGCTCCATTTCCTCTTTGATCCTGGGGTTCTTCCACCATTTATAATGGATTTCAGCGCTCATGAAACCGAACGCATTTACCGAGAAGAGACATGCGGCAGCCACTAATGCGAACGACACCCTCAATTCATATCTCCGTATCCGTTTATTTTCATGATTTCTACCGTGTTTTCCCATGGGCCGTAGATAGAGAGGGCATCGGTTGTCTCTCTCGTAGTGGCATCGTCGAGCTCGAGGAGTATCTGCTCGTCCCGCGCATCGTTATCGGCATAAGTCTCGAATCCGGAATCGGGCCTGAATAAAGCGAATGTAAATATGCCCACTATAAGCACCGATGCCAGGGCGCCGGCCAGGGCCCAGTTGAGCCTTAACTTCCTGACGTAAGAGAAGACGCCCCAACCGGACTCTCTTTCTTCTTTTGATACGCGGTCCCAGAAACAGGAGACGAAGTCGCTACGCGGCTCGACCTCCCTCCACTCGTCGAGTAAATTCCACACCCGGTCGGATTGCGACATGTAGAGTCTGCACTCGGGGCATTCCCCGATATGCGCCTCGATCGATTCTTTGCCGGATGAAGGCAGATCGCCCGACGACCAGCTGACAATGAGCTCTTTACAATCACTACACTCCATACTCTCCTCCTCCCGGCAAGTACGGTTTCAACTTGTCTATTAATTTCATCCTTCCACGGTGAACGTAAGACTTGACCGCGCCCACGGTGCATTCGAGCACCTGGGCCGCCTCTTCATATGAGAGCCCCTCATACTTACAAAGCATAATAGCAACTTTCTCCCTCTCCGGCAAAGACTCCATAGCCTGAAATATTACGTCCTTTATCTCCTTTCTGTATATCAAATCGTCGGCGATATCGATCTCCGGGTCCCCGACTTCCCCGCTCCCGTCGTAGAGCTCATCGAGGCTCAAATTGAGGTTCTTTTTCTTTACGTGGGTCAGGCTCACGTTGGTCGCGATCTTGTATAGCCACGTCGAGAACTTGGCCTCGGGCCTGTAGTTCTTACGGGACTTGTATATTCTTAAGAACACCTCCTGGGCGAGGTCTTCCGAATTCTCTTTCAGATTGGTGTACCTGTATATATAATTCACAACCCCTTTGTAATGCCTCCTCATTAATTCGCTGAATGCGCCGTCGTCCCCAGACTTTGTCCTCAGCATGAGCTCTATGTCAATGTCCATTTGGAGCCAATTCAGCCTTATTGTTTATTAACTTAAGATTTCGGAAAAGGTTTCGGGGACTCCCGAAACCCCCTGAATCAATCGGCGGCAGTGTAGGGTTCAGAATCTGTGATATTCCCGGTCAAGCATATCCGTCAGGACCGTCGGGTACTTCCGAAATCGAGACGGGTCATAATATCGATGCCTGTACTCGCCAAACCTCAATGCATATATTATTAAATAACTTAATCTTATTTCTTTTTCATCCTCTCGAGGTACGCCCCGGTCCTGGTGTCGACCTTGATTATGTCGCCTACATCTATGAACAAGGGTACCTGAATCGTGGCGCCCGTCTCGAGCAGCGCGGGCTTCGTGGCCCCGGTAACCGTGTCGCCCCTCATGCCGGGCTCGGTGTCCTTTATCTCGAGTTCGACCGCGGTCGGAAGCTCGACGCCCATGGGCTCGCCGTTGAAGTAGAGGACGTTCACTTCCTGCTGCTCTTTGATGAAGCTCGCGACCTCGCCCACCTGGGCCAGGCTCAGGGTATGCTGCTCGTAAGTCTCGTTATCCATAAAATGATACCCTATCTCGTCCTTGTAGAGGAACTGCATGGACTTTCTCTCCGTATCGGGCACACGGAATGAATCGCCCGACCTGAAGTTCTTCTCCTGAACCGCTCCGGTAACCACGTTTCTGATCTTGGTCTTCATAACGGCGCTCCTCTGCGCCATCTTGGAATGCCTGTATTCGATAATTTCCCAGATCGCGCCCTCGTATTCTATCTTAAGGCCCTTATGGAACTGATTAGTTTCGACTACTCCCATCTAATGCGTACCTCCCGATTTATTTAAAAGCCAAGCATAGAGACTATTGATCTCCTTCATCATCGCGGGGATTTTCATCATCAGCCGCCGTATCTTCTTCGGAGCCGCCCGGTATCCTGTAGCCTTCGGTCACCCACGCGCCGAGGTCGACCATCTTGCACCTCTCGGAGCAGAAGGGCCTCCACCGGTTCCCTTCCCAGGGAGAGAGCTTTCCGCACTTGGGACATCTGATTTCCACGGGCAATGAAATTACTCCTATCGATCGTACATTTCAAGGATAAGATGAAAATTCACGCTTTAGACAGGGCTCAGGGTTCCGCCTTGGGGGACTCTTTCCTGGACGGTTCCTTTTTCGCGGCAAAGGACTCCTCCACGAGCTCGCATACTATGTGTGCAAGCGTAATGTGGAGCTCCTGAATCCGGGGAGTGGATTTGGAAGGGACGCTCACTGTGCAATCGACCGTCTTTTCGACCCTGCCCTTGTCCTGCCCCGTAAAAGCGATTGTTTTTAGACCGAGCGCCTTCGCCGTTTGAAACGCTTTTAATATATTTGCCGATTTCCCGCTCGTCGTGATGCCCCAGGCGACATCCCCCTTATTCCCGAGCGCCTCTATCTGGCGCGAAAAGACGTCCTCGAAGCTGCCGTCGTTGGGTATGGAAGTGAGAATGGAGGAGTCGGTGGTAAGGGCAAGGGCCGGGAGCGCTTTCCTCTCCCTCGAGTATCTGTTCACGAATTCGGCCGCTATGTGCTGGGAGTCGGCCGCGCTCCCCCCGTTGCCGAATATCAGCACCTTTCCGCCCGATTTAAGTGACTTGATTATGGTCGAAGCGGCTTCTTCCACCTCCGCGACGGATTCCTTGGCGAAACGGAGCTTTATGTCGGCGCTTTCCCTGAGTCTCGAAATAATCCGTTCCTTCATGTCTTATGTCCTTTTGAACATCCTCTCTATATCGGTATAGGAAATCTCTCTCGCGACGGGCCTCCCGTGGGGGCACGAATGAGGGAACTCGGCAAGGTCGAGCTCACAGAGGAGCGCCTTCATCTTCTCGGGACCTAACTCGTAATTAGCCCTTATTGAAGAGTGGCACGCCATCGTCGAAATCACCGTATCTATTTTATCGGTCAAGCTCTTCTCCGCTCCCGACTCCTTTATCTCGGATACGATATCCCTGACGAGACGCTTGAGGTCGGTATTTTTAAGGAGAGCCGGGACCCTCCTGATTATATATGTATTATCCCCGAAACCTTCAATATGGAGCCCCAGGGGCTCGAGTTCTACGGCGTATCTCGAAAGGACGTCCGATTCGTGAGGGGAGAGCTCCAGAACCTCCGGCACGAGCAGGTCCTGTGTGTGGATGGTCCCGCTTCCGGTGTACGCCTTTTTAAGCCTTTCATAATTAATTCTTTCATGAGCCGCGTGCTGGTCGACGAGTATCATGCCGTCGGGAGAGGCGCATATTATATAGAGGTCGCCAAGCTGTCCGAGCACCTTGAGACCGGAATAAAAACCGCTCTCGCCGAAAAGTCCTCTCGCCCGGTTCTCATCTCCGGGATGCCGGTCCGGTTCACGGTCAATTGTTGGGACGAGGGCGGCGGATGTCTCTACTTCATTAGTATATACCCGAAAACTATTCACGCCGCGGCCGGTCTCATCGTCATCCGATCCCCGGCCGCCGTAGGCCGCGCCGCCCTC
>MFCJ01000053.1:21879-26245 GCA_001775255.1 Candidatus Dadabacteria bacterium RIFCSPHIGHO2_12_FULL_53_21
TGCCGGCGCATGTTCGAAGCCCCGGCTCCGGCCGCCCAGCCAGGGCGCCTTCTCGAGCATCCCGGTAATCGATTCCCTGATGAGGTCGCCTACGAGCCTCGCGTTTCCGAACCTCACCTCGTTCTTTGTCGGATGTACATTCACGTCCACGTCCCCCGCCGGTATATCTATAAACATCACACCCTGAGGGAACTTCCCCTTCTCGATCATCCTTCCGTAGGAATCTATCAGCATGCGTGTCAGGAACCTGTCCCTCACGCCCCTCCCGTTCACATAGGTATAGAGCTTCTGAGTCGTGGACCTGGTATCGAGCGGGCCCGCCATTAAACCTGAAACGCGCACCCCCATAGCCTCGGCCAGGACCTTATGGAGGCCGATTCCCGGATACAGCTCCGATATCCTCTCCGAGACGGTCTCCCTCCCCGGGAGGCGCAGAAGCGTCCTGTCGTCGCTCCGGAGCTCGAAACCGATGCCCGGCCGCGAGAGGGACTCCCTCTCGACGATATCGATGACATTCGAGAGCTCGGTCTCGGTCTTTCTCATAAACTTATGCCTTGCAGGGGTATTGTAGAAAAGATTCCTGACCTCGACAGTAGTGCCCGGAGGCGCTCCCGTTTCTTCCACGCTCCTGACGACGCCGCCTTCGACGGCGATTACAGTGCCTATCACCTGGTCGCGGGTCCTCGTAATCATCCTGAACCTGGATACGCTCGCTATGCTGGGGATCGCTTCCCCCCTGAAGCCGAGGGAGCTTACGGAGAAGAGGTCCTTCAACTCCCTTATCTTGCTCGTCGCATGGCGTTCGATGGACATGAGAGAATCGTCCCTCGTCATCCCCTCGCCGTCATCGGAAACCCTTATGAGCCTCTTCCCCCCCGACTCGAGCTCTATATCTATCTTTATGCTTCCTGCGTCAATCGAGTTTTCTATCAGCTCTTTTACAACCGAGGCCGGCCTTTCCACTATCTCCCCCGCCGCTATTTTGGAGACAAGATTATCGGATAAAATCCTTATCTTACCCATCTGGTACGAGCCAGTTTACATAAAAGTGGAATACGAGTCAAAAGAGCTGAGGCAGGGGCCACGGGGTTTCAATTGAAACGGGCTCCGGGCGTTCGCAGCTCTGAGGGAAGCGGCTCAAAATATCTTCAATATTATCAGAACGAGAAAGAACAGTGTCGGGAGTACGACACAGGCTATAGATAAAACCGTGTATACGGAAAGGGTCGTCCGGGCCCCTACGCCGAAGACGTCGTCAGAGTGTTTTTTGAGTATCCGCAGATATTCCTTCAGCATCGGTCTATATATAATCTACTTAAAAAGGATTAATATTGTAAATGGGGGAAAAAACGAAGCGGTCAGCGCCAGGGCGGAAACGAGTCTTCGGTATCCCGGAGGCTCGAAAATTTTGCCGATACACGCTTGAAAACTTTATCTACATTGAAAAAACCGTTATATTTGAACGCTACAATTTCAAGACCGATTATGTATAATCTTATCCTATTCTCACTGTCAAAATAAGGAGATACGATGCATCTTTTTCCAGGCCGCGATATTATTAAAGCCCTCAATCCCGACGTGCGCTTTTGTATAATGACTTCCATACTCCTGGCGATTCTATTATCGGGCATCGCGACGCCCGCGTCTAATGCAGTAGACAGGGTATTGGAAGCGCCCAAGAGGGTGCTCCTCGTAAAAGACTACAAGTGGGCTTCGGGCGGCATGGGCAGGCCCGCCATCATGAAAGAGATCACGCTCCAGAACGTCGGCAAGTACGATTACGAAAACATATCGATCGAGGTAGACCTGTATACGAAGAACGACATCCCGCTCGGCTCGCTGAGAGGGACCATTCACGACATACTTCCGCACGGGAGCGAAAAGACCTTCTACAACCTGAAGTTCGGGATAATGAGCGCAGAGCTGCAGAATACGATCGCCCGCGTAGCGGGCGCAGACCTCATCGAGAAAGGCACCCCCGCTCAGGCAAAGGACCTCATCCAGGTGAAGGGGTGGGAATGGACAGGGGGACAGTACGGCACGGAAGGGGTTCTAAAGAGCATAACCCTCGTAAACAGGAGCAGCGACAACTGGAAGGATATTAAGATCAGGGTCGACTTCCTGGGCATACCGGGGGCCAAGGTCGGCGTGAGGGGCTTTACCAGCAGAGCGGTGATACACGACCTCCTCCCCGCAAACGGCGAGCGCACTTACACCAACATCAACGTCGGCTTCAGACACCCGGACGCCCGGAGCGTGGATATAAGCGTCATGAGCGCGAAACCCATATCCGAAAAGGAACTCAAGGTTAAGATGGCGAAGAAAGAGGGGAAGAGGGCGGTTAAGAAGAAAAAGAAAAAATCCACGGCCCAGGGCGACGGCACCGCGGCTCCGGGCGAGGAAGGCGGCACAATACCGGAGAGCGATAAGGAGCTTTCCCTGTCCGAAAGGTATAAGCAGAAACTCGCTCAGGAAAGGGGCGAGATCCCTGAAACCCCGGAAGCGGGCACAGGGCCCGCCGAAGGTACTGAGTCGGTCAAGGACGCCATGACAGGGGAAGGCGGGGAGGAAACCGTAGCTGCCGGTACGGAAGAGGGCGGGGAAGTGGTCGAAGAGGAAGAGGAATACGAATACGAGGAGGAAGTGCCCCTTCCGTCAGAGGACATAGTCGTCGAGGACCTCAAATGGGGCGGGGGCGTGACGGGCACCATAGGAAAGATCTCGGAAATAACGCTCAACAATTTGAGCGATATAACGTACGCGAAGATCGAGCTCAGGGTAGAGTTCTTTTCCTTCAAGGAAGAGACGCCGATGTTCTCGAACAAAACCACGATATACGAAGTCCTGCCGGCCAAAAGCAGGAAGACGTTCAAGAACATAGACGCCGGGTACCTGAACGCAATACCCCAGGAAATCCGCGTCGAGGTGATTAACGCCGTACCGTTCGGCCAGTAGCCGGCATCCGGGTCCCGCGCGCGGCGGGAATTCAAGCGGGCTGCGGGGGCTCAGAATAGATCGAGCTGCGCTCCGCCCGGCCTCTTGAAATGTGCGGTGGAGAGCTTAATCTTATTGCCGTCGAATCCCGCTTTCCTGCACGCTACGTCAAACAAGTCCCGCGCCTGCTCGGCGTATATACCCTTTCCTCTCATTCTGTCATGGAACTCCGCGCTGTTGAGCTTTCCGCCCCGGACGGCCCTTATCCTGTTAAGAACCTTTTCTTTTCTATCGGGGAAATGCCTCTCGAGCCAGGCCGTAAAGAGATCGGACACGCCGTAGGGGAGCCTGAGCATTATAAATCCGGCGCTCCTTGCGCCCGCGTCGGCTGCGCTCTTAATAATATTCGGAATCTCGTGGTCCGTGAGACCCGGTATGACCGGGGCTACCATGATTATCACCGGTATGCCGTTCCGGGAAAGCTCCTCTATCGCCCTCAGTCTCAATTGCGGCTCGGACGTGCGGGGCTCCATTTTCATCCTTAGCCCGGGGTCGAGTGTGGT
The DNA here is from genome assembly GCA_001775255.1 of Candidatus Dadabacteria bacterium RIFCSPHIGHO2_12_FULL_53_21. GTDB lineage: Bacteria > Desulfobacterota_D > UBA1144 > Nemesobacterales > UBA2774 > 2-12-FULL-53-21. The sequence goes on from MFCJ01000053.1 coordinate 25,377, forward strand.
TATCGACACAGCGACTACTATGCCGTCCCATTCGGCGAAGCCTCTGAGTATGTCTATGTCGCGCGTGACGAGATGGTTCTTGGTCACGATGCCCGCGGGGTTTTTGAATTCGGAAAGGACCTCGAGACAGGCGCGCGTGAGACGGAAGCGGCGCTCAGCCGGCTGGTAGCAATCGGTATTGCCGCTAATGGCGATCGTGTCGGGGACGTATTTCGGGGACGATAGCTCTTTTCTAAGGAGCATTGGGGCGTCTTCCTTGACGAATATCCTGGTTTCGAAGTCGAGCCCGAGAGAAAGACCCAGGAACTCGTGCGAGGGCCGCGCGTAGCAGTAGATACAGCCGTGCTCGCATCCCCTGTAGGGGTTTATACCAGCGTTGAAACCGACGTCGGGGCTGTCGTTGTACGTGATTAAGGACCTGGTCGCGTCCTTATAAAAAACGGTCTCCGGGGATATGCCTTCCGATATCTCCTCTTCGGAAGGCTCGAACTCGATCTTCTCGAACCTGTTGGCCGGGTTCTCAGCCGAGCCCCTGCCCTTGATACCCGGGATTTGCGTGCTCATAGCCTCACAGTCCTTGTGTGAGAATTTACGAATTTATGACACATGCAAAAAGTATAAAAGATCGGGCGGGGGATTGGTATGAGCTTTTTTATTTGGGGCGGAGTGATGCGGTATTCGGATTTTGCAAAAAACTTATGAAAATACGTCCTTCGACGGGCTCAGGACGAACGGACGGTGAGTCACCGCGGACATACGAAATTACTACGGTTGCTGGTTTGAGCGGAAGAGATTCGGTAGGATCGTAGAATCACACTTGTGTGTGCGCCGAAGGTTCTGGGAAAGTCAGGGGAAGATAAAGAAAGGAA
>MFCJ01000054.1 GCA_001775255.1 Candidatus Dadabacteria bacterium RIFCSPHIGHO2_12_FULL_53_21
CTTTCAAAATATCGAATATATTGTTATACGGGATGGTCAATAGAAAGGATTCTTATTGGAGGGGAAATTTTTCCTATATGGCAGCGCAATCAGTCCGGCCGCATCTTTTCTATCGTAAGCCAGGCCGTCAGGGCGCCGAGGAATACGAGGCCGGCTGAAATCTTCATCATGCGCCTGAAAGTTCCCAGAAAGGAGTCCGATATCGCACCGCGTATCTCTTTTTTAGTCGTTTCCGGAAGGGACTCCGGAATGTCTATTGCGGCGAGCTTGATACGCTGGGAGTCTATAATCTGAATCGTCTCCTCACTTAAATTGAGCATCTTGAGTTCTTTATCGAGATTGTTATTGAACCCGGAGAGAGCAAATACCCCCAGTATGGCTATCGATAGCAGCCCCGCGATCCTTCCGACGGTGTTATTTATTCCGGAGGCGACACCCGAGTGCTCGAGGTCGATGGAGCTCATCACGGTTGTTGTGAGAGGCGATATGGTTATTGCCATGCCCATGCCGAGTACGACTATGGCGGGGAAAAAGGTCGTCCAGTAGCTTCCCCCGATTCCCGGGAGAGTGAACAAGAGAAACCCCGCCCCGGCAAGCAGCGTCCCGATTATCATCGGAGGCTTTGCCCCGTAATTTATCACGAGCCCGCCGGCCCACCTCGAGAACAGGAACAGCGCAAGGACGAGAGGTATAAAAGCTATGCCAACGCCCGCTGCCGAATACCCTTGAAGCTGGATGAGATTGAAGGGTATGAAAAATACGCCGCCTACCCAGGCTGCCCAGAACAACGCCGAGATAAAATTCGCGCCGCTGAAGGTCCTTGATTTAAAGAGACCGAGGGGCATCATGGGCGATGGGGCATGCGCTTCGTATAATAGAAACGAGACGAGAGCCAAGCCCCCCGCCACGAAAGGTACGATTACCTTGGGGTGTCCGAATCCGGAGTTGCCGGACTCGATCAATGCGTAGACGACGCAGCCGAGGCTCATAATCGCGAGAAATGACCCTAGAATGTCCAACTTTCCCTCACCGTTATTCTTCCTGCTTTCCGGTATCCGCCAGAAGAGGCTTGTGAGAACAGCTATGCCGATCGGAAGATTAATGAAAAAAACGAGCCGCCAGGAAACATTCTCGGCGAGCCATCCCCCGAGGATAGGACCGAGGGCGGTCGTGATGGCAGTGAACGCGGACCAAGTGCCGATAGCCCTCCCGCGCTCAGCCTCGGTGAAAGAGATATTGATAATTGCCAGACTTCCCGGAACGAGGAGAGCACCCCCTACCCCCTGGAAAGCCCTTGCGACTATCAAGTCCGCCGTGCTTGCGGAAAGACCGCACCAAACGGACGCACCGGTGAACAAGATTACGCCCAGCGCAAATATGCGTTTCCTTCCGAACTTGTCTCCAAGCGCGCCGCCGAACAGCATGAGCGAGGACATGAATAACGCGTATGCCTCGATTATCCACTGCATCTGGGGGATTGTAGCGTCGAGCTCTATCTGAAGCACCGGCAATACGACGTTCATGGCTGTGCTGTCGATAAATGCCATGCCTGAACCGAGTATCGTTACGAGAAGAACCCATCTTCCGGCGATTTTGCTCACACCGAGGCTTTCCGTAACACTCTTTATAACGGCGCCCTCCGGCGTTCCTCTAGCGGATTCTCTCATTATGATATGAAACGACTGAATTTGTCATTGAATTTATGACTGCAGGAATAGTATTCTCGGATACGGAGGAATAAAATAATCCCCAAATCAAAGTTTTGCTCCGCGCTTCAACCAGATCTGAGATAAGTGAGATCAATTAATATTTACTTATCCGAAAAAATCCTTAGCCGACTTAATTCTACCTGCTGAAGCAGGAATTACATCATAAATCCCTTGTCGAACATTCCCCCGCTTAAGTTACTCAAATCGCGAGAATAAAACTAATCGGGCGCCCCAGGAGTTATTTCAATCGGAATACGCAGCCGGGTCTTATTTCCGGGCTTGCAGGAAATGAGATGCGAAATTATTGTCGGTCAGACAGCGGCTCCGCGGTCGAGACGGGTCAGGCTCACGAGTTCGGAAGAATTCGATATCAGAGTACTCCACTTATCGGCCCCCATAGCGTCCTTTATTCCCTGCTGGGCTTTCTTCCATAACGGATATGCTTCTTCGAGCTTTCTCCTCCCCGACTCGGTTATGACCACGATACGGGTCCTCCTGTCGTCGCCCGGCTCGATTCTTATCAATCCGCTCTTTTCCATGGGGTTGAGATTCCGGGACAGGGTCGTCCTGTCCGCGACCATCTCTTCCGATAGCCTGGTAACGGTAATCGGCCCGTGTACCGAAGCAAGCGCCAGCAGAGTGAATTGAGTCGCCCGCAGGTTTATAGGTCTCATTGCGTTGTCGAATATCCGGGTAACTACCCTCGCCGCCTTCCTCAGGTTAAAGCAGGTGCATTCCCTGCACTCCATTATCGAATCCGGCTCTAGCTTCTCACGCCCTTGAACTTTATATTTATACATTTTGTCCATAGTCCCTCCGCTGCTCAAATGAAGATTTTACGCTCATTTTACTCCGTATAAAATATATGAGAGCTTCGGTTATATTTTCCTGCCCCCGGCTGCCCGTCCATTTACTCCCTGGATAATAATATACTCGAAATAGGAGAAAACATGAGAATCCTGACAGGGACTGCCGTACACTCAGGCCGGAAAACACCTGCCGAACGCTTTCAGTAATCTGACAGGTCCCTTAAGCCGGATCTTTCTGAGAAGGAGCGGCATAATAATACCGTGCTCCTTTCTTATAAACCCGAGCCAGGCGCTTCTCTCGGCGGTTATATGAAGGTCCGGAACGCCTCTGAGCTCCCTATGGATTTCAATCGTTCTATCCCTTATCACTACCGTCGCCAGGACCGGCTCCCTGCCTGTAAAGGTAAAATGAAAGGTGGCGTCCACGCCCTCCGATTTATCCCTTTGAAATATCAGCTTAAGTCCGTCGAGGAATCCTGTTATTGATTTCGGCCTTAATCCGTTCGATACCGCCTTTGCGGTTTTGTTCGGAAATCTTTTTGCCGTGTATGTCTCCGCATCCGAGTCAGGGACAACGTATACGGTCTCCTCCTTCCCCTGCAGAGGTTTCAAGACATCGTCGAGGTATTTTTTTCGGTTTTCCAGGAACGGACTTATTACATCTTCACCGGCGGGGCAGACAGCCATACAGTAAGCGGCCTTATAATTCGCCCCGTACGAAAGGCTCTGCCACATCGAGGCGGACTCCGAATCGCTGAACCTGCCGTGATAATCTCTCGCGTCCCTGCTGTCCGCGATGCCTTCGACCCAGTTTGTAAAGCCGCCCATGAACTCACGGTAATTATGTGTATAGCAGGCCGAAAAGTTAAAGTATCCGTCAGGCGCAATCGCGCCCACAGGACACGCGGCAACACAGAGCTTGCACTCAAGGCATGGGTTGTAATCGATGGGCCGGGACTCTGATTCTATTTCCGCATCGACAAGCACGGTCCCGAGGAGTATGAAGTTCCCGAACCTCGGGTGTATCACATTCCGGTGAATACCCATGTGCCCTAATCCCGCGGCTACAGCCGCGGTCTTGTGAGACACCACCCATGTCTTTCCCGGGAAGTTACCCATCTCCATAGGAAAACCCATTGGAGGGTTAACCGCCCATATGCCGTTCTCTTCAAGAAGAGAAGCTATCCTGCGGGCGACATCATTTACCCTGTCTCCCGTATTATGGAATTCGAGGTTCGACACCGAGCGCGCCGGGCTTCGAATCGGCTCACGGTTCATTTTACATACGAGGCTAATAAGGGACCTCGTACGGGGAAAGTGACCGAGTATCTCGTCTTTTTCACTGGTTAGCCCCGGACGGCCGATTCCCACGAACCCCGCATCGTCGGCACCCGCTTCAAGGCATTTATCTCGCAGCCAGCCGGCATCCAGTTTGCCGGAGGGGCTCAGGATTTTCTTTACGGGTCTATCAATGTCCCGGCTCCTATAATAATTTATGACGGTCGGGTGCTCTTCCATTCTCGACATAGTTATTACCCCCTTGCCGAACGATTGCTTTCGCTTAATAGGTGCATATACGCATATAATCTCAAAATTTTTTTATCTCTCTTGTGTTTGATTAACCATACGAGACACCCGGGAAATCATTGCGGACCACTCATTCCGACCCATCATTTCTTTTATTTCATCCTGCGTCTTCTTCCAGTAGGGAAAAGCCTCGGCAAGCTTCTTCCGCCCGTCATCCGTAATGCTGACGATCCGTGTACGGCGGTCGTGGCCGTCCTCCACCCTGACGAGGCCGTTCTTCTCGAGGATTTCAAGATTTCGTGCGAGCGTCGTGCGGTCAGTCAGCATTACCTCGGCAAGCTTTGATAGGACGACCGGGCCCATCGCATGGGCATGGACGAGCAAGGCGAATTGTGTACCCCTAAGACCCGTCGGCCTCATGCTGTCGTCGTAAATCTGCGTTACCACCCTTGCAGCCTTACGCAGGTTAAAGCACGTACACTCGGTGCATTCCGCTATGCTCCCCGGATCCAGGCCCGCTAACGGATTATTTTCATTCCCTTTATTGTGCTTAGTCATATTCTGATCCCCGGCAACTAGATAGGAGTATATGCACATAATATCCCTCTGTCAACGGTTTTAGTTTATGAGAAAAAATTTTACTTACCTTAATAGGGGCATATACTATTCGTATGTTCGGCGTGAACGGGCAGATTTTATAAAACACACTAGGTTATTCAGGGAAAAAAATTATGTCCGTGATCAGAGACAAAAAGATAATTCTGGGCGTAACCGGCGGAATCGCCGCCTATAAATCCTGCGAGCTCGTAAGGAGCCTCGTGAAGGAAGGGGCTTCCGTTCAGGTAATCATGACTCAAAACGCCATGGAGTTCGTAACACCGCTCACCCTGCAGACGCTCTCCGGGAACCGTGTGGCCACGAAGACATTCGACCTCGGATGGGAATCCGAGATAGGTCACATCAGCCTGGCGGACTCTGCTCACCTGGTCGTCGTGGCCCCAGCTACAGCGAGCTTCATAGGAAAAATCGCATCCGGCATCGCCGATACGCTGCTTACGAACGTTATACTGGCGACACTCTCGCCGGTCATCTTATGTCCGGCCATGAACGTTAATATGTATAAAAACCAGATAGTTCAGGAAAACCTGGAGAGACTCGGGAACCGCGGGTTTATAATCGTTGAGCCTTCTGAGGGAAGCCTCGCTTGCGGCTGGGAGGGCAAGGGGCGGCTCCCCGAAATCCCCGATATCGTGCACGAGATCGAAAAGACCCTGTCCCCCAAAGACTTTCGCGGCGAAAGGGTGCTCGTCACCGCAGGCGCGACCAGGGAGTTTATCGACTCGGTGAGGTTTATTTCGAACCCGTCGAGCGGAAAAATGGGTTATGCCCTGGCAAAAGAGGGCCTCATGCGGGGGGCAGAGGTGGTGCTCATTTCCGGCAAAACGAACCTCACACCTCCGAACGGAGTAAGAGTAGTCGATGTAGTGAGCGCCGGCGACATGTATGAATCGGTTATGGAATACCTCGATTGGTCAACGATCGTCATCAAAGCCGCCGCTGTCGGAGACTACACGCCTTCTGAGAAAATAAACGGTAAAATCAAGAAAGACGAAAACTCAATGATCCTCAATCTCAAGCGCACAAAGGACATACTGAAAGCAGTCGGGGAGAAAAAGAACGGGAGGATGGTTGTAGGGTTCGCGGCCGAAACTGACGACCTTATAGAGCACGCTAAGGACAAACTAAAAAGAAAAAACGCCGACCTCTTTATTGCGAACGATGTATCGCTCCCCGGGGCCGGTTTCGAGACCGAGACGAATATAGTTCACTTTGTTTACAGAGGCGGTAAAACGGAAGAACTGCCCAGGGCCGCAAAATCGGAGATAGCGAGGAAGATTTTCGACAAGATACTCGAGTTAAAAACCTTTAGTGCACGCTTATAGATTCAATAAGGAAATTTAATCTCTGAACGATCTCTTCTACGGTACTGTCCTTGGTAATGTAGCCCACTGCACCCATATCGAGACACTCCGTGATTTTTCTCATTTCGGAAAGCGCCGTGAGCATAACAACCGGTATACCCTTGAGCTCGCTGTCGTTCTTTAGTATTTTAAGGAATTCCACGCCGTTATAGTGAGGCATCACTATGTCGAGCACTATAACATCCGGCCTGAATATTTTTAGCACCGAAAGGGCGTCTTCGCCGTCGGCAGCCGCTTCCACAGTATAGTTTTTCGCATTGAGTATTTTAGTATAGAGTTTCCTCAACGATTCTTCATCTTCGATCAATAACACTTTGGGCATTTGTCAGAACCTCATGTCAAATAATTTGCTCCGGCCCGCGCCTCGCAGTGAACCGAGTCCGCCGGATAAATTCGGCTTGAATCGAGCAACCTATCGTCAAGCCGAACAATTTGCCATCTACCCGACAATTATACAGCCAAAAAAATTCGGCTGTGATTATCTAATTCAGCGGTATCAGGATTGGAACCGTCGGAAAGACAAAGCTATCCGGCGGCCGCCGCTACAGATGTCATAGATTTGACAACGACCGCGTACGGTTACGGGTCAAACTCTCAACTGTACGA
>MFCJ01000055.1:0-2512 GCA_001775255.1 Candidatus Dadabacteria bacterium RIFCSPHIGHO2_12_FULL_53_21
CTCTCTATGTCGATTCGTATTCGTTCATCTTGTATAAAAATAGACCAACTCTTCTCTTGGATTAGTGGCATCGTTGGGAAATCAGTTAACCCTCGATATAGACCAGTTCTTGAAAATAAGCCTAGATCTGTATGTGTAAAGACATTCGTTTTAATTTTACTTGATACTATTTCAGGCTCATTTCGTAGAGTATCAAGATTTTGAGTAATATTTATAAGAGCAGTTACATCTTTCGGTGTTTTATACGGCAAGCTCAAGTCACTCTTTTTAAGTTGTTCCCATTCCATGAATTTGATTTTATCGGTATTGTTAATATAAATCACAATATTATCTGCTGGTATGTTGCCATCGTTGTTAACAATAAAATCAGACAATACTGTTCGTCCCATCAAAAAATTGTAATTGTCTAAACGTTCAAAATCAGTTTTTGCAAGATTGATTAGACTATCAATCGTGTTAGCAAACTCTGCCGCAGATTGTATGAATCTAGGAATATCTTCGGGTTCTTCGATTAATCCTAAATGTTCGGGGCTTGTTTCCATTATAAGCTCTTCTATTTCTTCAGCATTCCGCGAAATCAGTTCAATAATCTCATTATCTGGTCTAAGTTGTCTTAAATTATTTAGTATTGTTTCCTGATTTAATGACTGCTTTGGTGTTATAGCAATCGTATCGGTTTTTTGTTCCTGATTGGGTTCTTTAAATTTGCTAAGAAACGATAATCTTATAATCGGTTTTAATTTTGACTCGTGATAAGAAGGCTTCCCTTTTCTATTATCTAAAAGGCATTGTTTTAGTAATGTGCTTAAATTATTTCTCAATGCTCTTGTAATATCTTTGGCTTCGTTAAATGGAAAAATCCATTGATCCCTTCCAGCGTTTGAGACTCTATCTATGAATTCAAAGACTCTAGGATTTTCTATTTTTGGTCCAAGTGCTGTCTTTAAATCTTTTTCAGTTATTTGTTCAATGTCTAATAATTGTTTGAGATTATAATAAGTGTCCCTTTTGTTCCAAACTTCGTTATCAACGAATGTGTATATTGGTATATCAAGTTCATACGCTAAGTCATACTCAATATTTGTTATAGATTTTCCTGAATCTAGATCGATGCTTCCAATTCTGCCACCTATAATCAATACAAATATGTCGGAATTTGTAACTAACCACTTACAAGTATCTAAATTATCTAATCCAGCAGGGATACCAATATCTTTGGAGTCACTTAGTACGGGATTATGCCCTAAATCTGTTATAAAATACTCAAGATCCCTCCGGATTTGCTTTAAATCGAAACAGGTCGAGCTTACGAAAATATTTGTCTTACTCATTACAATTCACAATTATTTGTATCTTTTAAGGAAGTATACAATATAGCATCTGATATTTTCTAGTTGCTCGATTAATTAAGGGTTTATTTTTGCATTTCCTCTCCCCTCAAGTGGCAGTCGCGTAGCGGTATACACCCCTGACATCTGTCACATCTGTCACTTGGTCCAATCCTCTCATTGCGAGCGTAGCGCGGCAATCTCATGAAAAAATGAAAGATCTCCGCGCTCCTCAGGATAATTAGGGGAGGGGATTAATCCCGGCATCCCTCCGAATTATCTAACGCGCCTGTTTTATTCATGATTAATCGGGATTGCCTTTACTTTATCCGTACAACACTTCGGTTCGCAGGCAATCGCCGGGCGTGATTAGCAACAGCGGGTAAAAATGCCTGAAAAGTATTTGCAGATGCGAATAAACCCCTTGACAAGAACTAGTTTTCCAGATTAATTTATATATCTAGAATGAACGTGCCTGAACGAAACGCTTATCGGGGATTTGTGGATAAGACAATGATTGCAGGCGGTTTATCGGATTCCCGCAATACCGGCCTATTCTTACATTTCAATATTTCCGAAATTCTTCGCAATTCGCAATACTGTAAGCTAACGCGGTAAAGATGGCTATGAGATAGCGAACTACGCAATGCGGCTAAAAGAAGGTTATACACAAGGGTAAGGAGAAGAACAATGGGACTAAACAGAAGCTTTATAGGAAAGGAATACGAGCCTTCGGTGCATGTGGTCAGCACGGAGGAAGTTATAGACTATGCGTGGGCCATAGGGGCGAGGAACCTCAGTTATTTCAATTATAACGGGGCGTTCAACTTCAGCCACGAAAGCCCGGTCGGCATGGCGCCCCCGAGCTACGCCGTAACGTACGAGCTCCCCATACTGGAGCAGGTATGGAGCGACCCGGAGCTCCACGGCGGCGTGGAGCAGGCCAAAAAGAACGTGCTCATGCTCGTTCACGGCGACCAGTCGATGAAATTCTACAAGCCCATCAGGCCCGGAGACAAGCTCACGTTCAGGGCAAAGATCGTGGATATAGAGGACAAGGGCTCGGGCGAGCTGCTCAAGATAAACGTGCTGACGACGAACGGCAAGGGCGAGAAGGTGGTCGAGTCCGACTGGGGCCTCTTCATAAGGGGCGTCGGCAGCGGTGAGAAGCCCAGGACGGCAGC
>MFCJ01000055.1:2525-4165 GCA_001775255.1 Candidatus Dadabacteria bacterium RIFCSPHIGHO2_12_FULL_53_21
CCCAAAAAGGAAGCCGCTCCGGAGCCGACTATAGCGTTCAGGGATATAATCAGGATTCCCGCCGACATCACGTACAGGTATTCGAAGGCGTCTAACGACATGAACCCCATACACATAGACGAGCAGGTGGCCAAAGATGCGGGACTGAGCGGCATAATAGTCCACGGCCTCTGCACGATGTCCATGACAATGAGGGCGATAATAGAAAGCTACCTAGACAGCGACCCGTCGAAGCTGAAATCCCTCGGGGTCCGCTTCACCGCTCCCGTATATCCGGGCGACACTATAGTGGTCGACGGATGGGAGAAGGGGAGGGAGAACGGGCACGTGGTGCTCGGTTTCGACGTAACCAGACAGAGTGACAACGTTAAAGTGATAAAAGGCGGAACGGCGGAAGTAGAGGTCTAGTACTACCTTAACTTGCTTTGATGAATGATGAGTGCTGAGCGGCGGCAGCCAGGAGCCGCCGCTTTTTTTATGCGGTATTAAGGCTCCACGCCATCTGTCCCCGGGCCTCGTCTCCGGGGCTCGTCCCGAATATCCTCTCTTCGATAAGTCCGAGCATCTCCGGTATGGCGTCTTTTTCGCGTGCTGAGATCAGCGGGGCCGCGTAAGCCCTGCCGAGCCTCCTCGCTGTATCGGCCGGTGTCTTGTCGGTCTTGTTGAGCACTATCATCTGCGGAATGGATTCGTAGCCGGTCTGAAGGAGTATCTTGTTGACGGACTCTATCCTATCGTCCACCATCGGGTCGCTCGCGTCCGCGACGTGAAGCAGGAGCGACGAGCCCCCCAATTCCTCGAGGGTCGCCCTGAAGGCGTTCACGAGCTCCTTCGGAAGGTCGCTTATGAACCCCACCGTGTCGGTTATCAGTATCTCCCTCCCCCCGGGGAGCATTATCTTTCTGGTAGTGGGCACGAGGGTCGAGAAGAGCTTGTTCTCCACGATGACGCCGCTGTTCGTGAGCGCGTTGAAGAGGGTCGATTTCCCGACGTTCGTATAGCCTATGAACGTGACGGTAGGTATGCCCGTCTCCTTCCTCTTCTCGCGGGTCCTCTCCCGCCTTTTGCTGAGCTGATTGATCTCGCTTTCGAGGTTGTCTATCTGCTTCCTTATCCTTCTCCTCTCCTCTTCGAGCTTCTTTTCACCGGGGCCCCTCGTCCCGATACCGCCTCCGAGCTGCGAGAGCTCTATACCGCGCCCTACGAGCCGCGGCAGGTTGTATTTGAACTGGGCGAGCTTCACCTGCAGCTTCCCCTCGGCCGTCGACGCGTGCCTCGCGAATATTTCGAGAATTAGCTGGGTCCTGTCCATGACCGTGAGGTTCGTCTCGTCGGTTATAGATTTCACCTGCGCGGGGGTAAGCTCGACGTCGAATATGATCTTCTCGGCCCCGACTTGTTTTGCCGTGAGTATGGCCTCGTGCAGCTTTCCCTTACCTATCAGGTACCTCGGGTCTTTCACCTTTCTTATCTGTATGATTGTGCCCAGCACGACCTTGTTGGCCGACTTGGCGAGGGATTTCAGTTCTTCGAGCGATTCCTCGGCCTCCGAGCGGTATTTCGTCGAAAAACCGACCAGCAGCACCCCTTCCCGGTCTTTCGCGCCCCCCTGCTCGTGATATGATTTTTCGAGACTGTGC
>MFCJ01000055.1:4236-6644 GCA_001775255.1 Candidatus Dadabacteria bacterium RIFCSPHIGHO2_12_FULL_53_21
TTTCTTTCCGTCGTTGTTTGGCGGGAGCACGTGCGCGAGATAGAACGCGCCCGGGTCGCCGTCGGGCCTCACTTCGAGAAGACCTATCAGGTCGAGACGCTCGTTCACGAGGGTCACGAGGTCGTGCTCGCTCAGCCCCGAGTTTTTTATATGCGTGTGTATGAGACGCGAGCCCCTGAGCCTGTATTTGGCCTCCCTCGACCTCCCCAGGACCTCGTCGAACGGAAGCTCGTGGGAATCCCCCAGGAATACGGCGGATATCTTCCCCTTCCTGTCTATCAGGACGGAGATGCCCTTTCTCAGCTCGCGCGTGAGCCTCGTAAGCGTTCTGGCCAGCTCTAATGTTATTATTTCTTTCGGGGGGATTTTCCTTCTGTAAAGCCTTTCAAGGCTGCCTGTTTCACTTCTCGTGAGTCCTGACGTTTTTCCGTATATTTTACTTATATGCACGCCTCCCGAGCGTATTTACCACTACTCTAATGATAAACATTCGCCCGAATCAGTCAAGGAGATTAATATTTGCTTAATCGATTATTTGTCTTGTCATTGCAACGATTGCGATGAAAAAGAGCAATCGGTCGCCCCTGGCTGATCGCAAATAAGCACTTTAACCGTCGCACAGGAGTTCAAAAACCAGATTACGAAGCCGCGGCAATCTCATTTTTAGAATTAATTCCCTCCCCCTCTCCAGGAGGGGGAACGGATGCGAGCGTGCAAGCATTCGGTCGCTCTTCCAACAAAGTCACTAATGTATATTAAGTTCCTGCACCACGATGCCTGAGACAAAAAGTTAAGGGTGGGGGTGTACCTTAAAAATTAAATTTGTCATTCCCGACAACGGTTCTGAACAAGTGCAAGAACCGGACGCCTTTGCTTACGTGCTATTCCGCTATTTAACTTCGGCAATCTGTTGAAACAAATTTTAATAATCGGGAATCCCGTCTTAAAGATTTAACTAATCGCACCAAGATGGTGCTCCTACGAAATAGGCCATCAGCCCCGTAGGAGCGGCTTCCAGCCGCGATAATTCCGTTCGTCCTGTTTGACCGGCGAATTGTCCGGCGTCTTGTCCGACATAGCTTTAGCGTAGCCGGAAGCCAGTCGAAGTGCGATGCATATATTAAACATAGGAGATAAGGGAGGATACAACTGAGACCTCAACCAATTCCTACGGCTGTCTCGGAGGCCCGATCAATGGCGCTTTCACGGGGGCAAAGAGCCGGGAAGCAAGCCATTCCGCCCACATAACTACTTACGTACCTGATACACACCCTGCACTACTCTTACCCTGTCTTCCTCCAGGTTCCTGAAGACGTTCTTGAATTTCTCTGCAAATGATGGCCCCATGATCAGATTAAGACCCAGAGGGGGAGGGGCGTCTTTCGGGGCGGAAGACAGCAATTCAAGCTGGATTTGAAACCATTTTAAGGAAGGTGCGCTTACATCCCTCCACTCTATCTCGCCGAACCCCGTATCATTGAGCATCCCCCTGAGCTCATCCGGCGTGATTAAAAAGCTTATGGAGGGGTCATCCGCCCACGGCACTGGAAAGTGTAGAGGTGAATTGGGACCTACGCATATTTCATAGAGGGCGAATAGGCCGCCTGGTTTAAGGACCCGCGAGACTTCGTTGAACAGCTTCGATTTATCCTCCACGTTCATCTGAGTGTGCATGGTGAACGCCCTGTCGTATGAGCCGTCCACGAAAGGCATGTCCGTCATATCGCCCTGCCTGAACGTCACCTTGCCGCCGAGTCCGAGCATGCCGGTCAAAATTTCCGCCGTCCGGCAGTACTCTTCGACGAGGTCGATTCCTGTAACATGACACCCGTACTCCGCCGCAATCGTGCGAGCGGGCCCTCCGACGCCTGAGCCCAGGTCGAGCACCGTCATGCCTGGTTTAAGCCCCGCAAGCTCGGCGATCTCGGTTGTCGCTTCGAGCCCCCTGATATGAAATTCGTCGAATGTAGACGTGTCCGTATGGACTTTGATTTCTTTCCCTGCCCGTTCGAGGGCGGACATTATTGTGGCAGCGAGGCTTTCCTGTCCGTAATGCTCTTGTATCGCTTTGTTGTGTTTCTTCATAGTACACACGATTGACGGGCGTGGTTTAAACGACTTGTGATAATTCTAAGTGTATTGGATGTGAGTAAGAGTAGCAACTTGTTTTTCTCGGGATCGCTTTGACCGATATGTTCGGAATATTATCGGAGTGCTTACCGGGTTTAATGTGAATCGCCGGCTTCTCGTCAGGGATTTTACGGCTGTCTCGGAGGCCCTATCATGGGCGCATCGACCGGGGCTGCGAGACCGAAGAATACGACCCCCCCGTCCCCTCCGCATTCGGTAGACGCCTGCCTGCACCCCGTCTCCGACATCCTGCCGCAAGCGTCCAGGTCGTTCACGTT
>MFCJ01000056.1 GCA_001775255.1 Candidatus Dadabacteria bacterium RIFCSPHIGHO2_12_FULL_53_21
GTGCTAGTAGATGTGATTATTATACACTAAAAACATAAGTTGCACTAATGTAGTAATTTTTTTACCAATCTCTACTATACATCGTCCAGCATTCAACAATCGAGGGACTATAAGTAGTAACAACTCACATCCAATAATTATTCGATCGAGTCCTCTTTCCCTTAACATACTTCATCTAATACAGCTTATGAGAGCTCATAATAGAATCGGAGACGCCGGCTTCAAAATATATCGATTTGACAGTTTATACCTTCACGCTTATAATTGAGAATCTTTCTCAATTGCGATAAAATATAGGCAAGGGCAATAATAATAATGAAAACAAAATCCGGCGGTAGAGAAAATTCGGAAGACCTCAGGGCTATTTTTCACGCAAAAAGGCTCAAATGCACGCCCCAGAGGCTGGCAGTGCTGAAAGTGCTCAAGGAAAGCGGGGCTTATTTGTCGATAAACATGCTCGACAAGAAGGTGAAGGAGATGCTGCCGGGAACGGGGCTCGCGACGGTATACCGGGCTCTAGAGACGCTCGAAGAGTTAGGCCTCGTGGCCAAGGTGCACCTCGAGGACGGGTGCCACAGCTACGCCGTCGCGCCCGAGGGGCACATGCACCCGATAGTCTGCACGGAATGCAACAAGGTCATCGATTTCGCGGAATGCCCGCTCGGTGAGTTGTCAGAAAAATTAACGCAGGATACAGGCATCGTGATTCAAAACCATTTCCTACAGCTCTTCGGGAAATGCAGGGAATGCCAGGCCTGAGAAAAGGAATAATCATATGTCTCACATGCATATACCCGACGGGGTGCTCCCCGTCTGGATCGTAACGGCGGGATGGGTAGTGACAGCCCTGTTACTGGCTTTCTGCATTAAGAGGGTGAGCTCCATAGAGCTTAAGAGAAAGGTCCCGTTAATAGGCATAATCTCGGCCCTCATGATAGTCGGCATGACGCTCGAGATCGTGCCGATCGCATATCATATCAACCTGACAGTCGTAGCCGGAATCGTACTCGGCCCCGCGCTGGCGTTCATTTCAGTTTTTATCGTGGACCTCTTGATCTCCATGTTCGGGCACGGCGGCGTAACCGTCGTCGGTCTAAACACAATTATCATTGGAGCGGAAGCAGTGCTGGGTTATTATTTATTTCAATTGTTCAAGGAAGTTATGGGGAATAAATCCATGTTCTGGGAGTCCTCGCTCGCAGCGCTCCTGAGCCTCCTTCTAAGCACTTCGATAATGCTGGGAGTCGTATATATCTCTCAAATCAGCCCGGAAAAGATAGAGAGTATCGGTCATTTGGTCTCAGGAACGGGCAGCAATACGAACGGTCTACGGGTACTGGAAGACGGAATTAATTTTTCCAGGTTCGCGAAAACGGTCTTCATATTGAGCCCGCTGGGATGGATACTCGAATCGGTCATAACGGGTCTCGTCGTCAAATATGTATTCCGGGTAAGGCCGGATCTGATCCTGCCAGAGCGGGCGTAGGGGTTTAATAATGGACGTTTCGGCAATCGATTATTACGCAAACCACGGCGTGAGCTTCCTCCACGGGGCGCGCGCCCTCTCAAAAATCATTTTCGCCGGGCTCGTTATCGCATCGGTAGTAATCTCAAACAGCTTCTATCTGCTGCTTGCGGTTTATTTTTCTCTTTTGACAATCGTTATATGGACGAGGCTCCCCGTTTTGAAGATAGTCACGATCGCCGCATACCCCGCAATATTCGCTCTCATATTCGCGGCCGCAAGCTGGAACGGGAGCTGGGTGAGCGCGGGGGTGATAGTGCTTAAGGCGCTCTGCGCGTCTCTCGCTATGGTCATACTGATCGTCACTACTCCCTATCCGGATGTCTTCTCATCGATCGAGCCCGTACTGCCCAGAATCATCAGAGAGGGGCTCTTCCTGACATACAGGTCATTATTCGTACTCCTCGAGCTTACGGATAACCTCGTCAAGGGGCTCCGGGTCAGGGGCGGGCTCACACACGGGAGATATATCAAGAACGTCGTAAATTTCTCGTCCGGGATCGGCCTCCTGCTCGTGAGGGGGCTCGATCTCTCGGAAAAGTTTTACGGGGTGTTGAACGTAAGGGGATACAGCGGAAGGATATCGGGCGGAGGGAGACATGAAAAAACGGGCGTGAACGATTTTACTGCCATCGTCATCGGCGTTTTAATTCTCGGAGCCGCGCTCGTGATAAAGAAGAACGGAGAACTATCGGTATATGACGGCTGCATGCTCGCCTTATCCCTGGCAGCGCTCGTTCTTTCGACCGCATACGTCGTTCTTCCGAACACATGGGGGAGAGCTTGGAAGAAATAGTAAAGGTAAGGAATCTGGGATTTAAATACCCGGACGGGACGACCCTTAAGTTCGACGGGCGCGACTTCACAGTCGGCAGAGGGGAGCGCGTCGTCATGCTCGGGCCCAACGGGAGCGGGAAATCCACACTGCTGTCCCTGCTCCTCGGGCTTCTGAAGCCCTCCGAGGGCGAGATAGAGGTACTGGGGGTCGACCCTTCGAAAGAGTACGAGAAGATAAGGGAGAGGATAGGGGCTTTACTCCAGAACGTAGACCTTCAGATAATAGCGCCCAGGGTGTGGGACGACGTATCATTCTCACCGAGGAATTACGGCTATAAAGAAGAGGAAACCGCAAGACTGGTCGACGATATTCTGAAAAAGCTCGAAATTGAGCATTTGAAAGATAAGGTCCCGCATTATCTTAGCGGGGGTGAAAAAACGAAGGTCGGGCTCGCAGGGGCGCTCGTTATCAAACCGGAGCTCCTCATACTGGACGAGCCCTTCGAGCACATCGACCCCGCCTGCAGGACAGAGCTGATCAAGCTCCTCAACAGGGTGAACAAGGAAAACGGCACGGCGATAATTCTATCCACTCACAATATGAATACCGTCCCGCTGATCGCGGACACGGTATATTTAATTGCGGAAGGGGGCAATATCGCGGGGAAAGGGACGCCCAAGGAAATTTTCTCTCAGGTGGAGACCCTGTCCAAATGCCATATCGAGCCCCCGATACTGGGAGAGCTATTCTCGGCGCTCAAGAAACAGGGGGTCGAAATGGATATCTCGCTCACGGTCGATGAAGCAGCTTGTACTATAGCGAACGCAATGGTATTATCGAAAAACAAGACGGGTCTCGGATGAAACCGGTAAGGGCTATCTACAAATCTAAAATATCAAAATTTCTCATACCGCTCCTGGGCGTGCTCTTCGTATTTTCGGTCAGCGTCCACAGCCACAGGATAAGCTTCTGTCCCGACTCTCTCGTAAAAATTTCGGGTACTTCACAAGAAGCGGGTCATTCCGTCGAAGGGTGCTCCGCGTGCCTCCTCCACGGCAGTATCAAGCTCGCTTCCGCAAGCGCCGTGTTCAGCCCCATGGACCCGGGGCAATCGATTTCATATAAAGAAACAATATACTTAACGCCTCATTCTTTTTTACTTCAAAACAAGCTTTCCCGCTCGCCTCCGGCGATCTGAGCCGATACTCGTTATTCCGTACCCGCGGGGCGCATCCCCAGCATACTAATTTCTGTAGACCCGGTTCGTGGACATAATCCATAGACCCGGACTATAGAACATCCGGTCCGATAGATCACGGACATCGATCACTCCAGGACTCAAGCGCGCCTCCCGCGGAACGGCAATACCGAACCCGCTTCGATCCCCTATTACATTTCCGGAGGTGAGATATGAATTTTATAAAAATGATTTTGATGGCAGCAGCTTTGTTTACCGCTTCCTCTGCATATTTTCAGAACGATTCGTTCGGGCAGGAGGGCGATGACGTTAAAAAAGAGATACAAGAGCTTAAACAGATGATGGAGAAAATGCAGCAAAGAATCACCGAGCTCGAGGAAAAGAACAGGGCCCTTGAGCAGCAGGCGAAAGAGAAAGAGGTAGTGAAAGAGAACGTCGTCGTAACTGAGGAGACCGAAGTAATTCAGGCGGCACCTCAGCCCCGGCAGGAGAGCTTTTTAAGCAAAGTGGCTCAAACGCTTAATCCCGATATAAGCGTTATAGGCATTTTTGCGGCGGCGTGGTACTCCCGGAACGACCCTTTCGTTTTTGCCGAGGACGACCCGCAAAATACCGGAGTCAATTTACAGGAGCTGGAACTGGGTTTCCAGAGCATCGTCGATCCGTATTTCAGGTTCGACACATTCATCTCCTTGAAGACAGAGGGAGTCGAGGTCGAGGAAGCTTACGGCACCTCGCTTTTCAGCATGCCCCTCAATACACAGTTCAGGATGGGGCGTATGAGGGCCAAGTTCGGAAGGATCAACCAGATACATACTCACGCACAGAACTTCGTCACCCTTCCGATCGTCGCCGCGGAGTTCCTGGGCCAGCACCTGAACCCGACGAGCATAGAGGCAGATTTTCTTATCCCCGTTCCCTGGTATATGGAGCTGAGCGCCTTGGGCGGCAGCCCCGATGTTGAGACTCCGACATTTGCTACGGATGAGGCAAACGCGAATAACCTGGCTTACCTGCTGTATGTTTTTCACCTCGCTAATTTCTTCGAAGTGAGTGACTCTCTCGGAATCAACCTCGGTGCTTCATTCGCCACAGGCAGCAACGGGACCGGCCCCAAGGAACGCTCGAACCTCTACGGAGCCGACCTGTACGCAAAATACAGACCGCTCAGACAGAGCGCGTATACCGAATTCAGACTCCAGTCGGAATTCATGTGGAGACAGGCCGACACGCCTGAGGAGAATCTGGAGGATTATGGATTTTATGCCGAGGGGGTGTACAGGTTCGCTAAGAGATGGAATACCGGAGTCAGGTTCGATCTGACTGATACGAACACCCCTGTCGCCGGTGAAGACGGTGGTGATGAAGAACTCCTATCCGCAGACTCCGCTGACCTCGTAAGCACAAGAGCGATCAATCCGGGAGAGACACTGGGATTACCGGGGAGGGCCTACCGCATATCGCCCATGCTGACGTTCAGCCCGAGCGAATTCTCACAGTTCAGGCTGGAGTACGATTACCTGAACCAGAACTATGCGGGAAACCAGCACG
Source organism: Candidatus Dadabacteria bacterium RIFCSPHIGHO2_12_FULL_53_21 (assembly GCA_001775255.1). Classification (GTDB taxonomy): domain Bacteria; phylum Desulfobacterota_D; class UBA1144; order Nemesobacterales; family UBA2774; genus 2-12-FULL-53-21. Next base: position 5,053 of record MFCJ01000056.1, read on the forward strand.
CTATCTTCCTGCAGTTCCAATACGCTATAGGAGCTCACGGAGCGCATTCTTATTAATCAAATTTGTTCAGGAGGAAATGAATATGAAACGTTATACCCTTCTTCAATGCTTCACGGTATTCATCACTTTTGTGCTCATCTCCATTTTCTTCTCCTCGGAGGATGTGTCGGCAAAAGTACAGATAGTCGCCTCACTGCCTGATCTCGGGGCAATCGCGCAGGAAATCGGGGGCGACAAAGTCGACGTAATGAGCCTGGCGAAAGGTTATCAGGACCCGCACTTTGTGGACGCAAAGCCTACATACGTGACTAAGCTTAATAAGGCGGACCTCCTCATCTATAACGGACTCGACCTCGAGATCGGCTGGCTGCCTCCATTAATCACTGGGTCCAGGAACTCCAAGATCACGTCCACTGATGCCCTCGGACGTCTCGACGCTTCCACATATATCCCTCAGGTGCTTGAAGTTCCGACTACGCAGATCGACAGATCGATGGGAGACATACATCCGAAAGGAAATCCGCATTACCTCCTCGACCCGAGAAACGGCATTTACGTTGCAGGCGGCATAACGGCGAGGCTTAAGGAGATAGACCCGGAAAACGCCTCTTATTACGAGGAGAATTACAAAAAATTTGCCGACCACCTGAATCAGAAAATAAAGGAATGGGACGGGGAGCTCGCTCCTTATAAAGGGACAGAAATAGTGTCCTATCACAAGAACCTGGAATACCTCTCGGATTGGGCCGGGTTCAAGGAAGTGGGATTCATAGAGCCCAAGCCGGGCATACCGCCGACGCCTTCTCACGTCGCAGAGCTGATAAAAAAGATGAAATCGATGGACGTGAAGCTCGTCATTGCTTCAAACTATTATCCTCAAAAAACAGGCTCGCTCGTCGCCGACCAGTCTGGCGCCGTGTTTCTGTCCATACCCACAAGCGTAGGAGGGCAGGACGGGATTAATACGTACGCTGACCTGTTCGATGTAATAGTGGGCGATATAACCTCGGCATTAAAAAATGAAACAGGTGAGACCAATCATTCGGCCTCGAAGGCGGGCGGATAGTTATGCGTATCAATGTAGTCCCCTCTGTTGTCTCTCCTTACCAAAAGACTCAGGGGACTACATTTTATGAAACGGAGAATTGACGATCGGATGGCAAATTTAATAAGACTCGAAGACGTGACTATAGGATATGAGAATAAAGGGATACTCGGCCCGATAAACCTCGCTATAGAGAATGGCCAGTTCTGGGGCATATTGGGTCAGAACGGGGGCGGGAAGTCCACACTGCTCAAGACCCTTCTCGGACTCCTCCCGACGGTCTCGGGTAACGTCAAATCCGCGGACGGGATTGTCTTCGGATACGTGCCCCAGAGCGAGAAATTCGACCCCATATTCCCTGTCTCCGTCGGAGAGATCGTGTCCATGGGGAGATACGTAAGGGTGCGCCCGGGAAAGAAGCTAACCGTATCCGACATGGATCAGATAACAAGATCGCTCGAAAAAACGGGGATCCTCCATCTGAAAGACCGAACGTTCAGGTCCCTTTCCGGGGGAGAGAAGCAGAGATCCCTCCTTGCGCGCGCCATAGCCGGGGAGCCGGATGTACTCGTCCTCGACGAGCCCACCGCGTCTGTCGATGTAAAGGGAGAGGTCCAAATAATGGAGCTCGTGCAAAAGATCAGGTCCGATGACGGATTGACGGTGCTCATGGTGAGCCACTTCTT
>MFCJ01000057.1:0-1276 GCA_001775255.1 Candidatus Dadabacteria bacterium RIFCSPHIGHO2_12_FULL_53_21
TCACTCCACCAAATCATCCTGTAAATGGTATGGGAATAATTTCAGGATGGGACCCAACGAAACCAGAAGAAAAGGGCAAGAAGTTTCTATTTATTAGAGGAAGTTAATACTTACTTCTTGATTTGATAGATCATGTCATCCCCCTTCGACCTCCATACATCAAGAAACATCCCATTCCCATTTTTGCATAGCTTGAAGGGTTAGGGTAAATTTACTTTCACCCCGAGTTGGAAAAAGCGAAAGAGATACTTACAATACATATGTAAACTCCTGAAACCATTATCACGCGCCCGTAGCTCAATTGGACAGAGTGCTTGACTACGGATCAAGAGGTTGGGGGTTCAACTCCCTCCGGGCGCGCATTTTTTCCCAAAGTACATTGACAATGTTGCACTTAGCCAACGGTGACCGATTCCTCACTTGCTCGGAACCGTTCCTCCGGGCGCGCCACACTTTCCCCTTGTAAATTTACCTAGCTGCCATTTACCAACAGCGACCGGTTCTTACGCACGCTCAGAACCGTTCCTCCGGGCGCGCATTTTTTCCCAAAGTACATTGACAATGTTGCACTTAGCCAACGGTGACCGATTCCTCACTTGCTCGGAACCGTTCCTCCGGGCGCGCACACGCATTGTGTGTTTCTACGATTACGCCGAGCCTCTCCAGCCTGACCCGGCCTATGCCGTCTCTAGGAAAGAATTCCCCTCTAATCAGTGCGGTATACCCGCCGCTTCCGTTTCCCCGCATCAAATTGTAGACTTGTGTGCCGGCACGTTTAACCGGAGCGAGGGAGAGAACGGAGTGACGCCATCTGAGTATTCCAGAAAGGACCGGGAATTGCTTGCCGTCTGCCTTGCCGCCATAGCCGGATACGTAGACGCCTACGGCTTCCTCACGTTCAGCACGTTCGTTTCGTTCATGAGCGGGAACACCACGCACGCGGGCATTAAGCTCGGGCTCGAAACGTATGACGCCGCGCTCCCGGCGGCAACCGCGATCCTGTCATTCGTGACGGGCGTATTCGCGGGGACGCTGATGACGAACTCCCGCTCGCGTCAATCGCGCCGCATACTCTATTTGACTACCGCGGCGCTTCTCGCGCTCAACATAGGCGCTTCGCATCTCGCCTCGGCCCTGATATACCTCGGCATCGCGATGCTCAGCTTCACGATGGGTATGATGAACACGGTGCTCTCACGCGTGGGCAAGCAGACCGTTAACATCACGTTCGTGACCGGCACGCTCAGCCAGATTGGCGGGCACCTGGCGCTCGCCG
>MFCJ01000057.1:1283-6851 GCA_001775255.1 Candidatus Dadabacteria bacterium RIFCSPHIGHO2_12_FULL_53_21
TGCGCCGCTGAAAGAAGGGGAAGGGGTTTGGGATACGCACCTCCGCCGCGCTATGCTCCTGACAGTTGTATGGGTCGGCTTCCTGATTGGCGCGCTGCTGGGCGGGGCCGCTACGCCCCGCTTCGGCGTGTGGCTGCTGCTGCTCCCGCTGCTCATTATGCTCGCGCTCGCGGTTTTGAACCCGGCCCGATCCACGGACGACTGATCCCGGTTGCGGATGCCGCTGACCCTTGACCAACAGATACGCGAACGAGGGGAAGAAATCTCTTTTTTCCTATCGATTAGAAATTGCATCTGTCGGATAGGAACTCGAATCTAATTATAATATTAAGCATGACAGCGATTTGCAGTCTGATTATTAGCTAGGGGAAGGAGATAACGATGGCCAACACAATTATCGATGAGTTTTTCGCCGCGCTCGGCTCCGGCGGTGCGGAGGCGGCCCTGAAGCTGGTTACGCCCGACGCAACATTCGAGGCGCAAGGACCGCCGAGCGTACCGATCTATGGGCGGTTTGAAGGACACGATGGCGTTCGCCGCTTCATCGCCACGCTGGGCGAATTGTTCGACACCGAGCGGTTCGAGATCCGCCAATCCACTCAGAGCGGCGAAATCGCGTTCGCCTACGGGTACATGGAGCACCGCGTTCGGAGGGCCGGCCAGGTGTTCCGTTCGGAGTGGGCACTCTACTGTGAAGTGCGCGACGGCCGCATCAGTACCTACAAGATGTTCGAGGACACCGCCGCACTGGCCACGGCTTACAACGGAATGACTATGATCATCGACAGCGACAGGTTTACGAGCGGGCTCGCGAAGCTCAAAGAAATCGACGGCGAAGCTGGCGAGCACGTCATCGATGCTCTCAAAGACATAGCACCCGACCTCGCCCGATACACTATCGAGTTTCCGTTCGGCGACATTTACCAGAGACCCGGTTTGGACTTGCGCTCGCGCGAGATTGCCGCAGTTGCCGCTCTCACCGCGCTTGGCACCGCACAGCCTCAACTCAAAGTGCATATCCATGGGGCCCTCAACATCGGTTGCACGCGCACCGAAATCGTCGAGGTCATCATTCAGATGGCCGTATACGCAGGGTTTCCTGCCGCGCTCAATGGCATGTTCGCCGCCAAGGAGGTTTTTGTAGAGCGCGACACCGGAGGAAGTTCGGACAAGCCTTGACGGCTACCGGGTCCCCTAACAACAGCATACAGCCGACGGCTAATCCCCGTCTTTATGCGCCGTACCCCGCCCGCTATCAGAAACGCCGGCTGACAATATGCCCTCGTATACCGCCCGGGCGTATGCATTATATCCCGCTTCGAGCGGATGGCCGTCGTCGGTCGTCGAATAGACGCCTGAGGACGTGTACAGATCCCTCTCTATGTACGGACGGGCGTCCGTGAACCTGATGCCCTCCGCCCTGAAGAACCGGGAGAACTCAGCGACGAGCTCGTTTTCATTATCGACGAGCCCCGCGTAATCAGCGGGGAGCTCGTAGCCCTTCTTCTTCAGATAGTCAAAAAATACTACCTCTTTCGATGGTATCAGCACGACGCTGAACTCTATACCCAGAGAGCCGGCCCTTTTCTTCATCTCGCGCAGCAGGTCTTCCGTTACCGCGAGCCCGAGTGCGATATGCTCTCGCGAGAGGTCCATCTTCTTCCGGTGAGAATTTATCGTCGCGTATTTTATGATCGTCGGGTTCTTCGGGTCTTTGATGCTGATCGCGTCCCCGAAATTCACGCTCTCGTTCACGCGCTTTATAGCGGAAGCCGCCATCCAGTACACGTGGAGCCCCGACAGCGTCCGGTTGATACCGCTCAGCCAGTCTGAAGAACCGGAGCAGATACCGGCGTCGTAGCCGCGCGCCCGAGACCACTCCTTCCAATAGTCCGATTTATCGATCAGCTTGCATACGTCGTTCAGATCGTTAGCCGGGTAAAGCGCGAGAATAATGTGTTTCGGTTTTAGTGCGGCTGCAGAGTCGAACAAATAATAGTATTGAAGAGTGCCGTACCCCCCGACCCCGAGGTTATATACCGTCAGGCCGGACATGTCCGCGAGCTGCCGGGGCCACGACTTCTCCGACTTCACGTTCACGCCGTACGTATGGGAATCCCCGAGAACGGCTATGTCCGCCGAATCGGGAACTCCGGGGTTCCTGAACCCGTTCTCGTCTATATCGGGCAGGGCCGGATCGATCCTCCGCCCCAGCCTGTCGTGATAGACCTGGCTGTTTTTGGGCGAGTACATGAAGAAGATCGAAAGGATTCTCAGCCCTGCCTCGAGGAGTATCAGAGAAAACAGTATGGCGCTCGCGAGGACCAGTATTTTCTTGACTTTCATAGGGGCTCTGCTCTCGTGCAGGAATGGAAGATAGCATTTTATTCTGCCGTTTTCCAATCGGGACGGAAATCGGGCAAACCCGCTCATAAAACTGCGGCATCACCCGGCACACAATGTGTGCTCATATACGATCATTCCGAATCTCCTCAGCTAAAATCAGCAACCGCGGCAATTTCATATGTCCGCGGCGACTCGCCGTTGACTATGGAAAGCATATTAGCGTATAATTCGGAAGATTAATTAATTACCACAGTATTCACATAACCATCTGAAAAACTAATATGCGCGGTCCTATGCCCGCTTAAACCGGCGCGGGACGGCGGACTTGATCCCTTACAGGAGGCGGACATGGGTCGGAGCAGCAGGCGGGAATTCATAAAGCAGGTGGGACAGGCGGGCCTGGTATTGGGCCTGGGATCGAACCTGGGCGCGCTCACAGGGTGCGACAGCGTTAACCGTGCGACGGGACGCTACGACGTGATAATTATAGGCGGCGGGACGGCAGGGGACGATAGTGGCCGCCAAGCTGCAGGCGGCGAGCGGCGGGCGTAAGCGCATACTCATCATCGAAGCGGGCGGGCCTACCGCGGCCTCGATCGGAGGGACAGACTATCCCGTGTGGCTGCCGCCCGACAGGAACGACCTCACTATCTTCGACGTGCCCGGGCAATACTCGCAGATCCCTTTCACGCCGGCAGGCGCGCCCTACCAGCTCACGGAGACCCCTTTCACATATCAGGGCATCGGCCTCGGGGGGAATTCCCAGTTCAACGGAATGCTCTTCCAGACGAACCCGCCGGCTCCTGCTGTTGAGCGGGGTCGGCCCTAAAGGGCGCGAAGGGGAGATATTCCCCGGACAGTCCCCCGCTCCTTTCACGATCGACAACCAGAGGGTGGGCGTCGGCTTGTTCGACCACGTCATGACGCTCGTCGCCTACAATTATGACGGTCAGATACCGTATCAGGCGTACAACTACGGCAATTACGAGGGGAACGAAGCCGACCTGCAGGCTTACCTGGAAAGCGGGCGCGGGCCTTACGCACAGTACCAGCCCGTGTCTATCCTGAATTACAGATACAACTCCGACGTACCGAACGGGGCGGGGCCGTCCGACGGCCCATATTACGGGCCCAGGACGTTTTCGGCGTTCGTCTTGCTGTTGAATCCGAAGGCGCGCGGGCTCATCACGCTGGATGAAAACGGCAACGTGAGATTCCCGAACATTTACATGCCCGATACCCCGGAAGGGAATGCGGATACTGACCTCATGGCGCAGGCGGTGTTCGACCTGATACAGCTTTTCGAAGAAGACCCCGGTCTCAGTATCGCGTTCGGGCCGGGAAGCCCTAGCCACCCCACTCTCAATCCGAACAGCCTCGCCGACGTGAGGGAGTATGTCACGAGCCCGTCACCGGTCGACGGCGTCTATTACAGCCGCCTGATAATCAACCATTGGGGCGGGACGGCCGTATTAAGCGACGGCCCGGGCGGGGTCGATCCCGAGACCCTCATACTCCGGGGCACGGAGAACGTGGCCGTGGTCGACGCGTCGCTCATACCGACGATCGTCCCGGCACATCCGGTCGGCACTATAATGGCCGTGGCCGACAGGGCCGGCGACATCCTCGCCGCCCGCATCGGTTGAGTGGGCAAAAGCCGGACCCGAGTGTAAATCTTCCCGCGTAGCGAGCCTTATGACCCCGGCAGGGCGTCAAGTAATGCAGGGCCTGCAGGTACCATTTGCCCGTATTCACATCACGTCACTCTCCCGGCATAGCAGCATTTCAAAGACGAAGCGAATTATATATCGCTTGATCTCATATCCCTCCGCGTAAATTTACCGAAGTCATACAACCGCCACTAATCATAAAGAGAGTCCCGCAATGGTCTGAACAATGCACTTGCAACGTTAGACTCAATCGGGACTTTACACGGGTTCCCGCGAGTGATAATTGTGAGAATACGATGTTCGATTCGGCGATTGTCGACGTAATTATAGGGCTCGTCTTCATCTATATACTCCTCAGCATCATTTGTTCCGGTCTAACAGAGTTTATAGTCGGGAAATTATTGTCCTTCCGCTCAAAGAATTTACAGCAAGCGCTGATAAGCATGTTGAGCGACGAGAAGCTACTTAAAAAGTTTAACGAACACCCTCTGATAAAAGGGCTTACCAAACCGGGTGAAAACCCCTCTTATATACCATCTGATATTTTTGCTCGCGCTCTCCTCGACATCCTAAACCTTGAAAACCCGGATAAGACGATCGAATCCGCGATAAGCGCCATCCCGCATGAAGATATCAAAAAGCTGTTGAGGTCTCTTCAACATGATGTTCGGGCGGATCTATCGAATATTCAGAAAAATCTCTCCAAGTGGTATGACGATTCGATGGAAAGGTTCTCAGGATGGTATCAGAGGAAAGCTCAGAATTGGACTTACGGGATAGCAATAGCCGTCGTTATTGTACTGAATGTCGATTCATTCACAATCGCGAACAAACTTTGGATCGATAAGGAATTGCGTGAGTACATCGTCAGCGCGGCTGAAGAGAGTAACCGAACAAGGACAGAAACCGGTACTGACGGTAAAGAGAGTAATCAAAGAGTTGAGGAAGGGAGAGCAGCTTACGCTGAATTAACGGGGCCGGGTCTTCCCATCGGGTGGGACTTCAGTTTGAAATATCAATATATCATCGACGATGCTAAAGCATCCGGATTACAAAAGAATAAAGATTTAAGAAAAAAGAACATGAATTGCTTAACAGAGTTTAGTAACAGATTGGAGACCTACAAAGATAAAGAATTCAAAACAAATAAAGAATTATCAGACTTTATCAAAAGTCTCAGTGAAAGTAATAAAACCCAAGATGAGTCTGAAAAGCGATGTCAAGATTTTATATTACAAAATGAACAAACAATAATTGAAAGTTTCAACCTCGGAATTATTGATTTGGTTGCAAAGTACCCCGGAATCTTTTGGCGGGGTGTTTGCAATCATTGGCTCGGCTGGATATTCACCGCGATGGCTGTATCCCTGGGCGCCCCGTTCTGGTTCGACATCCTTAATAAAATTATCAACGCACGCATAGCGGGCAAAAAACCCGAAGCAGAAGAAGAAAAGAAGCTGCAAAACAAAAAGAAGTAGAAATGTTAGCTTAATTTTCAGATATGAAACGGTAGGTGAAAATATATGAGCTATGAGTCCGCGCGAAATCAGGA
>MFCJ01000058.1 GCA_001775255.1 Candidatus Dadabacteria bacterium RIFCSPHIGHO2_12_FULL_53_21
CCTGGCGCTTTGAGTTGAGCATTTATTCATAATCACGGCATATTACAACCTCATGTTGACAAAAACGCCCGGGTGCGTGTTTCGCGTACCGCTCCCCTTTCCTTCCCCGTTATTGACATCCGGTTATGCCCTGATATTATATTGATAACGAGTATCAATATCACATTCATCCTCACGGAGGAGGGTTGATTTGAAGGGGATAATTACCGACATAAAGGCCGGTATAAGGCTGCTTATGATCATACCGGCCCTGCTTTCGTGGGCATTCCTGTCGTGCGGCGGCGGCAGCGAGGACAGGGTGCCGACAAATGACGTGCTTAACGATATCGCGCACCTCGTAATCCTCGATACCTACGAGCAGCTCCTTGCGAGGGGCCAGGACCTGGGGGCCGCGATCGATGTCCTCTCGGCCGACATCACGGCCGGGAACGTGGAGAACGCGCGGGAAGCCTGGAGGGCGGCGAGGGAGCCCTGGGAATCGAGCGAAGGGTTCCTGTACGGCCCCGTCGATACGGAGGGCATAGACCCGTCGATCGACAGCTGGCCCGTAGACACCGCCGGAATCGAGGCCGTCATATCGAGCGGCGATGAGATAAATCCGGAATACGCGGCGCTCCTCGACGGCACCCTCAAGGGTTACCACACGATGGAGTATCTCCTTTTCACGGCCGGAGGGGGTCCGGCCACGGCTGAGGAATCAGCGCAGTACCTCGCGTCCGACCCGAGGCTCGTCGATTATCTCCGCGCGATGATAATCGATTTTAACGCCCAGGTCGGGAAGCTCGTCGTATTCTGGTCGCCCGGGGAAAGCAATTACGCGGGCGAGCTCTCGGGCGCGGGTGAAGGGAGCACCGTATACCCCACGCTCAAGGCAGGCCTTGCGGAGGTGGTGAACGGCATACTAGGCATCGCGCACGAAGTAGGGAACGAGAAGCTGAACGTGCCTTTCTCGGACCAGGACCCGGTATTCGTCGAATCGAGGTTCAGCTCGAATTCGATCACGGATTTCACTAACAATATACTCAGCATAGACAAGATATATTTCGGCCGTAACGGGTCGCTCGCGCTCGACGATGTCGTCGAGGATATAGACGCGCCCGTGAACGACCACGTGCGGGCGGCGATAGACGAAGCGATCATCGCGATAAACGAGATACCCGAGCCGTTTAACGAATCGCTGCTCGACCCCGCTCAGGCCGGCGTGATCCGGAACGCGATAGATAAGGTCGTCGCCCTCAGGCTCGTGCTCGAGAACGAGGTGTATCCGATAATGTTCCCGGGGGGCAATAAACCCCCGGTAGACGAAACTTAGAAGTAAATTGCAGCTATAAAGAAATATCGGAAAAGGGTGAGATAGATGAGAAGGGAAATAATATTCGGGATATTGGTGTCCGTCATTGGCGCGTTTGCATTGCCGGGCTGCGACGGTGGGGAGAGCGGCGGCGGCGGGACCGGGGGCGCCGACGAGCTCCTGCTCGGCGGGGACACCACCGTATTCGACGCGTCGAGCAAGGCATTCACATTCCCCGCTGCGGGGCTGACCGATGAAGGATTAATAAAACACGAAGAAGGGGACGGGGCGTTCGAGGCAATTTTTGTTACCTCACCCTCCCCCGTCAATCCGGGTTTGGGACCCGTATTTAATAATAACTCATGTCAAAGCTGTCACGCCAATAACGGCCGAGGGAAGCCCGACGATACCCTGACCTCCCTATTATTCAGGGTAAGCGTACCGGGCGAATCCGAGGTCGGCGGTCCCAACCCGGTGGCGGGGTTCGGTCTCCAGCTCCAGACGCGCGCGACGATAGGCACGGCGAAGGAGGCGGGGGTGAATATAGAATATACCGAGACCCCGGGGCAATACGGGGACGGTACGGAATACTCCCTCAGAATACCGGTATATAATCCGGCCGACCCTTATATCCCGCCGCCCGTGGGGATGCTGTTATCCCCGCGCATAGCCCCGCCCATATTCGGCATCGGACTCCTGGAAGCCATACCGGAGGACGAGATACTCGCGAACGCAGACCCGGCCGACGAGGACGGGGACGGCATATCGGGGAGGCCGAATATGGTGTGGAATCTGGAGACAGGTCAGACCGCGCTCGGAAGGTTCGGATGGAAGGCCAATACCCCGACGGCGTTCCAGCAGGCGGCCGAGGCCTATAACCAGGACATGGGCATAACGAACCCGCTCGTCCCCGATGAAAGCTGCCTCGGCCAGACACAGTGCGACGGCATAGACGACGACCCGGAGATCCCTTTCGATACGCTCGACGACGCGGCCTTCTACGTGCAGACGCTCGCCGTGCCGGCGAGGAGGGAATTCGACACGGAGTCGAGACGCGGGGAAAAGCTCTTCGAGCAGGCGGGATGCTCCTCGTGCCATATACCCGTGCACACGACGGACGTGCACCCGGCGAGGAACGAATCCGCGCTAAATAATCAAGTGATATTCCCCTACACTGACCTGCTTCTGCACGACATGGGGGACGGTCTCGCCGACAGGAGGCCCGATTTCCTCGCGAACGGCAGGGAATGGAGGACGTCGCCTCTCTGGGGCATAGGGCTTACGAAGACTACGAACGGGCACACGAACTTCCTCCACGACGGGAGGGCGAGGAACCTTGAGGAAGCGATTCTATGGCACGACGGCGAGGGCAAAGAGTCGAGGGATTTCTTCCGTAACCTGAAGAAGTCCGATAGGGACGCGCTCATCGCGTTCTTGAAGAATCTATAGAGATGGCTAAGGGCCCGCGGGAAAGAGTGCCCCGTTCAGTGAATTTTTCGGCATGATTAAATAAACACGGTATCATCGAAAAACAGGGCCCGTTCTCAGATTGCGGACTCAGCGAGCCGCCTGCGGACGAGAAAGAGAAGGGGAAGGGACGCGAGCTGCGCCAGAACGGAGAATACGACCATTCCGGTGACGCTCTTCCCGTAAAGAACCCCCATGAGAGAGCTCCCGACGAACCACGCGAACCCGAATCCGGCGTTGAAAACACCGTAGGCCGTCGCGCGCCTGTCAGCAGGGGTGATGTCAGAAACAACGGCGCGGATTATGGATTCCTGCGCGCCCATCCCGATACCCCAGAGGACCATACCGGCAATCAGAAGGCCTGCGCCCGAGAGGAAAACGAGCGGGGCCGAGAGGGCGGCAGCGCCGACGGCGAAAAAGAGGACGCTCATCCCCTTCCTGTCGTAGAGGCGTCCCAGGAGGAGGGCGCTCAGGGCGTCCACACCCATCGCGCCCGCATAGAGGAGCGGTATCCACTTATCAGCCAGTATCCCGGTCGTCTTCATATGGAACGCGGCGAGCGGAAAATCGGCGAACCCCAGGGCTATAAAAGCGACAGAGGCGAGGTAGAGCCAGAATACAGGGCGGAGCCTCTCGGCCTCCCCGGCCTTAAAAGCGGGCTCGAGCGACCTGGGATCGGGATACGTGACCCTCGCTATGACGAGCACCGCGAGAGCCAGGAGGGCGGGGATTATCAGGACCGCGAATCCGTACGTATAGCTGCCCTTCCAGGCGAGCACGCCCGCGACTATCGTGGGGCCTATTATCGCACCAACCTGGTCCATCGCCTCGTGTACGCCGAAAGCCCATCCCCGGCCCATCTCGTGCGCGGCGTGGGACAGCATGGCGTCACGGGCGGGATTTCTGACCGCCTTCCCGAAACGCTCGGTCATCATGAGTATCGCAGCGGCGGGCCAGTTATCGGTAAGGGCGAGGGCCGGGACGGCGGCGAGGCTGATTACGTAGCCCGCGATCGTAATCGTCCAGTACCTGTGGGTGCGGTCGCTCACGAGACCGGATACTATCCTGAACCCGTAGCCGATGAACTCGCCCAGGCCCGCGACCACCCCGACCACGGCGGCGCTCGCCCCGAGCAGGGCGAGGTACGGCCCGGCGATACTGCGGGCGGCCTCGTACGTCATGTCCCCGAACAGGCTGACCGCTCCCAGAAGGAGGACGAAGTTGAGAGCCGCGTTTTTTTTACGCTTCATAAGAACGTACGCCCGGGAGATGGAATGATAGAAAGTATATGGAGTCAGAGGAGAATTACGAGACGGGGCGGGCGGCAGCGACCGAGGGCCTATCGCCGCTCAGGTATAAGCAGGGTAAGTTTTACGCAGGAGCGTGGAATATTTTAAGCGTTCAGCCCTTGTTCTTCTTTGACGGTTTTTCTTTTTCGGGAGCTTCCTTTTTCACGGCGTCGGCGTTATCGACGACCATGCCGCTCTCAAGCACGTAAACGAGGCGGTTTATAATGTGGTGGACGTTCCGGTACCTGTCCTCGAGCTGACACTGGGCGAGCTCGAGCCAGTCCACCAATATGCTCGTCATCGGTATGTTCTGCTGCCGGGACCGCGTCCGCAGCAGGTTCTCGAGGTCTTCAATGCCCATGCCGAAGAGCTCGAATTCCTTCTCCCTGTCAGTGAGTTCAGCCATTTTAAGTCTCCTTAGTCCGTTTGTGTGTGCATACCCCGGGGCCCCTGCGTCCCGCCGCTGCCCGATTTATATTACATAACGAATGGCTTATTAACAATTGCCCGGGAGTACGTCTCCGAATATAATATTACGCATGAAAAGAACCCTTATTTTAGCCGCGTTATTGATCATCCCCCTGGCTGCCGGGCTTGCGCGCGGGGAGGAATACCTCCCGGACTCTATGAAGACCCACCCCGAGTGGTACATAAATATCACCGACTGGTCGGTCTACGCCACGTGGGGAGGGGTCGCCATAATCCAGGGCCTGACCATAGAGAACACGTCCGACATTACGTACACGGGCGTGAAGGTACGGGTCACGTACACGTCGAACACCGCGGGCGGGGCGGGGGGCGTCGTGAACCAGGAATCCGGCGTGCTCCCGATCACGCTCCCGCCCAGGAGCAAGGACACCTATCTCAAAGCGGGCTACCCCTTCGGCGCGGGCTCGCAGTTCATGAACCCGCTCGCCATACAGGTGCTGGGCGCGACCCCTGTTCTCGAGTGAGAGATCCGCAAAAAACATAAGAAATTCAGGGTTGTGATGAATAATCACCGCGTGCGAAAAAATTATTTTTTCCTTGTGTGAAATATTCCGGGCCGGCGCGGGCAGGCAATATCCCTGGTTTTGTGCCCCCTGCTATCAGGGATAACCGGAATCTCCCGGTTGAAAATCCCCCGCAACAGGGCCTACTTAATGGATATTTACTATCCGGGACACACCGGAGCAGGCCCGGCCGGCCGGGCCTCCACGGACCTCCCCCTACCGATCCCGGCTGTGCAGGGAATTATTGCGAAAATAAAAAGATGCAAAAGAATTCAAACTTTGCTATAATCATATATAATCGGTTGTTACAACCTGAGCCCCGTCAACTGAAGACGAGGGTCCTCTTGGCAGGGACCCGAAATCTTCCGGGGCTCTAGGACTAATTCCTTTTTACTAATTAGTATGGGCTGGGGTTTTGTTTTACAATCTAATGGCAATGACGTAGCGGTAAAAAACGGTCTTTATTTCCCGGCAGCGCTATATTTCGATGCGGGTAAGCGGATTATTACGTCGACACAACCGGAAGGCGGCATGGTAATCCGCCGGAGCCCGTGACGATGAGCATACCGATGAGTCGATGCGAAACGGATGCCGGGGAGGTCTAACGCGTCATCCCGCTCAGTTCCTTCTCCGCCTCGTTTGCCGCAACCCCTGAAGATTTTGTGATGCCGAGTATCGCGCCCGATATAGTCCCCGCCTGGAAGTAGTTGTTCACGTCTATCATGGCCGCGCCCAGTGTATAGGGGTTATCCCCCTGGGTCCCGTATCTCATCCTCTGCCTGATCAGCACGAGCCTCTCGAGCCTGAGAGAATCCATCTTGGATATCAATGCCGGGAGCGCCTCCTCGTAAAAATCCTCCTTGTCGACCGACGTATCGGGGCCGGTGAGGCCTCCCGAAATGGCGAGCAGTACGTCCTTCGCCCTCTTTGCGGGGTTTATCGCGTCTGCGGCGTCGAGGCCGAGCACCGCAATGTCGGTGACGATGTTGGAATTGGGCTTCACGCCCCGCATCTCGTTCCTGAACTGATTATAGTAGTAATCGATCACGTATATGCGCCCGTTTAAGACCTCGTCCCTGAATACCCTCTGCCGCGCGGGCTCGGAGGCGAGGGAGTTGTACGTGTCGATTACGCCCGCGACGTAGTACTTCTTTTCCATCTCCAGAACCTCGTCGTTTATTACCTCGGGACGGGACTCGCTGTCCACCCCTGTTGCGGCCGCGTTGGTGCGCACCGTCCCCGTCCCCGCGCCCGCGCACGCGGAGAGCATGAGCGCCCCCAGCACGAGAGCCCGGAGCGAGGCGTGATTGTACGTCTTTACAGATATCAATTGCCCTGTCATGGGTACGATTCTCCTTTCAACGGCAATATTATACCGCCTTCCGGGAACGGCTTCAGCAGGAATTTTTGTTCATTCAGAAGCTACAAAGCTGATCCGAAATAAGGCCGAGTTGTATTTGAATAATTATTTAATATTTGCTATGATATCGTTCAATGGATACATCACGTCAACTAACGGGGATGCGGGGTGTATTTCTGGTCGCGGCTGAACTCTCGCGGCTTGGACTAATTGTCTCACCAACATCCAGAAGCGCTCACGGTGCGGATCTTCTCGTGACAGATCAATCATGTAATAAAGCGTTTTCGGTTCAGGTTAAGACTAACGCCAAAACGTTTGGGTTTTGGCTTCTTAATAAAAATGCAAAGGATTTAACATCTCGTTCCCACATCTATGTATTTGTAAACCTTCGAGACAAAGGAAACAAACCGGAATATTTTGTCGTTCCAAGCAAAATTGTATCTAAAAAAATGTCCACAGAAGAACTCCAAAAATCGAATTGGTATTCATTCGAATTGAAAGATGCTAATCCATATCTGAATAAATGGACAATCTTCAAACTTTAGTATTCAGATCGTTGGTTCGGGTCTTTATGTAATTTCACACCACCCCTTCACATTCAATGGCGTTTTGTATTATAATAGAGTTGGGTCATCAGCGCTTTTATTCGCATTACATCTGTGAGCCGTCTCCGGCTGAAATGGGTCTTGCCGGGCGGTGTCTAAAAATCCACAGCAGGTCGGAAAACACATGGTTAACCAGTGGGAGACAATCGGGATACCGTCCGAGAACCGGTTCCTGGGGCTCTACTATGAGCCCGAGAGCGGGCAGTTCCTCGCGCATTTTCAAAAATGCCTCGGAGACGGTTACGGACCGAAGAGCATATACGCGAGGCACATGACGGACGACATCTACAGGAGATTGACGCCCGAGACGGACGAGTTCTCCTACGAGGACGTGCTCCTCTGCCCCCGCGTCTCTAAAATATTGGTGAACGTTTTCCGCGTGACGAGGAAAGGGAGCAGGCCCTCTGACCGCGAGTGGCATTCGGTACAGGAGATAGACATCGATACGGGGGAGATAAATACCGTCCTCACCCCTCACGACATCCCGGTCGAGCCCCCTTATTCGAAGGCCTGGATAAGCAGGCTCCGGAACGTGACGAGCGGGGACCGGAAACATATGAAACAGGCGGAACCCCCCGACGACGAATACGTGAGCGAGCCCGGTGCTCATACGGTCTACGGCTCCGGCGGAAAGGAGATACTCTGCACCGTGTCGTTCAGGAAGAAAAAGAGCGGGCACGACGAGACGGTCGAGGACTTCCTCTGCAAGGTCTCTCCGGAAACGCATGCGTACAGGAAGATAAGCAGGATAATCAACGCCGCGAAAGATTTGATCGCTACCGGGAAAGCGGCGGGCGGGAACCTGACCCTCTGAGCGGGATTACGATTGCAATTAAGTGCAAAAACAGACGAAATGCGTTGATTGGAACCGGGTTATCGCAATCTGCGCAAGTGAACCACGAGCTAAAATAGGAAGGATTTTTCTTTCCTTATTTTATATCCCTCTTTAATTTATTTTCAGTTGACCTATTGCTTAGTATCATCGTCGTTGCACTTAGCAAAAACGAATATTATTCTCTTCTTTTCCTTGATGAAAAGAAGCAAAAATCACACACGTAGTGTGTTTTATGAAAGGGCTGAACACAATTTGTTAAAAATACGACCTTTGACCCTTCGACAAGCTCAGGACAGGCAGGCTGAGGGCGAACGGGTTGGGCTTCGCTAGTTCACGGAGTAGAGGAAGAAGTTAGAGATCATATGCCCGCGGGCGCTTGCCCGTCGCAAATTCTGTAATGTCGGGGGAAGACAAGAAAAAACAAATCCCCCTTAATCTGGCTTAACAAGAGCGCCGCTTCGAGTAAGATAGTCCTCTGCAGTCAATCATCTCCGACCAATTCCTCACTCGTTCAGCATTGTTCCCCTTTTTCTAAGGGGGAAATACATATTATCCTCATCTTACGCATCCACATTGTTCCGGCAAATTAGGGACTTATGTCTTTCAGGCTGATTATTTATTCGGTGTAAGCAGCGCCGAGAACTCCCCGCGCGTGCCGTTGTAGACGTTCAGATCGACGAACCCCTTTATCCCCCAGAGCCTCCCCCTGTTGGTGTACTGCCAGAAGCTCCACTCCCTGCCGTCGGGAAGCCGCGGCGTACTGTAAATATCCCTTATCCATATCAGATAGCCGGGAAGCTCGCCCGAGATGAAGTCCTCGTAAGATTTTTTCGTCGCGTAGATGAGCGGCCGGCTGCCGTA
>MFCJ01000059.1 GCA_001775255.1 Candidatus Dadabacteria bacterium RIFCSPHIGHO2_12_FULL_53_21
CCTACGGAATCGACGACCTTCACGAGCTAGGCTTCGAGGGACAGGGCATCACACTGGCTCTTGTTGAGGGAACCAGTTTCGAACAATCGAATATCGACGAGTTCACAACTTGTTTCGGAATTCCTAATCCCGCCGTTCCTACGGTCGTACAGCTCGGCAGCGACGATCTCAAGCCCGACGGAGAACCATTTCTCGATATCGAAACGGTTTTGATGATAGCCCCTAAGTTATCGGGGCTTTACGTTTTTCAAACGCGCCTCAAATCGCTCGCCGATTGGGTCAGCCTTTTCTCAGCGCCCCTCAACCCCAAGCACACGGAGGGGGTTCCCGTTCAGATTTTATCCGCGAGCCTCGGCAACTGCGAAGTTAAATGGGGGTTCGCGGCAATAAGTATGCTGGAATACGTATTCATGAACGCGGCCGCTTCAGGGGTGCATGTGTTTATCTCCGCGGGCGACAGCGGCTCTTCCACGTGCTTTCACCACGATAAAAAGACCAAGACCAGATCCGCCGAGTATCCCGCGTCGTCGCAATACGTCACAGGCGTCGGCGGGACGAACCTTGCGCTCAATGAGGACAACACGATCAAGGGAGAGGGCGTCTGGAACGACCGGGATTTCCCCGCTCCCTACAACAAAAAATTTGGAGCCGGCGGCGGCGGCAAAAGCCGGTTCCTCTCGAGACCCCTCTGGCAGAAAGGAACGAGAATCAAGGGCTTCAGGAGGACGACGCCCGACGTCGCATTCTTCGCCGATCCTTTTCCTGGCTACGTCATCAACGACTCGCTGAAAGGCTGGTTCGATGACGGGGGCACGAGCGCGGCGACGCCCTTCTTTGCAGCTTCCATGGCCCTCGTGCTTCAGGCCGCGGAGGAAAACGACGTTACCCTCGACCTCACTTACCAGCTAATCTACAAACTCGCGAACAGCGATGCCTACAACGGGGTTTTTCAGGATGTGGTTATCGGGAACAACGACCTCTTTGACGTTGGCTGCTGCACGGCGGGGCCTCGCTACGACATGGCGAGCGGGTGGGGATCGCTTAACATCAATTCCCTGGCGGAAGTATTGATTCCGCGGTGAGGGAATTGATATTTTCCGGAGGTTTGATTTCCCGACGTGTAATCGTTTGCCCAATTAAGAAGAAGTGGTGCCTGGTAGTGGTATTGTAGAAAGAGAGCGGGTGGTTCGTTGGACGCTGACATAGCTAAACGAACTACGCCGTGCAGAGGATGAAAACAAAACCCCCCCTTCCCTCACCCGCGCTCAAAGCAGAACTTTAAAACCAAATAAGAAGATAAGGGAAGGGGTTATTTTTATAACACCGGGCGGAAGCGGCTCTTCACCGCCCCGGCCCCGATGCGTGAATTTCTATTTAAAAAACTGATCTATGAATATCATCAGCCTGCCCTGTACCGTGAACGGCGTTTCGTTGTAGCGCACCCCGTCAGACTCTATCTGGTTCGACGCGAGCGTATTAGCCGCCTGCGCCTCGAGGAGCGTATCCAGGCTGCTTCCGGGGAATACTATACCGCCGATGAGATCGAGGTTGACCCCCGGGTACATATGCCACGTGAGCGTGCCTTCGACCTCCGTACCCATGTACGTATCCAGGCTCTCGACGCCCGGGTAGGGGTTCTTGGTCTCTTCGTTGAACGCAACCACTACCTGAGGCGTGAATGACAGCTCGTCAATAAGCTTTACAGTGCCCCAAACTCTCGCATAGTATGCGTTGTAGACGCTGCTCTCGACCTGATAGATGTTCGGTACGATGTTCTTGAAGAGGAGGTTGTCCAGGTTGTAAGCGGGGTTGAAATACACTATCCCGCCCTCAAGCGAACCCGATTCGAGGTCATCGCCCTTCGCCCATCCGAATTCCGCGGCGACTATCTTCATAGGCCAGCCCGGATAAACTTCCGCGCGGGCGGCGAATACTATATTCGACGCGTCTATATCCTCATTGCCTACTCCGTCAATTTTGAGCTTTCCCCAAACCCCGTCCATCTCGCCGACGAGTCTCCAGAGGTCCGTCTTATAATCGATCAGACCGGAATAAAGGACCAGGTGGGCGAGGTCCACACCGCTGACCGCGGCCCCCGCGTTGGGCGGTACGCCCGGATCGGTTCCGCTGGTCGGGAAAGTGCTGACGTTATTCTGATGGATGTACGGGAACACGAAGCCCGCCACCGTCAGGTTACCCCCCGCGACATTCGGATTGTTGAATATAAGAGCGGCGGCCCCGATGTCGTATCCGTTACCGTTACCGGTCACTACGCTGTTTCCCCCGGTGAGTATGTCCGAGACGAATACGAAGGTTATGGACGAGGACCCGGCCGCGAAAGATTTCAGATAAAGGAACCTGTCGAATATAGTGCCCAGGTCGGAATACGGGTCCCAGCCTCCGTTCAGATACATACCGATACCCCAGTCAAAGGGCTGACGTCCGACCCTGATGAATCCGATATCGTGAGGCAGCACTATGTCCGACATCAAGAACCTCACGTCGAAGAACCCCGGGTCGTCTATCGCCAGCGGACCGGTCAGGATAGCGCCCCTGAACCTGTCGCTGAACGAGATATTCGAATTTACAACGGTGTTGCGCCCTCCTAACAGCTCCGTCGTAGATCCGCCCCAAATGTTGTTGTCGAATACACTCAGCTGCGCCCTGATAACAACGGAGTCGCTGAGAACGAGCTGAGGGGTCAGGCGCAGGGTGGTATCCGCGAAAAATATGTTGTCGTCGTTATTGGCGAAACCGAGGTCTATCGCGTTCTGCCTGCTCAACGCCGATATAAAGGTCGCGTTACCTATATAACGCGCTCTCGTACGCATGTAACTCGGAAAGCCCCCCAGGCTAAAATTGACTGCGAATGAGGGCACGGCCATAAAAAGAGCCAGTACAAACACAATTATCCATTTGACGTTATTCATCTCTCCCTTCCTCCTTGGATTTATCTTTTAGTTTATTTACCTCTTGGATGCTCCACCTGCCACAGCCTTGAAAGTAACATGCCAGTTACTTCACCCCAGCATCATTAAATTTTTCAGACGCCCGGGTGTCGCATGTCAGAAAACAGTACAAATTTACAATTTATCCTGGGATAACTGTTTAAGAGTGGAGATTGGTGAAAAGTGGGAACAAACATTATCCTGGAACAGCCGTCGCATACCGAGTGCGGCAATGTGCAATAACATCGACTGCCCCGGAAGAGGTTTATTTCGGGGTATATATCGCTTCCAAATTTTACGGACGGATCTCGGGAATATACGTGGATGAAGGGGCTATCGCACGGTCATACAACCGGGAATACATCGATAAAATAACTCTTAGCTGTTCGTCAGATCCGGATTCAGAAATTCGTACACACACGACCTGAATTTCTCGACTTTGAATGGTTTGGTTATATATTCGTTTCCCGTCATGTTGATGAAGTCCATCGTTTCACTGCTCGGGTCGCCGGTTATGAAGATAACCTTCTCGGCAAGCCGGGGCTTTAATTCCTTGATTTTGTCATAGAAAGCGATCCCGCTCATACCCGGCATCTTAATGTCGCAAACTATCAGATCGTAGTTGCCGGAATCCGTTTTCACAAGCGCTTCCTCACCGTCCCTGGCGTTATCAACGGTGATGTTATCCTGCTCCAGGACACCTTTTATCAAATCGACGACTAACTCTTCGTCCTCGACGATGAGGATCCTCTTCTCATTCATCTTCCCCCGGCTTACCTTCTTACGCTTCTCTTTGTCCCGGCCCGGCTGCGCCGTCTGCTGAGACACCGGCAGCTCAACCACGAAAGTTGTCCCCTCTCCCTCCCTGCTTTCCGCGCGCACCTCCCCGCCGTGTTCGTGTACGATCCCGTATGCGACAGCAAGACCGAGGCCAGTCCCTTTCCCGGGCTCTTTGGTGGTGAAAAAGGGATCGAATATCTTTCCGATTAGATCTTTCTGAATACCCGGACCGTTGTCCTCGAACTTGATTTCTATAATGCCCCCGTTCTTTACCCTGGTCGACACTCTCAGACGCCCCCGGTCCCTGTATCCGCTCATCGCCTGCTCGGCGTTGAGTATGATATTAGTAAACACCTGCTGGAGCTGGTTGGAATCGACCATGGACTTGGGTGCCCCCTCGTCGAAGTCGGTAACGACCTCGATGTTGTCGAGCTTTAGCTGGTACTCCCTGAATTCGAGCGACTGCTTCACAAGTGCGTTAATATCTTCATAAGCCCTCTGCGGTCTGTATTTCCTCGAGAAAGAAAGCAGCTTCTCGATGATCTTCGCGACCCTCTGGGCCGAGGTATTGATGATTTCGAGCGACTTTTTCTCGTTATCGTCGAGACCGGGCTTCGTCAGGAGCCTCTGCGAATAGCCCACGATCGGAGTGAGCGGGTTGTTTATCTCATGTGCGATGCTCGATATCATCTGGCCCAGAGAGGCCAGCTTCTCCGATTGGACGAGCTTTTCGTGGGCGGACTCGATCTCCTCGAGCATTTTCGCCTTTGCTATCGCAATCGCGATCTGATCACCCATCGACGAAAGCAGACGCACTTCGTTCTCGCTGAATTTCCGCTCCTTGTAGCTGAGGAACCAGATGACCCCTATTACTTCGCGTCCCAGGAATACCGGTATGCCCAGCAGGCTGTGGTGCCCGAGGTCCCTGCCTGCCTGCCCGATATCCTCGTCCTTCTGCGCGTCTTCTATATTCACAATCGCACCGCTGTTGATGACCTTCCAGGTTAACCCCCTGGGATAAGGTATCCTTCCCGCCCTCTGCACGTAAAATTCAGGGAAGTTCCTGTTCGCCTGGATCACCGCCTCCTTCTTTTCCTTATCCACGAGATATATCATGGCCATATCCACGTTTTCCATATTCATGATTATGTCGAGCGCGACGTCATAAACCTCGCCGAGGTCGAGGAACCTGTGGACGGCTTTCATGAGCGTATTCAGAGCCAGTAGTTCCTCTTCCGCCCTTTTACGTTCCGAAATATCCCTCGTGATGATGACGCCCCGTATCTCTCCCGAAGCCGTCAGGTAGGGGTTCCCTATGCATTCGAGCCACTGGTACTTGCCCGACTTGTGCAAGGCCCTGAATGTAGCCTTCTCCGTGGAGAGATTCATGACAGCGCGCATGAATATGGACATGGCCGTCGGCACGTCGTCGGGATGCATGAAATCGAAGGCTTTCTTCCCAACGAGCTCCGACTGCGCGTAACCTGTAAGATCATGGCAGGCCGGATTCACGTAGAGTATTCTTCCCACGGAATCCACCTCGTATATGAGGTCGTAGCTGTTCTCGACGATTGTCCGGTATTTTTTTTCATTCTCTATGAGCCCCTCTTCCGTTTCCCTGAGCCTGGAAATATCCCGGAACACGACGACAACTCCCCTGAAGTCCATTCGCTCATACTGTACCGGGGCGAAACTCGCTGAGACGTACAGGATCGATCCGTCCCGGGTGACTAGAAATGTATCCCTTTGCAAACCGAGCTTCTCCCCGGTTTCAATAACCATATTCGCAGGCTCTATCGGGTCTTCTCCCTTGCTATTGTTATAAAGACGTAAGACCTCACTTATGGGCTTTCCTAACGCTTCTTGAGAGGTCCAGCCGGTGAGCTCCTCCGCCATACGGTTGATCAGGATAATACTGCCGTCCGCTCCGGCAATAATAACGCCGTCGCCGATACTGCGAAAACATACGGAGAGCTCCTCTACCCGGCGCGTAAGCTCGCTTTCCCTCGCTTCATGACGGGAAATTCCGAGACGGAGTTCTTCGATCTCGCTTATTAGCTGCTTCTTCGTCTTACTCTCGTCTTTCATACCATAGCCCTCACACTTATAACCCGGGCGCCTCGCGCTCTAAACCGGACGCCCGATAGAGCCATGAATGCAACATCCGGCAATTGACTGTGATTTCGGATAGTTACAGTCGTATTCGCCTGCGGATTATTGAAAAATAACCGCTTCCGGCAAATTCGGCTCAAATCTCTCCCTTCTAAAGTATTAGTGCACTTGGTATGAGTTGTAAATAGAGGGGATCAACGGCTATCTATCGATAAGATCTCCGGAGGGAGGGGTAAAACAGCCGCCTACTTGGTCACGAGCCAGGCCCGGCTCCAAATCCGGTACACGCCGAGGAGCATATAGTAATATAATTTCGACAGATGCATGATTTATGCCTCCGATTCCGTAATCCCCGTCAAAGCCTGCCTTACAGAAATCATACGAACGAACCGCTGCCGGGATCTAGAAAGTATCCGAGTTCCCCTAAAATGCGAGAACACCGACAGGGCCAGGCAGATGTT
>MFCJ01000060.1:0-6286 GCA_001775255.1 Candidatus Dadabacteria bacterium RIFCSPHIGHO2_12_FULL_53_21
ATCAGCGCGGCGAAGCAGAATGAGATGAGGATCGATTCGGGCGATATTACGCTCTTCCATCCGGTGAACGAAGACCCTATTTTGGATCCCAGCACCCCTGCCGCTATGCCGATAACGCCGCCCGTAAGCGAGAGCAGCACGGCCTCTATCAGGAACTGCATCATGATATCCTTTCCTTTGGCCCCGACCGCCATCCTTATCCCGATCTCTTTCGTCCTCTCGCCTACCGAAACGAGCATGATGTTCATTATCCCGATGCCGCCCACGACGAGCGAGATCGAGGCTATGCTCCCGAGGAGCACCGTCATGATATTAGAGATTGCGAATATCCTGTCTATCACACCCAGCTGTGATTTTATATAAAAGTTCTCGTCTTCGTTCTTGTCGAGCTTGTGCCTTTCCCTGAGTACTAGTTTTATCCGGGATTCTGCGGCAGGTATATCTTCCGGCGACGCAACGGATACCGATATCGACTCCAGTGTGTCCGTGCCCAGTATCCTCTTCTGGAACGTCGTGTAAGGGATGAGCGCCACGTCGTCCTGGTCCCTCCCCCCGCTCGTCTGTCCGAGCGAGCTCATCACGCCTATCACCCTGAACGAATCCTTTCCGATCCTGACCGTAAGCCCGACCGGGTCCCTGTATCCGAAGAGGTTCGCTACCACCGACCTCCCGAGGACGCAGACATTCTCGGTCTTCGCCACGTCTTCATTATTGAAGAAGACCCCTGCGTCGGGGTACCAGTCGTTTATGAATACGAAATCGGGGCTCGTCCCGACGACCACCGTGAACCAGTTCCTGTTTCCCCACACCACCTGCTCCGGGGCGTCGACCATAGGCGAGACGTACTCCACTATGTCGAGATTCCTTATTGCGTCCGCGTCGTCAGCTGTGAGGTCTATAGCGTTTTCCTGCACCCCCACGCCCCTCTTCCCGGGGCTTATGAAGAGGGACTTTCCGCCTAAGCTCGTAAGCTGCTCCTCGATCATCTTGTTCGCCCCCTGGGTCAGGGAGACGAGGGATATCACCGCCGCGACGCCTATGATGATACCGAGGGTCGTAAGTATCGACCTTACCTTGTTTGATCTTATGGCTCTCGAAGAGACCCTGAGCGCTGCCAGGAAATTCATGTCGGTACCGTTTGCGCGGCTCTCACACCCCTGCCGTTTTTACTCTTTTCTTCAGTTATGGAGCCGTCCTTGAATACGACGATCCGCTCGGCGTTCTCGGCGATATCGTGCTCGTGCGTGATTATGATGATCGTCTTGCCCTGCTCGTTGAGAGATTTGAATATCTCCATTATCTCGCTGCTCGTGGCGGTGTCGAGGTTCCCGGTGGGCTCGTCGGCGAGTATTATGCTGGGGTCGTTCACTATGGCGCGCGCTATGGCCACACGCTGCTGCTGGCCGCCCGAGAGCTGTGAGGGGTAGTGTTTCTCCCTTCCGCTGAGCCCGACGCGCGAGAGCGCCCCGTACGCACGCTCGGCCCGTGTCCGAGAGGGCGTGTTGTTGTATATCATCGGCAGCTCCACGTTCTCGGCGGCGGTCGTCCTCGCAAGGAGGTTGAAGCTCTGGAACACGAAACCGATTTTCCTGTTCCTTATATCGGCGAGTGCGTCCTTCTCCATCTCGGAGACCTTGCTGCCGTCGAGGAAGTAATTCCCGCTCGTCGGCTTGTCGAGGCACCCGATGATATTCATGAACGTGCTTTTCCCGGAGCCCGAGGCCCCCATTATCGATACGAACTCCCCTTCCTTTATATCGATCGATACGCCCCTCAGCGCGTGCACCTCGGTGTCCCCGAGCTTATAGACTTTGTGTATGTCCTTCGTGACGATGACGTTCCCGCCCATCCGTCAGAATCTCCTCGGCTGAGGGAGGTAGGACGAGCTTCCGTTCGATTTGGAGCCGGCTACGGCCTCCACGATCACCTTCTGCCCTTCCTTCAGGCCCCCGTCAAGTATCTCGGTGTAAATATCGTCGCTGACCCCGGTCTTTACGGGGAGCGCTCCGATCTGGCCGTTCTTGAGGGTTATCCATACATACGAATTATTCGAGAGCTCGTCCGGTCTGTCCTTGATATCGGCCGAAGAGGGCGGGATGAACCTGAGCGCCGCAGTCGGCACCCTGAGGACGTCCTTCTTGTCGGCTACGACTATCTTCACCTCAGCCGTCATCCCGGGTTTTAATTTCCTTTCTTCGTTCCCGGTCTCGACGACCACATTATATGTAACGACGTTGTTTGTTATTATCGGTTCGTTCCTCACCTGCGATACAGTCCCCCCGAACGTCTCGCCGGGATAGGCGTCGACCTTGAAATAGGCCTTCTGGTCCGGGACGAGCTTCCCTATGTCGGCCTCGCTCACCTTCGTGTCAATTTTCATCTCCGTGAGGTCGTTCGATATTACGAAGAGGGGCTTTCCGCCCGGCGTGACGGATTCGCCGGCGTTTATGTTCCTCGAAAGCACTATGCCGTCTATGGGCGATCTGACTACCGTATTCTCGAGATTTGTCCTGGCGATCTCGAGGGCGACCTTCGACTGGTCGAAAGCCGCGAGCGCCCCGGAATATTTGGCCTGCGAGTCGTCGAATTCCTCTTTGGGAATAAGCCTTTTTTCGTAGAGCTCCTTGTTCGCTTTATAAAGTGAGCTTGCGATGCTGAAGTCCGCCTCCGCTTTCTTCATGCTGGCCTCGGCCCTCTTGAGCTCGATTTTAAGCGGCGCCGGGTCGATCTCCGCAAGCGGGTCGCCTTTCTTCACTTCGGAGTTGAAGTCGGCGTTAATATTGTTCACCGTGCCCTGGACCTGTGATCCGACGCCTATAGTGGTGAGCGGGTTCAGCGTCCCCGTTGCCGTAATGAGCGATATTACGTCGTTCCTGTCGGCCTCGGCAGTCCTGTAAGTGATTCGGGAATCGTTCCCTCCGAGGAACCTGGGCACCACGAAGATACCCAGTAACAGTATTACGATCAGTCCCGCGACCGTCTTCTTATTTATCCACTTCATCCGTTCCGCCTATGGCGCGCTCGAGTCTCGCGGCCGTGATATTATAATTATAAATAGCCTGCATGTATGCCGCTTTGCTCGAAGAGTAGATGGCTTCCGCCTCCGCGATCTCGAGCTCTGACGCCCTCTCGAGCCTGTATCTTTCCCGCGCCAGGAGAAAGCTCCTCTCGGCCGATTCCCTCGTCTTCTCCGTTATCTGTATGTTCTCTTCAGCGAGCCCCAGGTCGAGCTTGAGCTGTTTAACCTCAGCCGCGATCTCGACCCTCGCCGTCTCCATCTCCGCCTGGGAGCGCATTAGTTTCGCCTTGGCGTCCTGTATGTTGGCGAACCGCGAGAACCCCTCGAATATCGGGAACTGGAGCCCTACGCCGGCAATGAAGCCGGGCGTCTCGGCCCCTTCTCCCTTGAACCTGTAGGCCGTCCTTCCGAACAGGAGGGGATAAAACTCCTTTTTCATCGCCGCGAGGTTCGCCTTCATTGAGGCCTCCTGCGCTTTAAGGCTCTTTAATTCGGGCCTCGTGTCGAGCGCCCGGTCTATCGAATCCTCGAGGCTTACGTCCTTCTTTTTATATTCGAGCGTATCGACGAGCTCGAAGCTGAATTCGCCCCCGAGGCCCATCGCCGTCATGAGGCTGTCCTCCGCGATCTCGAGGTCGTTCCTCGCCGCCGAGAGCTCCATCTTCGAGTTCCCGAGGTTGACCTCTTCCCTGGTGACCTCTATCTGAGAGATCCTGCCGGCCTTATAGAACCCCTCCGCGCGCTCAAAACGCCTTTCCGCCTCCGCCGCCTTTTTTTCGTATGCTTCTGTAATATGCGTTTGAGAGAGGACGGTGTAATAGCTGACGATCGTGTTGAGCTCTATATCCTCCCTCGTCGTCTCCCTCTGGTACTTGGAAGACTCGAGCTGCGCCTTGCTCGACTTCACCTTATTCGACGTCCGTCCGAAATCCCAGATCATCTGGTCGAGGAAGAAGCCCGATTCCCGTCCCACGAACGGGATAATGATCCTGGTATAGATTTCAGGATAATATGGGGCCTGCATATTCCTGACGAACGCCTTCGATATCTCGACGTTGGCGTCTGAAACGGTAATGCCGGGGTTCTTTTCGAGGGCGATGCCGACAGCGTCCTCCAGGGTCAGTACCTTTTTCTCCTGAGACCCGGCCGTACCCAGGCTTGAAAGAATCATAAAAAAGACGATAAATCCTGTACCCAGGGTCTTCATATCATATCCTTATTAAAGCAATAATATGACGCTAAAACATATCCGTTGCAACATTCCCGTGTGTTGCAACATCCCCGCCGCTCCCGTAAAATACTGGAATGGCCTTCGGCGTATATATACATATACCTTATTGTGTAAAAAAATGCCCCTACTGTGATTTCAATTCCTGGGGCATAAACGGGGGCTTTCCGGAATCCGAATACACGGAATCGGTACTCGGGGAGCTCGAGTTTTACAGGGGTGAGATAGAAGGGCGCGGGCTGACCTCCGTTTTTTTCGGGGGAGGGACCCCGTCTCTTTTCGACCCGGAGAGCATCGGAAGGATAATATCGAAAATTTACGAGGTTACTGTCCCTGAGCGTGATATTGAGGTATCGCTCGAGGTAAACCCCAAGACGGCCGACCTCGGGAAGCTGAAGGGGCTCCGCGATGCGGGTGTGAACAGGATAAGCGTCGGGGTCCAGTCCTTTTCCCGGAGGAAGCTCGACTACCTGGGCAGGATCAACAGCCCCGAAGACGGCAGGAGGATACTCGATGACGTGAGGTCGGCGGGCTTTGAGAACTATAACTTCGACCTCATGTACGGCACGGGCGGCGAGACGCTCGATGAATGGCGTCGGGACCTCGAAGAGGCGCTCCGTTTCGGGTCGGGCCACATATCCGCTTATTGTCTCACCATAGAGCACGGCACCGAGTTCGGCAGGCTATTCAAAAAG
Source organism: Candidatus Dadabacteria bacterium RIFCSPHIGHO2_12_FULL_53_21 (assembly GCA_001775255.1). Classification (GTDB taxonomy): domain Bacteria; phylum Desulfobacterota_D; class UBA1144; order Nemesobacterales; family UBA2774; genus 2-12-FULL-53-21. Next base: position 4,943 of record MFCJ01000060.1, read on the forward strand.
GGGAAGCTCCTTCTTCCGGGGGAGGACGCCCTCTCGGATTTCATAAGCTATACGACGGAATTCCTCGGAGGGGCGGGTTACGGGCAATACGAGATTTCAAATTATGCCAGGCCCGGTTTTGAGTGCAGGCACAACCTCCTTTACTGGAAGGGGGAGGACTATCTCGGCCTCGGCGCAGGCGCGCATTCCCATTTGAAAAGTACAGGAGAATCCCCCTGGGGCTTGAGGTGGGCTAACGTAAAGCCCCCGACGGCTTATATGAAAGCAGTCGGAGAGGGAAAGAGGCCTATCGGCTTCTCCGAGCGGCTCACAAGGGAAGAGGCTATCGAGGACAGTATCATTATGGGTTTCAGATTGAATGAAGGGTTAGACTTGCAGGGACTCAGGAATAATTACGGCGTCGCGCCCGATTTAAGCCGTATCGATTCCCTCAGGGAAGACGGATTCGTCGAGTTCTCGGGCAATAGTATCAGGCTCACGAAAAAGGGGACGCTCCTCTCTGACGAGATCATAGTCAGGCTCGTGAATTCCCTCGGGTAGTGCCGGTCAGACCTTTTTGATTACGTGCCTTACTCCGCCGGTTTCTATAGAATAACAGTCCCCTTCCTTCTCCGCGTATTTCATGAGCTCGTAGCAGGCGGGCCTCGAGAGCCTGGCTTCAAACCTCTTATTTTTCACATTCGCGTAGGGAACGTTCTCGGCGGTCAACCGCAGGGAGCCGAGATCGAGTATCTCTTCAGTCTCGTCGTTTAGCCTCAGATAAAACTCCTCGCCCCGTCTGTAGACCATCTTGACGACGTAGGGGGTGTCCTCCACCTCGACGTAGAGCCTTCCGCTCCCCTCGTCGACGAAGAACCTTCCCTCCTCGTCCATATCGAGGAGCCTGTTGTTGTAGAGGTACGTCCCCCTGTGCCTTATCCGTATCCCGTCCTGAAACCAGTTCCCCGTCTTGTCTATGAAGAACCTGTATTCCGTTTCTCCGTGTTTGCGGTCCTCTGCCATCGGTATCTATTATAACGGAGGAGGCCCGGACAATCCCTTAACGGCTGTCATTCCCCCATGACCTTTACTATAACCCTCTTCCTCCTCCCGCCGTCGAATTCGGCGTAAAAAACCCTTTGCCAGGGCCCGAGGTCGAGATCCCCCTTGGTAACGGGCAGTATGACCTGGTGGTGCATTATCAGGTTTTTAAGGTGCGCGTCCCCGTTGTCCTCGCCCGTTCTGTGGTGTCTGTAATTTTTATTATAAGGCGCCAGGTGCTCGAGCCATTCCCATATGTCTTCTATGAGCCCGTCCTCGAGGTCGTTTACGTATACTGCCGCCGTTATATGCATCGCGGATACG
>MFCJ01000060.1:6314-6948 GCA_001775255.1 Candidatus Dadabacteria bacterium RIFCSPHIGHO2_12_FULL_53_21
CAAACCCCCCCGGCATGTGTAGTATGATATGAATGTAATTTCATTCCCCGGGAGGTATGAAGATGATAATAGAGCTGAGCGTAATCCCGATCGGGGCCGGCACCTCGCTCTCGGAATATGTTGCGGACGTGATGAGGGTCATCGAGTCGAGCGGCCTCAAATACGAATCCCATTCCATGGGGACCAATATCGAGTGCGGGTGGGACGACGTCACGCCGCTCGTGAGGAAATGTCACGAAGCCCTCAGGGCGAAGGGTGTGGAGCGTATAAGCACCACGGTCAGGATAAGCGAGAGGACCGACAAGCCCTATACGATGGAAGGGAAGATGAAGAGCCTCGGCGAGAAGCTGAATATCGGGTAATCCGCACGCAGTGTGTGCTTCTACGATCCTTCCGAATCTCTTCCGCTCAAACCGGCAACGAAGCCAAACCCGCCTGTCCTGAGCGCACACGAAGTGTGCAGTCGAAGGGTTCGTCCTTCGGCGCACATTTTGTGTGGCTTGCCGATTAAGGATTTCGGGAATGACAAAGAAATGAGGTAGGCTATTTTTTTATCCTTCTTTTCCTTGATGAAAAGAAGCAAAAATCATCCGACTACATAATTTGCTAAAAATCTTATGTTTAAGCTAAAATC
>MFCJ01000061.1:0-2249 GCA_001775255.1 Candidatus Dadabacteria bacterium RIFCSPHIGHO2_12_FULL_53_21
GAATAATCGACTGGCACAATAAGGGGACCCGTTACAACATCAAGGTCGATCCGAAAGACGGTCTGCTCTACGCGGGAGAGCCGGGGGTACAGCTTACATGGATGGACGCCAAGGTGGGGGACTGGGTCGTAACGCCCCGTATAGGCAAACCGGTCGAGGTAAACGCCCTCTGGTACAATGCCCTCCGCTCGATGGCGAAATTCGCCGGGTTTCTCGATAAATCTGAAAAAAAATACGAATCAGCGGCGGAGAAAGCCCTTAACGGCTTTTCACGCTTCTGGAACGAAAAGGCCGGCTATTGCTATGACGTCATCGACGGCCCTGCCGGGAATGACCCGTCTTTACGACCGAATCAGCTGTTCGCCGTGTCCCTTCCTGAGAGCCCTCTCTCTTCGGATAAGCAGAAGAAGGTCATCGAGGCCTGCGCGCTCAGCCTCCTTACTTCACACGGTCTCAGGAGCCTCTCTCCCGATCACCCCGACTATATAGGGCATTACGGAGGGGACTCGAGAGCGAGAGACGGGGCTTATCACCAGGGCACGGTATGGGGCTGGCTCCTCGGGCATTTCGCCCTCGCGCACCTGACCGTGTACGGCAGCCCGGAAAAGGCTAAAGGCTTTTTAACACCCATGTTCGGACAACTGCGCTCGCACGGCGTGGGGAGCCTGAGCGAAATCTTCGACGGTGACGCACCTATGACGCCCAGAGGGTGTATAGCCCAGGCCTGGACCGTGGCCGAGCTTATACGAGCCTGGACAGAAATAGAAAAATATCGAAACGATCAACAAACGGGCTAAGGGTGTCCGAGAACTATTTCAGGCCGAATAATTCATAACTTCTTTTCACAGGAGACGCGTATATCAGCAGCACCGTTAAAACGAGATCAGGTCACGAATTTTCGTAAGTTCTCATAATTTGCGGATCCCATTCCCTCCCCGGCACGTCTAACCATTTAAAAAGGTGAAAAATGGCCGGACGATCAAACTCTAAAACCAGATTACAAACCGTCGAAACCTGCAAGGATGCTACTAGTCTGCTGCTGGAGTTTATGAGCGGGGAGCTCGACCCGGAGACAACTCTCGAGTTCGAAAAGCACCTGGAAGTATGCCCGGACTGTGTAGCGTTTCTGAACACATACAGGAAAACCGTAGAGCTCACCAGAAGTTTCCTCCAAAAGAAATGAGCGGGTTTGCCCCGTTTTTGAAAAAATACGTTAGCAGCGTAAAAAAAATAGATCCCTTTTCCCATATCCGGCGTATAAACATACATAGTTACAGAAAATCCAATAAGGAGGTTTTAAAGATGCAAAGAATAAAAATGTTTGCATTTAGTTTAATTATAGCAGTAGCTTGCGTAGGTTTCTTCACGACGGGGTCCTTCGCGGCAGATCCGGGCCAGTCGGTTACGGGAACAGTAATCTGTTTAATACCGGATTACAAGAAAGGCACCGTTACACCCGTTATATCCACGGGGCCTTGCAATACCCTGCCCCCGCACCAGCACATCGTCATGACCAAGGATGGGACCGTTTATACCCTCCAGGGTCTACAGGACGGCCTCATGAAGGTATCATTGATGCCCCAAAGAGAGAACATCACCATGGCCGGGAAGATAGAAGGCAATAATTACGGCTGGGTTCTCGTTGTAGACTAGAACAGGTATCTAAATATAGGAGGGAGATTATGTGTCTCCCTCCTTAACCCCGATTTCAGTCTTATCAGTTTCTTACATATTAAAACCAGGCTTATATTTCATTTGTGCACAGATTTGTAACCGTGAATATCCCGCATAGGTCTGAAGGCTCAGCCGCGGCAACCCATATCGTCAACGTTCTCTCCGCAATATACTCCCGACCTGCGGTCATCACGACACTAAATGAACGTTAGATGAACCCGAACTGTACAGGCTTGTCATCAACCAAGACGTGCACTAAACTCTAATGCGGAACAACTGATTCTCATATCAATACGGAGGCAATTATGCAGCTTGGGATGATTGGACTAGGCCGAATGGGCGCAAATATGGTGAGACGGCTCATCAAGGGAGGCCATGAGTGCGTGGTTTTCGACAGGTCGCAGAAAGCAGTACAGGGACTCGTTCAGGAAAAGGCAGTCGGGTCCTCCTCATTACAGGAATTCTCGAAGAAGCTTGAGAAACCCCGCGTGATCTGGATGATGATCCCGGCGGCGGTCGACGACGAGATGATCTCCGAGATCGTTCCGTTTATCGAGCCGGGGGACATCCTGATC
>MFCJ01000061.1:2261-8855 GCA_001775255.1 Candidatus Dadabacteria bacterium RIFCSPHIGHO2_12_FULL_53_21
GGGGACATCCTGATCGACGGCGGCAACTCCTATTACGTGGACGACATAAGGCGGGCAAAGGAGCTCGCAGCGAAAGGCATACATTACGTGGATGTGGGAACGAGCGGCGGCGTCTGGGGGCTCGAGCGCGGATACTGCATGATGATCGGGGGTGAAGATGATATAGTAAAGCACTTGGACCCCGTTTTCGCCACGCTTGCGCCGGGGACAGGCGACATTCCCCACACCCCGGGGAGGAACAAGGCCGGCGGCACGTCGGAGCAGGGGTACCTTCACTGCGGTCCTAACGGCGCAGGGCACTTCGTAAAGATGGTACACAACGGCATCGAGTACGGAATAATGGCAGCGTACGCCGAAGGGCTTAGCGTGCTCAAGGCCGCGAATATCGGCAAGCAGAAGAGCGAGATCGACGCCGAAACCACGCCTCTTCGCGACCCCGAGCACTACCAGTACGACCTGAATCTCCCCGACATCACGGAGGTGTGGAGGCGCGGAAGCGTCATAGCGTCCTGGCTCCTGGACCTGACCGCGACCGCGTTGTTCGAGGACCCGGCTCTCTCCAATTTCGCTGGGCGCGTTTCGGACTCGGGCGAGGGGCGCTGGACTATCAAGGCCGCAATCGACGAGGCGGTCCCCGTACCTGTCCTGTCCACAGCGCTATATGCACGGTTCAGCTCCCGGGGCGATGCGGAATTCCAAAATAGACTGCTATCGGCCATGCGTTACGAGTTCGGCGGGCACCTGGAAAAATCAGCCAAATGATGAACTAATCACGAACGCCTTGTATACGGATGCCCTCTATTTCCATGCCGGAACGGGCATCCGTCATAGAGGGATATACGATTTACCGGATTCCGGATTTGTTTACTTCCTGTTTTTTTGTTCGAACGAAAGAACCGGCAATCAGGCCATATCCGATGCTGAGACGAGGCTTGCCGCTCTCACGAAGGCGTGCACAGGTCGATGAGCGGGTGCCCCTCGTACCTCTTACGGGGACGCAAACGGGGCGATTGTTGAATGAATGTAAATCCGGCAATAAATTTGCCCCTCGTTGCCATATTGTTCACACTATTCCCTGATCCAATGGATTCCTGACGCCGTCTAAATTAAATTAGTAGTTATGGTTTCGGGAGTAAGATAATGTTTGCACAGAAACTCAGGCACTGGGCCGAGAACGAGCCCGATAAAATCGCCTTAATATACAGAAATAAAGAAGGGGCGTATTCACGGGTGAGCTTCCGGGATTTATACGGGAGATGCCTTGTATCGGAATCGAACCTCGCCAGGGCGGGATTCAAGGCGGGAGACCGTATCGCACTTTACGGCGAGAACTCGGTCAACTGGGTAATTTCCTATTTGTCTATTCATTTTTTAGGAGCCGCGGTCGTACCGCTCGACGCACTCTTCGGCGCCCGTGAAATCATCAATTTCCTTACGTTCTCCGAAGCCAGGGCGGTGCTAACGGACCTCTCCCGTTCAGATAAGCTCAAAGAAGAGATAGCCGGGAAGAGCGCCGGAATAGACGTAATCACCATGGGGTCCGTAATCGGCGGGCACGGTGACAGGGGATTGATCGAGCCCCATATGCCGGAGCCTGACGACGTAATGGCGATACTGTTCACGTCCGGCACCACAGGCACTCCGAAAGGCGTCCAGCTGACAAACGACAATGTCTTAAGCACCGTGGGCTCGATCTTGCAATCTGTCGATGTCTCTCCCGGCGATAATGTTCTGAACATCCTCCCGCTCCACCACGGCTATTCTTCGATCGTCGCATTGTTATCCCCGCTATTCGCTGGTGCAACGGTGACATTCTCGGAATCGCTAAAGAGCGGAGACCTTCTGGCCGCGGTCAGAGAGACGGATGTCACTATATTTCCGGGCGTACCCAGGCTGTTCGAGCTCCTTTATAACGAAATAGAGAAAAGGGCAGCGCGCCTCCCCTTCCTGCAAAGGCTGATATTTAAAATCCTCTTTAGAATTTCCGAATTCGGCTGGAAGACGCTCGGCCTAAGACTCGGCAATATATTTTTCAGACAGATCCACGAACCCTTCGGAGGGAAGTTCAGATTTTTCACATCGGGCGGCGCCAGGCTCGACCCCAGGATATGCAGCGGCTTCCTCTCTTTAGGTTTCCGCATGGCGGAAGGGTACGGACTTACGGAGACTTCAGCCGTCTCCACACTCACTTCCCCCTATAAACCGGTACCGGGGAGCGCGGGCAAACCCCTCCCGGGGGTTGAAATCAGAATAGAAAGCCCGGACGCATACGGCGTAGGCGAGGTCTGTATAAAGGGGCCGAATATCACACACGGTTATTATAAGAACGAGCCCGCCACGCGTGAGCTCATCAGAGACGGATGGCTCCGCTCAGGGGACCTGGGGAGGCTCGACCGGGACGGTAACCTCTATATAACCGGCAGGGCGAAAGAGGTCATAGTCCTTCCATCGGGCAAGAACATCTACCCGGAAGACGTGGAAAATCTTTATAAAGAGAGCCCAATCATCAGGGAACTATGCGTGCTGCCTTTGAAATCCCCTTCCGGCAGCCTCACAGGGCTCCGCATGGTAGTAGTTCCCGAGATGAAAGAGATTAAGGAGAGAGGAATTTTCGACGTCAGCGAGAGGATACGTTCCATAATCTCGATGACGGGCTCCAGCCTGCCGTCATACATGCAGATTTCTGATGTGATCGTATATAACGGAGAGCTGCCGAAAACAAGGCTCGGTAAATTCAAAAGAAAGGAAATCGAGGAGATCGCAGAGGAGCTCAAGAAAGGGGAAGAACCTTTTCAAAAAATGCCCGGCCCCGAAGACACGGAGCTCATGATGAATCCTGAATCGGTATCATTTCTCAAGCGCTTCTCGGAATTGACAGACCTGAAAGGACCCTTCCACCCGGATGACGACCTCACCCTCGACCTGGGACTCGATTCCCTCGTGTTCGTACAGATTCTGGCGTTATTAGAAAAAGAGTATGGAGTTCTCATACCCGAAAGAGAAATTCCGGAGCTCCGTACATTGGGGGATATACTCAGGAAGTTACCGGAATCCCGGCACGAAACAGCCCCGGAAGAAACAGCATCGCTTGAGGAGAGAGGAGCCGAATCGCTCGACGACGTATTTAATTTGAAAAGGGGCGCATCGAAGAGAGCCATGATGAGAGCCGTTCAGATCGTCGTCAGACTAATCGTGCTGATTGCGTTCAGGGCCAGGATCAGGCATATCGGCAAGATACCCGCCGATACCCCCGTATTGATATGCCCTAACCACCAGAGCCTCATCGACCCTATACTCGTATTCGCCCTCCTCCCCGGCTGGATGCCCGATAGGCTCCTGTTCACGGGATTCGGTGAGTATTTCAGCAAGCCGCCTCTATCCTGGCTGGTCCGTCCGTTCAGGATAATACCGACCGGTACGGCGAGGACGTACGGGGAATCTCTGAGACTTGCATCAGAGGGACTGAGGCGCGGCATGTCCGTATGCATATTCCCGGAAGGCGAGCGCACGAGCGATGGAAAAGTGATGAACCCCAGAATAGGCGCCGGATTACTGAGTGTCGAGAACGGTGTTCCGATTGTCCCGATATACATAGACGGAGCTTTAAAAACGCTCTCGCCGCTTAACCCCGGCTTGAGGTTCCCGGCTGTGACACTCACCGTGCTGGACCCGATCGAGCCCGCCGGAGGCGGTCAGGATAAAAATGACTTATATAAAATTACGGTCGACGGATGGCTGCGCGCCATGGAAGAAATCGAAGCTAACCCGCCACACTCACCGCGAATTGAATAGCAGACCGGAAAAAATCTAAGGGGTTCCGGTACGCAATTTCAGATTGATTTACCCCGATTTACCCGGCACAATTACTCGGACAGGCAAACGGGTCCCTGTCCTCGAGGGTTACGATCCAAAACTAAATCAATAACCCTTACATCGACATGAAAAGATATTACGTACCTTGGTCCAGCTCATGCCGGGCAATGGAAATATCATTTCGGAACTAAAGCTATGCAGAGTCTTACAGCTGACAATATTATAGTCTTCTTCCTTTCACTCGGCCTATTGCTAGGGGTAGCGCGCGTACTCGGAGAGCTCGCTCAGAGATTCCATCAACCGGCCGTTTTGGGAGAGCTTCTTGCGGGCGTGATCCTGGGTCCGACAGTCCTCGGAAGCCTGGCTCCCGAAGCGGGCGCTTTTCTATTCCCTCAGGAAGGCCCGAATGCAATCGCTTTAAATACGATAACTACTCTCGCAGTCGTATTATTTTTGCTGGTGGCCGGTATGGAAGTGGACTTGTCGATCATCAGCAAGCAAGGGAAGGTCGCCCCCAGGGTGAGCATATCCGGTATTGTGCTGCCATTCCTCATCGGCTTGGCTGCCGCCTGGATCGCCCCCCAGGCGCTCGGGAGGGATCTGGACGCAGACCCTCTCATCTTTTCTCTCTTTTTAGCCACTGCGCTCTCGATATCAGCGCTCCCGGTGATTGCAAAGACCCTCATGGATCTCGACCTCTACCGGAGCGACTTCGGGATGATCATCGTAAGTGCGGCAGTTTTCGATGACTTGGTGGGCTGGATCATTTTCGCGATAATTCTGGGTCTGATAAACAGCGCGGCAAACCATTCAAACCATATACTGATGACGATCGTCCTGACGCTTGCCTTTGCCGGAATCATGCTGACCCTCGGCCGATGGCTTATTCACAGGCTACTGCCGTTTTTACAGGCGTACACCAGATGGCCGGGCGGAGTGCTGAGCTTTGCGCTTGTTCTCGCGCTCCTCGGGGCCGCGTTCACGGAATGGATAGGCATCCACGCTATTTTCGGCTCATTTCTCGTGGGAGTCGCGGTCGGCGATTCTCCTCACCTGCGCGAACGGACCAGGGTAATCATTGACCAGTTCGTTTCGTTTTTTTTCGCGCCCGTATTCTTTGCCAGCATAGGACTGAAAGTTAATTTCTTGACGCATTTCGATTTGACACTCGTTGTTACGGTACTTTTGATCGCATGCGTCTGTAAGCTCGCGGGCGGCACACTAGGGGCCCGGTGGGGCGGAATGCCGAAACGCGAATCCTGGGCCGTGGGTTTCGCGATGAATTCCAGGGGAGCTATTGAGATCGTCCTCGGGCTTCTGGCCCTCCAGGCCGGTATAATCCGTGACCGCCTTTTTGTTGCCCTCGTCATAATGGCTATCGTTACATCCATGATGAGCGGCCCTGCGATACGGCTCATACTCCGTCTCGGCAAGAAACGCACACTCCTGGACGCAATATCGTCAAAGCTCTTCACTCGCGAGCTGCAGGCATTCTCGAGCAGTATGGCCATACATGAGCTTTCGGCTATGGCGTGTGAAGCTTCCGGCCTCAATACGGGCGAAGTGGAAGCTGCGGTCTGGGAAAGGGAAGAAATCCTGCCCACGGGAATCGGGAACGGAGTTGCGCTCCCTCACGCCCGTATCGGGGGAATCAGCAAGCCGATAGTAGCCGTCGGCATCTCCGGTATGGGGATCGATTTCGACGCCCCGGACGATAAGCTTGCACACGTAATATTTCTGATCCTTACTCCAGTCGATGCCCCGGATACGCAGCTCGAAATCACCGCGGAGCTGGCCAAGCTTTTCCGGGGTTACGGAATGACGGAGAGGGTACTCAAAATAAAAAGCTATACCGAGTTCCTGGCTCTCGTAAAGAGCTCAACTGTCGAAGCCAATCCCGCATGATGTTAAACGGCGTCTTTATGGTGAAGGCCGCAAACATTTCAATTCCTAACGGAACACCGGCAGATAACTATAGATAAGAATGAGAAGAAAAGCCGCAACATAGAGGTATCTGATGGATTTGCTCCGTTCACCCGACTGAGATACGCCCATTGCGATGAGAAGCCAGCCGAAGCCCCCGCCCGCCCATGGGCTTAGCCCGTAACTATGTGCCAGGTAGAGCTGCGTCAATGCGACAGCCGTAAGCAGCAGTACGGGAATACAGCAGCGACACGCATTCGAACGCAGGTATTTAATCATTGTTCCCGGCCGGCAGTCGATTACCTGTAAATACCGACTCGCAAGGTGCCTGCACCGTTTGTACGTCAGTACCCGGGCGGCGTGTCGACAACTACATAGACGACGTCTCCCTGCTGATACGCCTGGTTATACCACGTCGAGCCGCATTGATAATACGCTACTCCGTTCGCGTAAACCGTCGTCGGGTTACAGGTCATCGAGTTGAACGCGGAGACAGTCAATGCGGTTCCTACAGCTACAGCTGTCATTGCGGCTACCGGATATTCGACGTTGTCGCCCCACTCCCAATCGTCGTCATATCTGTTGTAGTCGTTGTCATCGTAAAATTCCTGACGGTCATTCTGTGCGTTATTCCCGTAGTCCTGCCAGTCCTCGCGCTTGTCTGTCTGATAGTCCTGACGGTCTTGCTGCATGTCATTCGCATTATTTGCGCGAGTGTCCTGGTAGTCGTTTACCTTGTCCGGGTTTGCAGCCTTGTAGTCCTGCGATTTGGATTGTCTTTGAGTCTGCCTCTCCGTACTACTGCTCCTCTGCGTGTTCCTGGAGCTCGAACTGCTGAAATCGCTCGACTTCATAGAC
>MFCJ01000062.1:0-28691 GCA_001775255.1 Candidatus Dadabacteria bacterium RIFCSPHIGHO2_12_FULL_53_21
TCTATCCAACTGAGCTACGGGCGCATGGTAATGTTTACAGATAGTTACACGGAATGTACTAAGTATTATTATTCCCCTTTTCCAGCGATCTTCTAGTACAGAGGAATTTCTAATTTACCTGTACCCTTCCGGCACTTCAACAAGGGGATCGTGAAATGGCCGGACTCCCCAAGAAGGGAGGTGTATATTACGCCCTGTTTTTGGTTAACGGCAAAACCAATAGAACTATTACAGGCTTTCCATTCAGGGCGGGATTAAAGGCCCGTTCGCAGGCAAGGAGCAACTTTAGTTCCGTGACATATAGGGAGCCCCGGAGTAAGTATAATCGAAATGTGTCATAAGATCTGACATTTCGGACATTTCTTAATTTGCTCAGCAATAAATAGCTAACTTACATAGGGAGTTATAGTAATACCAATGTGGCATAAAATATGCACATTAAATTATAATGAAATAACGGTATTTGGGGGTGAATTAAATGGGTAAATTCAATAAAGTTATTTCAATTATTATGGCAGGCATCATTCTTAGTGTCTTACTTCTACTAAGTTTTTTGTTTGTTCCATTTGCTTTTATTCTCGCTTTTGTTTTACTAGTTGCTGTGTCTTTTTACTTACTAGAAGAAGATCGCAACTTGTCCCATAGGTCCGTAATGAAGTCGTTTTACTGCCCGTTCCGAAAGACGATAGTGGAAGCGAAGTTCCGACCGAGTATTTTTACATATAGGACATACGATGACGTTCTGAAGTGTTCCGCATTCAAAGACAGAGTGAGATGCCAGAAAAGATGCTTGAATATGCCAGAACTCAAATCTGATTCTCAAACAGTTGCTGTCATCCACTGATTCCAGGACCGCCTTAGGGAATCAACCGGCTCCACATGAGTATTTCTTATCATAACAGTGCGGGTATGGGAGCCGAAGCCCCCCTTCGAATCTACTGTTTTCGGTATTTTTTTAAGCCGTTACTTTCCTTCTGCGCATAACGATATATCCGGCTATCCCTAAAATTCCCGCCATAGTTATTACACCCCATTGGGAAAGAGTGGGGATGGGCGGCGGTGCAGACGTATAGACAATGCGCTCAAAGGAATCCGACTCATTCAGGCCTGTTATCGCTCCGCATCGATATCCCCCATCATCAGACAAGTGCCAGCACAGCCTTTCATCGTTTGCACCGCTGGTATCAGTATCGCAATTCTCTTTTTGTACGTTGTCCCCTTCTCTGACAAATCCCCATGAGAATACGTCGGTGTCGTTAAAATACCATCCGACACCGTTGGCTACGTGTAGAGAACTGGCGCTATTACCCGTATCAAAAATGACATCGCTCCGATCACCCTGGGCAAGCAGGGCCAGGGTAGAACTTCCGGTCGGGCTGCAGGACAGCATCAATCGCTCTCCGGGACAGATCCTTAACACTGTGTCGGCATCCAGTTCGTTAATATAGAGATCCCGGTAACACTCGATCCACCCGCCCCCGGTTACCGTGTCTACAGGCACATCTGTTTGTGGCCCGACTGGCAAGAAGGATTGAGCGTTTGCATCAAGAGACCAGATCGCGAGTGTAACACATAGAATAATAACTAATGGGAATAAATTGATTCCACTTCTCGACATTTTGCCTCCATTAATTAATAAAGAGTTGCAGGGATTATATAATACTGCGGGCATTTGTGTCAATCTTATGCAGCGGTCAGCACACATTGTGTGTTTTACGGTTTCTTCGATGCTCCGTCGTCTCCCCAACCCTGTCATTATGAACCTTCGACAAGCACAGAATGAACGGGTTTGGCTGCATTGCTGATTTTACCTGAGGAGGATGGGAAGTATCGTATACGAGCGCAGGTTCTTTGCTGCACATTATGCGTGCTTCGACAAGCTCAGCACGAACGGGTTGGGCATTGTTACTGGTTTAAGCGGAATAGGTATGGAAGAATCATAGAAACACACTACGTGTGTTAGAACGTGAGCCTGATACCGGCTCTCGGGCTTACCCCCGGCGCGGGGAAGCCTACGAACTGCTCGTACTCCTCGTTGAACAGGTTATCGACGGCGACGTACGCGCTTACCCTCCCGAACGGCGTCCAGGTCAGGGCGACGTTGTAAACGTCATAGGGGTCGAGCGTTACGTCCCCGGTCGGTATCGAGGAATCGGGGACGCTCCCCGTAAACACCGCGTCCAGGCTGAACTTGACGGTAGGGGAAGGACTGTAAAGGAGAGAGAGCTCTCCCCACCACTTCGGGCGGTTCCGAAGCTCTTCGCCCGTGCCCTTTATATCGCTGTCGGCGTAACTCACGCTCCCGCTCAAGCTTAGCTCTTCCCAGGGGCGGATATTCCCGATAAGCTCGAACCCCTTGACCGTCACCCTGGAGCGGTTGACGAGAATAGGCGGCGGCCCTTCCTCGAAGTCTATGAGGTTCTTGAACTCGTTGTAATAGACGTTGAACTGAGCGCCGAGCTTGTCGTCCCATAGATTCTGGGTTATTCCGAGGTCGAGGCTCCTGCTCTCTTCGGGCACGAGGTCGGGGTTCCCGACTATCGGGTTCGCGAGTGAGAAGAAGGACGGGAGCTTGAACCCTTCCCCCCAGCTCCCCCGGAGTATCGTATCGGTCGCGGCGATTTTATAGGATACGCCCGCCCTCGGGCTGAAGGCCGGGTCAAACCCTTCCGGGAAGTCCTCCCTCGCGCCAAGCACGACGTAAAGGTTCTCTACCATGCCGAACTGCAGTTCCAGATAAGGGGACAATATGTATCTGCTGAGGTCGAAATCAGCGGGCAGGGGGAATTCGCCGAGGATCATCCCGCGGCTCGACCCGTCCTGGAATTCCGCCTCGAACCCCGCCACAACATCGAGGCCTGGATATGCGGAGAATGTGCTCGTAATATTCGCGTCGTAGTTTTTATATTCACTGTCGGATTCGTTGGGAGGTATACCGAAAGGGTCACGCTCGCCTGGCGCCACGCCCGGGGACGAGAACTTTTCTTTAGTATTGTAATAACTTAGTTTGATGCCGTACTCCCACCATAGGGCGGGGCTGTGTGTATAGCCGAGGCCGAGGAGGAGCTGGTCTATGTTCCTGTCGTCCGTAGCGCGGAGTACCGCGAATTCGGGGCCGCCGCTGTCGTCAGGGAAGCTCGTGCTGTCTATGTGCGAATACCTGAAAGTGGACGTTATCTCCATATCGTCCCTGTTAATCAATCCCAGGTTCGCGGTCACGCTCGGGCTTTTGAACGTGCTCCCCTCCACCTGCTCCCCGTCGTCGAGCCATGAGCCCGTGACGGAGTAATCGTAGTATGGTCCCGCGCCCGAGAAACCGCCCAGGAACTGATACTGCCCGTATCTCCCCGCCATAGCTTCGGCAGTCGCTTTCGGCTTCCCCTCGCCCTTCTTCGTGATGATGTTGATTACGCCGCTCAGGGCGTCAGAGCCGTAGAGGGACGACATCGGATCGCGCACGATCTCGATGCGCTCGATGTTGTCGGTGCTGAGCGCCGAGAAATCGAACGACCCGCCCCGGCTGTTCGTGGGGTCGTTCACCTTCACCCCGTCAATGAGGACGAGCGTGAAGTTGGGATCTCCGCCTCGTATATAGACCGACGTCACCCCTCCCCGGGACGCGGGCTGATCGACGTAGAGCCCGGGGACCTGTTCCAGAAGCTCTCCCACGCTCACCGCATGACTCGCCTCGATCTCCTCCCCGGTTATGACCGTGACGCTCCCCGTGCTCTTGCTGAGCTCAGCCGGGTACGCAGTCCCGGTTACGACGACAGGGTCGAGTGTCTCCGGGTGTGAGAGACCGGGGCTTTCCTCCTGCCCTGACGAAGAGGCCGTGTAAAGAATTAGCACACCGCATATCGATATGGATAGTAAAAATTTATTTCTCATACTATCGCCATAAGCGGAGTTACGCCGGATTAAGCAACTCCGGGTCCGCCCGCATGATGATATTTCGTAAACCTATATTAGTAAAGGCGTGCGGGGACGATGCGGGGGGTTACCGCCGCCTTGTTTATATAGTATGCAGCTGCATTCGAGCGGGGGATCTATTTCTGCCTTTTGATAAACGTGTAGCCGCCCGCGATTACAAGGGCTATGGCAAACCCCAGGAGAAAAGAATAGGCCAGATGCCTGAATCTGAACTCGGGAATCACTTTATGTAGTTTCCGCCACATCCGGACCCTCCAAGCAGGCTCGTCGGGGACCAGGAACATGGATAATATTTCCGATTCTTCTTCGTCGATTCCGAGATTGGGCATCTGAGAATAAGGATTATCGAATTTGGGCTCGACAATATGGTATTTTACCCAGGTCCTGACCTTTTCAATACCCTTTTTCCTCACGACTTCCGACCTTTCTTCTCTGTAGCTTTTATAAGGTTCGGTCTCCTGACTGTCGAGCTCCTTCACACTCTTTATGTATTCATCGCTTGAGAGCCTGCCGCTGATACTCGAAAAGAGCAATTCGCTGTCGAGGCTGGGGCCTGCTTTTCCCCAATCGTTCTCGCCGTACGTGTGGCAGCCGTAGCAGCCGCGCTCTTCGAGGAGTCTGGGCGCGCTCGTCTCGTTACCCAGAGTATAAGGGTGCTTGCTTTCCGGGTCATAGGACACCTTGAACACGACGCTCCTGCCGTCCGAAATGGGCATAATAGGAACGAAGTAAAGCCCGTCGGGGCCGATTGCTAACCCGACGAGCGATTGAAAACCCGAACCACTGTACCTGAGAAACGTCGAGGGCGGGCTGAGAACCTTGTTTTGCTTGAAGCTGTAATCCAGCGTGACCACACTCCGTCCTTTGATTGCAGTCACATCGTCTTCAGGGTCGCCGCATATTGCTTGATAAAATTTCCCCCTGAACCGTTCGGGGAAGATATTCAGGCCCTCCGGGTAAAAATCGAGCTGTGCCACACCGGCAGCCGGCACGAATACAACGTCCGCATTCGTAGCTATGCTCATATCCGAACCGTCCCAGAGGTAGTTCCCCCCTTTATGAACTTCAATGAACCTGTCCACCAAAGGGCCGTTGTCCGCGACGAAAACGCGCCCGTCTACTATCTTGAGCCCGAAGGGGTTCCTGAAACCGATTGCCCACACATAGTTCCTGGCTTTCGTAATATCGTCATCGACGTAATAGGGGTTCGACCTTACGGGTTTGCCGCCGAGGGTCATACGGAGAATTTTTCCGAGAACGGAATTTTCATCCTGGCTCCTAAAGTAATTGCGAGTTCCGGGATAAATTAAGAACCCGTCTCCGACCGATACGAACAGGGTGTTTTCATAGACCTGACAGGGGCCAATCTGGTGGGAGGGGCTTGAGCCTTCCCTCGATAATACATCCGTGAACGTGGTCATTGAGAGGGGCTTCTGTGAAAACGTACCGGGCGTGGAATCGAACCTCGCGATATTGTTCCGCAAAATATTATTCTCGTCCTGGTAAACGAAGGTAACAAAGACGTACCCGTTTTCGGGGTCGAGGCATATGCCTGTAAGGCCGTTCTCCCCGGAGGCGTTGGGCAGCTCCTTCGGAGGAGTGAAATTGATGAAATCCTCGGCAAACGTATAAACGCTTCTGTCGTTAGTGACGACTTTAACCCTCCCCCTCAGCTCGGTTACGAAGTATAGGGGGTCCTTGGGGCCGCTCCCCGGCTCGGGGACGAAAGCGATGGAGACGGGGAAATGGTACCCCTCGGTGTCTATGGCTATATCGAAATCCTCTTCGAGAGACCATTCTCTCCTCCAGTCATTACTATTTTCATCGGCCCGCAAGAATAAAGGATGAAACAGTAATAACAAAAGTAAAAATATGAAAACTCCGGCCCGGAGAATCATGGAGTACTCAATCGTCATCGTCGTATTAAACGTTCATTACAAAATGGTGGTCGATATTAAATAATACCGCCGCAATGTATCCGTAATCCTGTATTGGCGAGATTCCCTCCCGGATTCAATATGAACTATACAGTCAAAGGATGCAAATAATCGCGTGCGTATGCCCGGATTGACGCCGGATACCGCCTGTCGAAAGATCAACGGCGCACTCTTTTTCGAAACACCGAATAACCGCCCAGAAGGAGGAGTGACAACGAAAACCCGAGCGCGAAGGAATATACGAGGTATCTGTACTTCAGCTCCGGAATGAAATGTTTCATAAACCTCCTCACACGCATATCCAGCCTGTTATCATCGACCCTCTCTTCACTCAAGAGGAAGTCAACGACCATCTCTGCGTTACGCTCCCTAATTCCCATATTCGGCATGCGCGCGTGAGGGTTATCGAACCTGGGCTCCATAATACGGTACTTCATCCAGGTACTGATCTTATCGAGTCCCCGTTTCTCCAGAACCTCCCTCCTGGCTTCTTTGAAGCTCCTGAAGGGCTCCCGGTCCATCTTGTCGAGTTCGCTTACGAACTCGGAATATTCCGGTGACGTTATTCTCTCTTCTATCCTTGCGATCAAAGCATCTTTATCAAGACTCGGACCGTCTCCCCCCAATCCGTGTCCTTCAAACGTATGGCATGTGAGACAACCGCGGTCCTTAATAAAACCGAAGGTGTTCGTGACATTCTCCAGACCCTGAGGATAGCGGCTGCCCTTCTCATAGACGATTTTGAGGACGTAACTCCTTCCCGAGGCATCGGGGTAAAGCGGGAGGAAATATAGACCGTCCGGGCCTGCACCGAGGCCGACTACCATCTGTAGTCCCTCGCCCCTGTACTTTAACAGGTAATTCGGAGGGCTGAGTATTTCATTATCCCCGAATCCGTATCTGAGACCGACTATACCCCTGTCAGCATCCCTTATTACTTCCGTGCTCGGGAATCCGCATAGCGTTAGATAAAACCTTCCCCTGTACTCCTCCGGGAAAATTGCTGAATCTTCGGGAAGGAAGTCGAGCTGTGTCACTCCGGTTGCAGGGGACAAAACCTGCAGCGAATTAGCCCCGATACTCCAGTTGGTCCCGTCCCAGAGGTAGTCCTCCCCTTCGCGCACCTCGGTAAATCTGTCAACAGACGGGCCGTTGTCGGCAACGAACACACGCCCGTTGACTACCTTGAGCCCGAAAGGGTTCCTGAACCCCTTGGCCCAGACATAATTCCTCGCTTTCCCGGTGTCGCCGTCAACGTAATAGGGGTTCGACCCGAGGGGCTTCCCATCGAGGGTCATACGGAGTATCTTTCCGAGTACGGAGTCGATGCTCCGGCTCGTATTATGTCCATCCGGGCCGACGTTGAAAACGGTATATCCGTCACCCACCCCTACGTAGAGCGTTTCTTTATCGACCTGGCACGGTCCTATCTGATGGGACAATCCGGTTACCGCGTCATAAAAGATATCCGTAAATGCGAGCTTAGAACTTGGCTCCAGAGAAAACGTTTCCGGTTCGGATTGGAACCTCACTACATTGTTCCTGAGGACTTTATCGTCGTCCTCATATGCGAATGTAATAAAAACATATCCGTGAACGGGGTCGAGGCAGATACCGGTGAGCCCGCCTTCCCCGGACTGGGAAGGCAGTTCCTGCATGGGCTTAAATCGGAAGATGTCTTCGGCGAACGTGTAAACGCTCCTGTCGTTCGTGACGACCTTAACCCTCCCCCTGAGCTCGGTTACGAAGTAGAGGGGGTCCTTGGGGCCGTTCCCCGGCTCGGGGACGAACGCGATGGAGACGGGGAAACTGTACCCCTCGGTATCTATGGCTATATCGAAATCCTCCCGTAGACCCCAATCGTTCCTCCAGTCATGATTTTCATCGGCCGCGCAGGGATGGCAATAGACGGCGAGAACGACGAATAAGGATGCTAAGACCCCCGCTTTATAAATTACAGAGATATAATGATTCATATTAGATATCAGTCATGCCGCAGCCGGGAGTCCTTTCACCTCCATGAATATTAACTATATTGGAATGGTGTGTAAATCGGGGTTCTGCCGGATTATATGGACTTTCCCTCCAGCTAATGAACGGGCAAAAATGGGGTTATAATTGGCCGAGGCATCATTATGGGCGAAAAAAGAAAATCCAGGAGACTTCCCTACAGGAAGAGGATAAGGCTGGGGAAAGAGAACCCGACATTCATGGGGTACGCCGTGAACATATCCGAGCGCGGCTTCGAGATAGAGGCTCGGAATATATTCCCGGCCGGGACCAGGATAGTTATAGGCTTCCAGGATGAGAGCGATCCCGGAAAGGACAATGAGGAAATACGGGTAAATGCCGTCGTCAAATGGTGCACCAGGCTAGTGGGGAGCCTATCCGGAAAAATGGGGGTTGAGATAATCGACGACTCGGGGGAGATCGTCAAAAACATTTACAAAGATAAGATCAACAAGCTTATCAAAGAGTAATGCTTCTAAATCGGCGCCGCCCGTTCCCCCTCACCGGGAGTTTTCCTTCGATATAAGTACAATCGCTATCGCGCTGTCGCCAAAAGCCGTTTCCGGTCCCGCGTGTTTCTCAAAACCTCGGGGCGTAGGCCAGGTTCTGCAGCCAGAAATCTATTACGTACTCGATCCTCGGAAGCAGCAGCGACCGGTACTTGTCGAGGTCGGGAAGATGCACCCAGCGGCATTCTATAATCCCCTCCCTGAACTGGGGGGCGACGTCTGAATCCTCGCCGTGATAATGGACCAGATACCAGTGGGTTTTCTTCAGATACTTTGTTTTCTCGTGCCTCGTAGTATGCCACGTGGACACGAGCTTCCCTTGAATAGTGAGTTTGTTCTTGTCGAGCCCCGTCTCCTCGCTTATCTCCCTGAGCGCGGTTTCGAGAGGGTCGGATCCCATCTCGAACCTGCCCTTGGGCAGGTCCCACTTTCCGCGCTTGAATATGAGGAGGATATGGTAGTTGTCGTTATATACGAGCCCTCCCGCAGACCTGACACGGGGCAGGTTTAACGTATTGGCTAATGTGATATCTTCATCCATTTTGGGGTCCTGTCAGTACGTCCTGAACGGGGAGCTTCTGCTCGTCTGCCAGTTCTTTCAGCACTGAGTATTGTAATTTATTGAGTCCGTCGAACGCGACTCCGTTTATCTCTATCGTATGCGTCTCCGTCACGTCCTCTCCCGTGAGCGGAACGAACTTCTTGTTCCCGTAGGACCTCACTACATAGAGCATACAGGTGAGCCTCGATGTCTTCCTCGAATTCGAGTTTATGAGTACCCACGGCGACTTCTCGGACGCCGTATGGGCGAACATCTGTTCCTTGTACTTCGTGAAAGTCTCCCATTTCTTCCGAGCATTGTAATCGTTTTCCGAGAATTTCCAAAATTTGAGGGGATCGGTCAGGCGTTCCTGGAAACGGTAAAGCTGGTGCTCGGGATCCACGGAAAGGTAAAACTTCACCATCTTGAGTCCCCCGTCGATGAGCTCGTGCTCCCAGTCGAGCACCTTGTCCATGAAATACTCGTACTGCTTCTGTGTACAATAGCCCATTGTCGGCTCTATGAGCGCGCGGTTATACCACGAGCGGTCGAAGAACACTATCTCGCCCGGTTCCGGCAGGTGCTGCTCGTACCTGTGGAACCAGTATTTGGACTCTTTAGGCGTCGGCACCCCCAAGTCCACTATGTGGTAGTACTTCGGCATAAGGTTCTGCGTAAACCGGAGTATGGTAGAGCCCTTGCCCGCGGCGTCGCGGCCGTCGAAGCAAACGCACCACCTCTCCCCGTTCTTCGCTATGCTCTGCTGCATCAGGAGCAGATCGAGCTGGAGGCGCCGCTTCTCGATATAATAATCCTTGAGGCTGATCCCATCATACGGGGATTCGATCTTTTCTACTCTACTGCCCATTATCTTTTTCATGCAGTTGCTCCTCCGTATCTTCCCTGACGCCGGTCATTCCCGGAAAAAGATTTCCGAAGAGGTTCCAGGAAGCGTGCATAGATCAATTACAACTCGCCCCTTTTTATTTATTTCGGGGCGGTGAGTATGATTTAATTTACATACAAACACGGTTTAGTATCACTTCGGCAGGCTGGATCCGCTGCGTCAATTATTATATAAAAATACACCTGTTATTTCAAATCCCATCTTGTTCATTCGTAGGCCGGCATTCGCAGACCGTGCGTGACCGGATTCATGCTTTCAGATGCCCAAGTCACCGTTAAACCCGGCAATCCGTTGCCGAATCCGCATATAAGCACTATTATTAGAATTATACGGATCAATGTTAAGGAATCGTTAAGATGATACGGAAAGGAGATCATAAATGAAAACGCTATTGAGAACGGCCGGGAGTTACCTGTGCATGCTCGTGCTCGGCACCGGAATAACCTGTGCGATTAATGCCCTAGCCGGGGAGGACGCGTATACCGTCCCCGGCGGCGGGATCATGCTCCAGATAGACCCCGAGACAGAAGGGCTCGACCAGGTATCGGAACCGGTGGGCGACATATCCGAACAGCCTGTAGGGACGCCGGCTGAGCAGCTCGACGAGGTATCCGAAACGGACGATCAGGCTTCAGAAGAGGTCGGCGGCGACATAGCCCCCACAGAGCCGCTCGATGAAGACTCAGAGACAGACGACCAGGCCTCCGAGGAAGTGGGCGCGGACTCGGAGACGGCCGGGCAGGCTTCCGAGATACTTCCCGCCGCTCCCGAAGGTGAGGAATATCCCCTCGAAAACCAGGCGCCGGTAGAGGAACAGATGCCTCTCGGCGACAGGGAAGCCGAGGGAAGGGGTTTGGGGGAGTGACAAAATTTCCGGTTAAAGCCTGCAGGCTTCCGGATCGCATTTAATAAAATACTCCTTCTCGAACGCACTCTCATCCGTCCCGATCTCAAGCACCTGCTGTCTCCTCGAGCCGTAACGGAATACGGTAACCCCCTTGCACCCGAGACCGTAAGCCTTGAGATATGCCTCCTTCACATCACGTACACTGACGCTCTCAGGCATGTTTACCGTTTTCGAGACGGAATTGTCCACATGCTTCTGAAACGCAGCCTGCATTCTTATATGCTGCTCATACGGAATATCGAGCGCCGTTGCGAATAATCTTATCAGATCCTCGGGGATGCCTTTCACACCGCTTATGCTGCCTGATTCGAGCAGCTCACGGATAAAGCGGTCGTGGGGAGAGAGGCCGAGTATCCTGCAGTACCCGAGGAATACGGGGTTTATTTCATATAGGGTCTCGCCCCCGAGTACATTTTTTCTTCTGTATGCCAGCGCAAAGAGAGGCTCTATGCCGGAGGTCGTCCCCGCAATGATGCTTATAGTGCCCGTGGGAGCTATGGACGTGAGAGTGGCGTTCCTCAGCCTCTTACCCTGCCGCGCATAAGCGCTCCTCTCCCAATTCGGGAACACTCCTCTCTCTTCGGCAAGCCCCATCGACGCGCGAAACGCCTCATCATAAATGAAGGACATGAGCCTGTCTGCGAAATCCACCGCTTCATCCGAATTATAAGATATACCGAGCCTGATAAGCATCTCGGCGAAACCCATTACACCCAGCCCTAGCTTCCTGTTTCCCCTCGTGACCGAGCCGATCTCGGGGATGGGGAACCTGTTCACATCGATTACGTCGTCGAGGAATCGTACACCGTCCCGAACCAGCCTTCCCAGATTCTCCCAGTCGACCGATTCCCCTTTACCGTCGAGAACCGCTGATAAATTCATCGAAGCCAGGTTGCAGCTCTCATAAGGGAGGAGAGGGAGCTCGCCGCACGGGTTGGTGGACTCTATTTCGCCGAGGTCTCTCAGGGGATGAGCCTTGTTTATCGTGTCGAGAAAGAGCACGCCGGGGTCACCGGTCCTCCATGCGCATTCGGTGATCTTCTCAAAAACATCCTTGGCCCGGAGGCTTCCCGAGACACCCCTTGACCTGGGGTCGATAAGCTCATATGTCCCGTCTCTTTCAAGGGCCTCCATGAAGGCGTCCGTGATGCCTACAGACAGGTTGAAATTCCTCAATTCCCCTTCCTCAAGCTTCGCCGTGATAAAATCGAGTATATCCGGGTGGTCGACCCTGAGAACCCCCATGTTGGCGCCCCTTCTCCTCCCGCCCTGCTTGATATTCTCCGTAGCGCTGTCGAATATCTTCATGAAGGACACCGGGCCCGAGGACTCCCCTCCCGTGCTCGAAACGACCGAGCCTTTGGGACGGAGTCTCGAGAAGGAAAATCCTGTGCCCCCTCCGGTCCTCTGTATCAGAGCCATATTCTTGACCGCATCAAAAATATCCTCGATTGTATCGTCCACGGGCAGGACGAAGCAGGCGCTCAGTTGTCCGAGTGGAGTGCCCGCGTTCATAAGAGTGGGCGAATTGGGAAGAAACGTGAGCGTGCTCAGCATCTCATAAAACCGCTCTTCCCACATATGAGCTGACGAGGAGTCCCCATGGATCAGCTCAGCCTCGGAAACCCCTTTCGCAACCCTCCTGAAGAGCTCTTCCGGGGTTTCGATTACAACCCCCTTGTCATCCCTCCTGAGATACCTCGCCTCAAGCACCTTCTTAGCGTTTTCGGATAGACTCATATTCCTCCTTCTTCCAATTATCATTATATATCAATTCATTTCCCCCCAGACTCTGATTATCTGGGAGTCCGCCAGTGATATCCCCCTGCTGCCGCCTTACAATTCGAAAATCCGGCGTACCCCGCGTTGTACCGAGAATTACCCCTGTAACCATGTCCGCCGCACGTGCTATAATGAGACCATGCGGTCATGACGTTTATTCACTACGGAGCGTTCCGCATTATCGCGGCTGATCCTTTCATACTACAGTTGGAGTGTATAGAGTGCCGGGTCCGCAAATTCTCTTTTAAAGGGGGGTCTTGATATGGCTATAGCCGAGATTACGGTCATACCGATAGGCACACCGTCACCCAGTATCGGAGACTGGATTGCCGAGGCGGTGAGGGTTTTGGAGAACGAGAATGTGAAATACGAGGTGAGTCCCGTGGGCACACTCCTTGAAGGTAAGAACGCGGACATATTCAGGATCGCGGCGAAAATGCATTCGGCTTCGTTCAAGAAAGGGATTAAGCGCGTCGTCACCACTATCATTATCGACGACCGCCGGGATAAGGAAGTGACAATGAAGAGCAAGGTGGCTTCCGTGAAGAAGAGGCTGCGGAAATCCGCGAAGTGAGGCTCTATTAATCCTTCGCTGCGTTCATTTTTATCTGGATTTGCACGGAGACAACCAGTGTATAAACAGGGTATTGCCGGATGCCGGTAATAGCTTTCACCCTTTTATTACGCCGATAGGTCTCAGGCGCGCCACCTTATTCGCAATACCGGCGTTGTGGACCACGTCGACGACGTCGTCTATAAGCTTATACGCCTCGGGCATCTCTTCGAATACAGTTTTTCTGCCTTTAGCCATGACTATTATCCCCTTCTCGCCGAGCTCGGAAATAATGTCCCTCCCCCTGCCCAGCTTAAGCGCCTTCGTCCGTGACATCATGCGCCCTGCCCCGTGACAGCTGGAACCGAACGTTTCGTCGAGCGCTGCCTCGGTCCCTACGAGCACATAGGACGCCCTGCCCATATCCCCCGGGATCAGCACCGGGTGACCGACGTGCTTGTATATGTCGGGTATCAGGGGATGCCCCTTGGGGAATGCCCTGGTCGCGCCCTTCCTGTGGACGCACACCTTCTTCATTTCCCCGTTCACTTTGTGCGTCTCGAATTTGGCTATGTTGTGACTCACGTCGTAGACGAGGCTCCCGCCGAGCTCCTTGGGCCCGATCCGTAATACGGAATAGAAAGAATCCCTGACGAAGGACATTATCACCTGCCTGTTCACCCAGGCGTAATTCACGGCAGCCGCGAACGCCGAGAGATACCTCCTCCCCTCTTCGGATTTAATATGAGCGCAGGCGAGCTGTTTGTCCGGGAGCTCGAGGCCCTTCTTCCGCATGTAGGAAAGCATGACGTCTATGTAATCGGTGCAGACCTGATGGCCGAAACCCCTCGACCCGCAGTGAATGAGGACGCACACCTGGCCTTTGAAAAGACCGAAGGAGTTGGCGACGGACGGGTCAAATATCTCGTCGACTACGTCGATCTCGAGAAAGTGGTTTCCCGAGCCGAGCGTGCCTATCTCGTCCTTTCCCCTCTCGTAAGCCCTCTCGCTCACGGCGGCCGGGTCCCCCCCGGCGAATGTGCCGTAGTCCTCTACCCTCTGAGCGTCCTCTTTCTCTCCGTACCCTTTCTCTATCGCCCATTTGATGCCCTTCGATATAATCTGTTTATAATCCTCCTGAGAGAGCTTGATCTTCCCCCCTTCGCCTAACCCGCAGGGGACGCGCCTGAATATATCGGTGACGAGGTCCCTCAGCGAAGGCTTCACTTCCTCTTCAGTGAGGCTGGTCCTCATTAGCCTCACGCCGCAGTTGATGTCGTAACCCACCCCTCCGGGCGATATGACACCGTCCTCGGCATCGAACGCGGCGACACCCCCGATAGGGAACCCGTACCCCCAGTGTATGTCGGGCATGGCTATGGAGTATTTCTGGATGCCGGGGAGGTAGGCGACGTTCATCACCTGTTCGAGGGCCTTTTCCTCCCTTATGGCTTCGAGCATCTTCTCGGTCGTATAGACCCGGCCGGGGACGAGCATCCCGCCTGTCCGGGGGATCTCCCAGAGGTAGTCGTGTATTTTCCTGACTTCTATCCTGTCATTCACCGGACACTTCTCATCATTAAGAAAAATTTGTTAAAACAAGCGCTATATATTACACAAGATCAAATCTAAGGCGTTATGAGCCCGTATTTCCCGGACTTCTTTCTGTAGATTACGTTTAAGTCCCCAGTATCCTTGTTGCTGAAGACGAGAAAGAACCTGTCCTCGTCCTGGAGCGACATAAGCGCCTCCTCGGCCGTAAGCGGTTTCTCTATAGATAGCTTTTCCTCCGATACCAGCCCGGTCTCGCGGACCGGGGGTTCTTCGTTCCTCCTCTTCGCCTTCTCCCGCGCAATGTCCTTCCTTATCTCGATCCGCCTCTCCTTGAGCCGGTTCAGCTGCTTGTCGATATCGTCGAGTGTGAATTCGAGCGACATGAAGGTATCGTTCGACTCTTCCCATGCGTGGAGCGCCCCGCCGCCCGGGGTCTTGAGGTAGAGGTCTATGTCGACCCTGTGCCTCTCCCTGTGCTTCTCCACCGTGAAAGTTACCACCGCCTCGACCTCCCCCTCTCCCATCTCTTTCAAATGCCGTTCCAGTTTCGAGAGCCCGTGTTCCGTGAAGCTCCTTATATCATCCGATATTCCGATCCCCTTTCCAATGAGCTCGATCTTCATATATTCACCTCTTGTATATTGTAGTTACCGGGAGCACAAGTACAACCACCGCATGCTATACTCCGGCTATTCCTGAATCACATAACGACCGGGCGCGTCCCCCAAAGGCGCATAACCCTTTCTCGCAGCGCCCATAGAAGGCGGCCTGGTTCTATTTCCCGAGCGCTTCCTCAGCCATGCTCCCCACGCCTCCCACCAGGAGCCTTCCTTCTCGGGCGTCCTCGAGGCCCAGCTCTCGGGGTCGATATACGTGTCACTCTCTTTCCTCGTCCCCAGGCGGTAGCTCCTGCCGGGGTGTCCGGGCTCGCTCACTATGCCCGCGTTATGTCCGCCGCTCGTGAGCACGAACGTCACCTCGGTGTCCGCGAGGAGGTTTATCTTGTAAACAGAGCGCCACGGAGCCACGTGATCCCTCTCGGTCGATACCACGAACATCGGAACCCTTATATCCGTGAGCGAAACGGGCCTGTCTTTTACAAGATACCGCCCTTCGGCAAGGTCGTTGTTGAGAAACAGGCTTGTGAGATACTCCGAGTGCATACGGTACGGCATCCTCGTCGCGTCCGCATTCCAGGCCATCAGGTCGAACATCGGCTCGCGCTCCCCCAAGAGGTAGTCGTGCACCATACGCGACCAGATGAGGTCGTTCGACCGGAGCATCTGAAATGCCCCCGCCATCTGCTTCGTGTCAAGATAGCCCTGGTCCCACATCATATCCTCGAGAAAAGCGAGCTGGCTCTCGTCGATGAAAAGCATTAACTCCCCCCCCTCGTGGAAGTCAGTCTGGGCGGCGAGAAGCGTTATGCTCCCGAGACGTCCGTCACCGTCCCGGGCCATCGCAGCTGAGGCGGTTGCGAGCAGCGTGCCGCCGAGACAATAACCCAGGGCGTGCACATGTCTCCTGGGGATTATACCGCTGATCGCCCTGAGCGCCTCCATTATCCCGAGATCCAGATAATCCCCCATACCGGTGTCCCTGTCTTCGGGCCCCGGGTTTTTCCACGAAACCATGAAGACCGTGTGCCCTTTATCGACGAGGTATTTGACGAGCGAATTATGCGGAGAGAGGTCGAGGATATAATATTTCATAATCCAGGCCGGGACGATAAGGACAGGCTCCGCGTACACGTCTCTGGTCGAAGGCTCGTACTGGATAAGCTCGATAAGACGGTTCCTGAATACAACCTTGCCGGGCGTGACTGCAACGGCTTTCCCGACCTCGAATCGTTCCGTCCCAACCGGTTTTTTGCCGATTACGGACCGCTCCCAGTCCTCAAGCAGGTTGAGCCACCCTCGAAAGAGGTTATTCCCCCCGGACTCGATCGTTTTCCTGAGTATCTCGGGATTTGTCAGTATAAAGTTAGAGGGGGCAAATATATCCAATATCTGGCGGGTGACGAAAGAGACGACATCTTCGTGGTGACGGTTAACCCCGTCAACCCCTGTAGTCGCATTGTGGAACCATTGCTGGGTCAGGAGGAAAGACTGATACATCAGATTAAACGGCACGCGCTGCCATCCCTCGGCGCCGAACCGCTTATCCTGGGGCAGGGGTTCTATACAGGGCTGCGTTCCTGACCGATACGCGCACCTGAAGGCGTAAACATAGAACCTCACGGCCTTCCTGAGCGCTTTCTGCACGAGCTCGAGCTGCTTCGCAGGCGAAATGCCCAGATGAACGAGCCAGTCGAGGTAGGCGAGCATGAGCGCCGCGGGCGATATGCCGAGCGTAAACCGGCTTATCGTGGAATGCACCATCTTGTCCATACCCGAAAGCGCGTTCGGTATGTCCGCTTCGCCGTCTATATCGTCTCTGATTTGAATAGTCATCGTTGTTACCCGAGCCGAACCATCTTATCAAACCCCCGGATATCAATAATAGGTGCAATCATCGTACCACAGGACAAATGAATGCAACTTATTATTATTACTTGGTTATTTATAATGTGAGTCCGTGTCGTCTGTCCGAAAAACTTACAGAAGGTTCAAAAAGGAAATACATGTATTTCTTTATAGTCTATAGGAATATTCAAATGAATGCTTCGGGCCGCTTACTAAAATCAGACTTTCGAACTATCTTAATTACCTATTTCCTTGTCCCAATCCTCGTTAAATTCTATATTCTCGAGGACCTTGTAGGCTTTTTCTTTCAACTCGGGATCTTTTTTCTCAGTGACAGATACGTGCAGGAACATTACTTCGTAATAGAAGGCGTTCCTGTCCTTATCCAGACCGTCGTAGGGACCCTCGAACACGTAAAATTCGACCACTTCATAGAAATATTTATCGCTCGGCCTGAGCTCTTTATCACGGAACGTCGTCGTAGGGCCGCCCGCCTTGAACTGGAGCCGTTTGGATGATATGAAATTATAACTGGCCTCGGCGCAGATACCTTCGATACCTTTACACGTAACCGTTTCATAATTTACGACCTCAACCCCGAGCTCCTTATTCTTTATTAACTCCCTGTCATGGTAATTCTTTACCCAGTTCCGTAGATATTCGTTGTCTAGCTTATCGCTCCATTTCCTCAAGCCGGTCGTGATGTAAATAAAGTATAAATCCTCCTCGTCTCCGCTCGCGAGCCTGAGCCTGTCCTCGCACGGATCGGGGCCGTAGAGCATCTCGGTCCAGTGTTTGTCCACGTACCACTCCCCTTCCGCGGGCGGGAGCATCGATATACAGCCGCTGATTATCCTCTCCGACGGGTTCTCTATAGGGACATATTTCGTGGACGCGCAGCCGAACAGGAAAATAACGGGGGGAATAAGCGATATTAAGATGGATGCGGCTCTGATGGTCATGTCATAGCTTCTGAAAAAATCCTTTTCGGTCTCAACCGTGTAAGCCGGACCGTTCGATACAATACGACATACCCCCCCCTTCCCCAATATAAAGCAAACCGCTTTCGGTTGTCAATAGTATCGGTCAACGCAAGGGGATATATGCTAGAGGTTTTAAGATATCCTGCTCTTATACTCGTAATACAGGAGCGGCACCATCGTTCTCGATATAAGGGTCGCCGCCACCTCCCCTGCCATAAGAGAGATGGCAAGACCCTGGAAAATGGGATCAAAAAGGATTACGGATGAACCCACAACTACGGCCGACGCGGTAAGCAGCATAGGCCTGAACCTTATCACTCCGGCCTCCACCACGGCATCCCCGAGGGGCATGCCCTCGGCTAGCTTGAGCTCTACGAAATCCACCAATATGATCGAATTCCTGACGACTATGCCCGCGCCTGCAATGAAGCCTATCATCGACGTAGCCGTGAAGAACGCGCCGAGGAGGGCATGCCCCGGCAGTATGCCGATGAGCGAAAGCGGTATCGGGGCCATAATCACGAGCGGTACGACGAAAGACCTAAACCACCCGACAATCATCACGTATATCAGCACGAGAACGGCGGCAAAAGCTATTCCCATGTCCCTGAACACTTCGTATGTTATCTGCCACTCCCCGTCCCATTTCATCGAATAAACATCTTCGAGCGGGGGCTGGATAGATGAATACTGTTTGAGCGCGTATCCTTCCGGCAGCTCGAGCTTATCTACCGCGTCTTTCATCCCCAGTATCGCGTAGACCGGGCTCTCCTCCCTTCCGGCGACATCAGCCGTCACATAGACAACTCTCTTTAGATTTTTACCGTAGATCGTCTTATCCTCGAACGTCTCTCTGACATTTACGAGCTCTGAAATGTTCACATGCCCGCCTTCGGGCGTCATAATCCCTATCTCCTTCAGGCTTTCGATACCTGCCCTCTCGGAAAGCGGGGCTCTCAAAATAAGCTCGACCGGTTCTTTCTCGCTCTCAACGTGAGCAAGACCGACAGGGCTTCCTGCGAGCAGAATTCGGAGCGTTCTCGCAATATCCTCGGAGCTTATACCGTTCCGGGAAGCCTTTTCTTTATCCACCTCGTATACGGCCTTTTTCTGATTGTCCTCGACGTACCAGTCCACATCGACCACGCTTTCGGTGCCTTCAAATATCTTCATCACTTCCCGGGCAATCTCCGTCTGTCTTTCCGGGTCCGGTCCGTATATCTCGGCGACGAGAGTGCTCAACACAGGGGGCCCGGGCGGCACTTCGGCGATTTTTATACTGGCACCATACCTATCCCCGATCTCCTTAACGGGGGGCCTTATCCTCTTGGCTATGTCGTGGCTCTGGGCGTCCCTTTCGCCCTTGGGAACAAAATTCACCTGTATGTCTGAGACGTTGCCGCCTTCCCTGAGAAAATAGTGCCTCACAAGGCCGTTGAAGTTGACTGGGGCAGCGGTTCCGGTGTAGAGCTCATAGTCGAGGACCTCAGGCACCGTCCCCAGGTAATCCCCTATCTCCCGGGATAAGGCGGCCGTATCCTCAAGTGTGCTCCCCTCGGGCATATCTATTATCACTTGAAGCTCGCTCTTGTTGTCAAAAGGAAGCATCTTCACAGTGACGGCTTTGAAAAATACGAGAAGGCATGATGCCACAAGCAGGATAGATACCAATGCGTAAGCCTTGCCTCTTTTTTTGCCGCTTCCTAGAAGCCCCCTCAAATTCCCCTCGTATATACGGTTAAGCCTTTTCAATAACCTGCCCTCTTCCCCTTCCGGCTTATCCGACTTCTTAACACCCCTGAGCACCATGTAGCTCAGCCACGGACTTATAATGAATGCGATGAAGAGCGAGATGAGCATCGCTGCGGACGCCCCGATCGGTATGGGTCTCATGTAGGGGCCCATGAGACCGGACACGAATGCCATCGGAAGCAGCGCCGCTATGACCGTAAAAGTAGCGAGTATAGTCGGGTTCCCCACTTCGTCGACGGCCCTTACCGCGACGGCTGAGCTCACGCCGAACATCTTGAAATGCCTGTATATGTTTTCCACGACTACGATAGCGTCGTCGACTAGTATTCCGATCGAGAAGATGAGAGCGAAAAGGGTCACTCTGTTGAGCGTGTAGCCGAACATGTATGTGACGAATATCGTGAGGGCGAGGGTTACCGGTATCGCCACGAGCACTACTATAGATTCCCTCCATCCGAGGGCGAGGGCGATCAGGAAAGTAACGGAAAGGGCCGCTATAAACATATGCTTCAGGAGCTCGTCCGATTTCTCTTTCGCGGACTCGCCGTAGTTGCGTGTCGTCTCTATCTCCACTCCCCGAGGTATGACGCTTCCTTTCATGACTTCGAGCTTCTTTTGAAGTCTCTCGGCTATATGGGTCGCGTTCGTGCCTTTTTTCTTCGCAAGCGATATCGTGACCGCTTCCGAAAGCCCTTTCTTGTATTTATCCGATGCGCTGCCGAACCCTATGAAGACGTACTCGGACGGTTCTTCGGGCCCGTCCGTTATCCCCGCAACGTCCCTCAGATAAACGGGGCGTCCGTCACGGACACCCGCCGCTACTTCGCCTATTTCAGCCGCATCCCTGAGAAACCCTTCGGTCTCGACCACATACTCCCCGCCCACGGAGGGGAAAGTGCCGCCTTTCAGCGTGAAATTAGCCTTACCGATCGCGTCTGCGATGCCTAAAGGGGAGAGTGAATACGCCTTCAGCTTAACCGGGTCGAGTGTAATAGTTACCTGTCTTTTCTGTCCACCTATCACCTTATATTCCGAGACTTCATTGTCCTTTTTAAGCTCTTCAGCGACTTCATGAGCTACCCTTCTAAGCTCGTAACCGCCGTACCTGTCGCTCCATAACGTGAACGTCAGGATCGGCACGTCGTCTATGGATTTCGGTTTTACGAGCGGCTCGGATACTCCGGGAGGTATCATGTCGTAATTGGACATGAGCTTGTTATAGAGCTTTACGATGCTGTCCTCCATGTCCTCGCCTACAAAGAACCTCACCGTCGCAACGCTCATTCCCGGTTTGGACATGGTATAGAGGTATTCGACGCCCTCGACTTCCCATAGGAGCTTCCCCATGGGCCTGGTCACACGCACCTCAACCTCAGCGGAAGAAGCGCCTGGGTAGGATACGAAAACATCGACCATGGGGACAATGATCTGGGGTTCCTCTTCGCGGGGAGTGACGATTACAGCGAATATCCCGAGCGCAAGGGATGCGATTACAACTAGCGGCGTGAGCTTGGACTCTATAAACGTGCCGGCTATTCTGCCTGCTATTCCCATATTCATAACAGTCAGTTGCCTTCGACAAGCCCTCCGTCGGTTGCTCTTTCGGCCCCTTCCACTATCACGACGTCGCCGTCCCTGAGCCCGGACAGCACCTCTAAACTGCCGTTATAACTTCTTCCGGTCCGGACGAGCCTGTAAGTCGCAACACCGTCGTCATTCACAATAAAGACTCCCTGGAGCTGTCCCTTTTCTATGACTGCCGATCCTGGAACAAGTATGGTTTCCCGCTTACCGGACGGTATGAGGACCGAAGCATAAAGGCCCGTCTTCAGGGACTCGCCGCCGAGTCCGATTTTCACGAGGAAGGTCCTCGTGCCCGGGTCAATCGCCGGAACCACCTCCGTAATCGTGCCATCTATCCGAACGCCGAGCGCTTCGATGTCCGCATGCACATTCATGCCGGGCTCGAGTTTGCCAAGCATCTTCTCGTCAACGTTCACGTCAAGCCTGAAAGAAGAGTTGTCTTCTACCCTGAGAAGGACCCGACCGGGGAAAGCCATACTCCCGACTTCCGCTTCCTTTCCCGTCACGATGCCCGAAACAGGGGCTTTTATCTTCGTGAACCCGAGATTGATCTCGGCTTCTTCCATGTTCGCTTGAGCCCTGCCGAGGGCCGCGCGCGCCCGCTCGAACTCGATCGCAGATACTTCCTTTTGCGTCTCTATCTCGTCCATTTCGTGAGCGGATATCGCTCTGTCGTTGTAAAGGTTTTTGTACCTATCATAAGTCAGCTCGGTCAGGTGTTTATTCTTCCCGGCCGCGGCGAGATAATTCTGCGCCTCCCTGTATGCCTCCGTCGACGCAAGAGCCCTCTGCTCGAAGTCCCTGCCGTCTATCGTCAGGAGGACTTCTCCTTCGGCCACCTTGTCTCCTTCCTTTACGTTCACGGACGTCACAGCGCCCATGACCCTGCTTGCGACGTCGCTTATAGTTTTAGCCTTCACCGTGCCGGAAGTCCTGTAATATTCATCGACCTCTATTTTCCGGATGGTCTCGGTCTTCACGCCCTCAATAACGATTCTATCGGCAGCCTTGTTACCGGAATCGGAGCTGTCTCCGCAGGAAGCAAAAAATAAAATCAAAATTAAAGATAGCGCTCTCATATGTTTCATGCCTGTAATATCGAATTAATTTGTTATCCCTAAATCCTCCAGGATCGTCCCGCTCTCGAAAGAGAGTCTCGCGACGGAGATCGAATACCCGTTCTGTTTCGCGACGAGATTGGCTCTTGTCCTGTCCAGGTTGAGCTGTGAGTCCAGGAGGTCGTAGAACGGGGACAGTGAGTTTTCATACCTCTTCCGCACGAGCCGTGTTCCTTCGGCCGCCGTTTCGAGAGACTTCTCCGCAAGCTCTACATTCTTCTTCGCTTCTTCGACGGCGAGGAATGATTCATACACGCTCAGAGAGACGCTTTTTTTTATGCCTTCGAGGCTCTCCTCCATCTGCGATGCAGTGTGACTCGCCCTCACCCTCTCGTATTCCCTCCTTCCCCCGTTGAATATCTCCCACCTCAGGATAGCCGCTACGAACCAGCTGTCGCCCTCGGAGCCGAAGGGCACGTTCCTGTCGTTAAGCTGGTAGGTTCCTCTCACGCCGATT
Organism: Candidatus Dadabacteria bacterium RIFCSPHIGHO2_12_FULL_53_21; assembly: GCA_001775255.1. Lineage (GTDB taxonomy): Bacteria > Desulfobacterota_D > UBA1144 > Nemesobacterales > UBA2774 > 2-12-FULL-53-21. The sequence continues at coordinate 22,990 of MFCJ01000062.1, forward strand.
CTCGGGAGGTAACCCGCATCTGCGATGCTCACGTTCGTCCTCGCGCTTTCATAACGGTATTGGAGGGAGACCACGTCTTTCCGCGAGAGGGACTTCTCAGTGTAATACTCGAATTCCCTGAGCGCTATCTCCTCCGTCACGGCTTCCGCATCCACGGATTCCTCGAGACCGAGGAGGAGCCCGAGCGAGCGCTTCGCGACTTTGAGATTCTTTTCCGTGCTCACGAGCTGCTGCTCCGCTTCCGTTACCGCGGTTTCCGCCCGCAGGGTGTCCGAGTACAGACCCATGCCCGATTTAAATCTCGAGTTAGCTATTCTTAACTGCTCCCTCGCGTCCTCGAGCGCCTTCCGCGCCACCCGGACGAACTCTTTTGCAGTCCCGACCTGAATGTAGGTCTCCACCACCCTGAAAGCGACGTACTCCCTCTGCCTGCCGAACTCTTCCCTCTTTGCAAGATATTCTTTATTGGCGGACTTCAGGGCGAGCGCCTCCTGTATCGCCAATATGGGCTGTTCCACAGAAATGTCCGTCTCGAAATCGCTCACAGGGTCGGGATTATTGAGGCTCGAGATTTCGAAGTCGGATTCCTTGAAGCGCCCCTCATTCAGCTTTATCGAAAACACACCGGTCGGGTTATTCGTACGGACGAAGCTTTCCTCTAGATTTATTTGAGGAAGAAGATAACTCCGCGATATGCCTATGTCCGCTTTCTCCGCGGAAACGGAGCTTTCGAAGGCCTTAAGATCGTCGTTGTTCTCGAGCGCTGTACCGACCGCTTCCCTGAGCTTGAAAATAACCTCTTCGGCAACGCTGATTTGGGCGAGAAGAAAAATAAAAACAAACGAAACGGTCATATTTACCATCTTGGATTTCAGCATAACCATCGTTTAATATCTCTCGAGCGCATCGAATAGTTCAATATCGTTGCTTACAACTTACAGAGCGCATTCTCTATCCTCTTTCTCACCTCTTTCGCTATTTCGTCCATCTCCGGATTGCCGACGAGCTTCAATGCCGACTCCGGATTCATAGCGGATACCACAACCCTTCCCCGGTCGTCCTCGTAAACTAGCACATTACAGGGCAGAAGCGTACCGAGCTGAGGCTCAATGTCTATCGCCCTGTGGGCGAAATGCGGGTTGCAAGCGCCTAAAATCTTATAGGGCCTCCTTTCGAGACCGAGCTTTTCCTTTAAAACCTTCTTCGCGTCTATCTCCGTAAGAACGCCGAACCCCTCTTCTTTCAAGGCCTCGGTGACCTTGATTACCGCCTCATCGAAGCCGAGCCCGGTCTCCCCTCCGAATGAATAATTGTTTAGATCCCTGACTTTCATTTCGCGCCTCCAGTCGTGCTGCAAAAGAATCAACCTTCCCCACATCCATCTGCAGCCCATTTAAAAACATCAATTATGATGCACAGTCGTATATGCAGGATGCATAAATAGGGCCTTAACTCATCATAATAACTTTTTATTGAATGGCAAGACAGGTGCCATCCATCTATATCGTATGTTAACAGGAAGTTATAATTAATTTCCAGGCATCCGCGATTGTAAGATTATAGGACAAACGACAACCGGCAGTGTTTACCGACTCAGGTGCGCATTTTTAAATGATAGTTTAGAAACGAGGTGTAATAGAGGGAAGGAGTCTGGTCGGGGTGAGAGGGATCGAACCTCCGACCTCGGCGTCCCAAGCGCCGCGCGCTACCAGACTGCGCTACACCCCGACAGAGGAAAAATGATTATACCCATGCCTGGGAAAACAACAAGGCACATTCATAAGGCCTTGGGGTTTATACTTATTCGAGTTAAGCGCTCCGCCGTCAGAGCAGTTGTTACCCCAGATACTTATCGTAAACGTCCTTCGCCCAGAAAATTTCGGTCCCCGCGGAAAGTAGGGCCGTCTCCATTATCGTTTCGCTTATCTCCTGCTTGGTGATGCCGAGCGAGAGCGCCTTCTTTATCCGGGACTCCGTGCAGTGGGGGCACCTTCCGTGCACAGCCACCGATACAGCTATCAGGGCCTTGGTCTTCTTGTCGAGCACGGTCTCCCCTTCTACCGCGTTATAGAAGCTCCACCACCCCTCGGCCATCTTGGGGGCGTTCTTCTCGAACCATCTCTTCTCGTCAGCCATTTCGCAAATCCTCCTTCGTGTGATTGCGCTTTCTTCGTACTTTGCCCGGAACGGGCGGATGGCATAAATTTATTTCATATTTTTCATATACTGTATATACCTCTCCCTGCCGGAGCCGACCTTGTAGTGTGAGTAACCGATGGGGTTTTTCTCATAATATTTTTGATGGTATTCCTCGGCGGGGTAGAATTCCATAGCCGGCCTGATCTCCGTCACGATAGGGGTCTTATACCTCCCCGACTCCCCGAGCTTCCTCTTCGACTCCTCGGCCGTCTTCCTCTGCCCCTCGTTATGATAAAAGATAGCGGTCTTGTAGTGCCTTCCCCTGTCGACGAACTGCCCGCCGTCGTCGGTCGGGTCGACGTTCAGCCAGAACACGTCGAGGAGGCTCTCGAACGAGACCCGCTCCGGGTCGTAGGTCACCTCAATCGATTCCAGGTGTTCCGTCATGCCGTAGCAAACCTCGTGGTAATTGGGGTTTTTCTCCTTCCCGCCCGTATATCCGACCGTAGTGGATATAACACCCTCAAAATTGTCGAAAGGCGGCTGCATGCACCAGAAGCAGCCCCCCGAAAAGGTGGCCTTCTCGTATTTCTTATCGGTCATTTCCATAGTATTCGTCTCCGTGAAAAACTGACGGTCTGTATGTAAAAAAGTATACGCTCAATGAAGCGGGTAAAAAAGCTATGCCTGGCATTTACTTTATACGCTGAGACCGGAGGAAGGGATTCAGGATATTTTCATATAGAAATAAATAAGGACCGGATCAGGAGCCGACGGGGCTTGTAAGAGACTTTCCCGCACGGTTGAGGTCTTTTATAAGCAGGTAAACGATCGGAATCCCGAGAGCCAGCTTTGCGAGAGACCATGCGAGCGGCTTTCCGAAAGAAGCGAAATTCCCGCTCAGAAACACAGATGATAGTTGAATGCCCTTATTATGAAGGCTTAACAGCGTAAGCAGGGAGACGGCGATGAGATAAAGCCACGATACCAGGGCGAGGTAACTCCCCCACCTCCTGCCCGTCAAGAGCAGGCCCCCTCCCGCAGTCCCGCATACGCCCCTGAACACGATCGCGTTCACGACTATGAACACCGCTCCCGGCGGAAGGCCCCCTAATTTCCACAGCAGGTAGATTCCGGCGAGACCGGGGAGTGCGGCGAGCAGGGTAATCAAGCCGATTATCTTCTTCACGGTCCCCTTATCCCGCCCCTGACCTGTCCTCGTACTTGGGACGCTCGGGCTTTATGGGAGGGTTCTTTTTTAGCAGATCTGTAATTACCTCTATAGCCTTGTCGAGCTGGGGGTCTTTTGAATCATTGATATTAGGCGGCAGGTCCTCGACCTTGTGATCCGGGTCGACTCCGTACCCCTCGACCTCCCACTTCCCGTGGGAGTTCCAGAAGGCATACCCCGGCGCAGTGATGAACCCGCCGTCTATGAGACCCGGGTTCCCGCTTATGCCTATCAGCCCGCCGAGTGTCCTCGTCCCGACGAGCGGACCGAGCCCGTTCTTTCTGAAGTAATAGGGGAAGGCGTCCCCTCCGGAGCCCGACCATCCGTTTATCATCATCACCTTGGGCCCGTTATTCGAAACCTCCGGGGTTTTCGAATCCTTAAAATCGCGCACCGCCCAGTAATTGAGAAGAGGCCTGTTTAGAAGCTCTATAAAGCGGTCGGGCACCTGCCCCCCTCCGTTGAACCTCTCGTCTATTATCATCCCCTCCTTCTCCGTCTGAGGGGCGAACTGGCGCACGAGCTCGTTCTGGCCCAAATAACCGGTGTCCGGGACGTAGACATATCCTACCTTCCCGCCCGTGGCAATATCCACCTTCTTCTTATTCTCCGCGATGCGGTCGAGATATCTGAGCTTCTGCTCATCGCCCCTCGATATGACCTTTACAGTAAACTCCCTCGCGTTTTTCATATCGGGCGTGGAGCTCACCGTAAGGGTCACGGGACTCCCGTTCAATCCCTGAAACGCCTCCCAGGGGTCCTGTGCGGGATCGAGGGCTTTACCGTTCACGGCCAGTATATAGTCCCCTTCCCCGGCCTTAATTCCCGGCTCCGCGAGAGGGGAATATATATCTGCGTTGAATTCACCGCCGCTGTAAATCTTCTTTATACGGTACGCCTTGTTCTTTTTGTCGAGCTCGAAATCTATGCCCAGGAGACCGACCGGCACAGTCTCGGCTTCCTCCATGTCGCCGCCGCCCACATAGGTATGAGAGGAGTTCAGCTCGCCCACCATCTCGCTTATCACATAATTGAGATCCTCCCTGTCTACGACGAACGGCAGGAGCCTCCGGTACCTTTCCTTTACGGCCTGCCAGTCAACCCCGTGCATACCGGGGTCGTAGAAAAAGTCCCTCTCTATGCGCCAGGCGTCGTTGAATATCTGTGCCCATTCCTCCCTCGGGTCGATAAATGCCTTCATTCCGCCGAGATCGATCCTTCCGTCACCCGGATTCTTCCCCTCCGAGACGTCGATAATGCCGTAGGTATCGCCCGAGCGGTAGAGCGCTTTCGCGCCGTTAGACGATAGCGCGTAATCGCTTATACCGGTTATTACGGTCTTTTCCTTCCTGTCCCCCAGGTCGAAGAACTGGAGTGTGCCGTTAGGCGGGTCCTCTGCGCTTCCCGCGGGAGGGAACCTCAGATAGACGATCCTGCCTTTTGCGGCATTAAGAGGCCCGAAGTTCCCCGCATTCACCGGTATCTTGACCGCTCTCTCTTCTATGCCGTCGAAGTCTATAACGACTCCGCCCTCCTTGCCCGCGTTTTCCTTTTGCGTGTCTTTCGCCGGGGAGTATTCCTCGTCGTTCCGGGGGGCGAGGGGGGACGCGGTGTCTTTTCTCAGGGTGAGGGCATAGACCTGGGTCGAGTTCGGATATACCCACGTATCGTCCATGTCGCCGTAAACGGGTGAGAAGCCGCGGTCGGAATAGAAATAGAGGTATTTCCCCTCGGGGTCGAATACAGGGCCGTTGTCGTTATAAAAATCGGTCGTGACCCTGCGGGTGACGCCGCTCTTCGAATCGTATATAAATATGGATTTCAGATTATTCGGGGTGTTCTTGGAGTATGCGAGCCACCTGCTGTCGGGCGACCACGAATAAGAGCCGATGTTCTCGTATCCGTCCCTATCCACTTCCTTAGGGTTCTTTTCACCCGTGTCCACTATATAGAGCCTTCCGGTCTTGTCGCTGAACGCAAGCTTCCTGCTGTCAGGCGACCACACAGGGTGATAGCGGTAGACCTTTCCGTCATTCGTTATCCTCTCCTCCTGTCCCTCGCCGTTACTGAGCCTCATGTAAAGCTCGTACTCGCCCGTCCTGTCGGAGAGATATGCGACGTACTTTCCGTCGGGCGACCACGCGGGGAAGCGCTCCGCTATGCCGGATGTATTTGTAAGGTTGCGGACACCTCCCTCCCCGGCGGGGACTGTCAGCACCTCGCCGCGGGCCTCGAAGAGGGCCCTCTTCCCGTTAGGGGAAATAGACATATCCGAGATATTCTCCGCGAGGTCCTTTTGCCGCGGACGCGCTTCGGGCAGGTCATACGGGAC
>MFCJ01000062.1:28790-31311 GCA_001775255.1 Candidatus Dadabacteria bacterium RIFCSPHIGHO2_12_FULL_53_21
CTTCACGTCGAATTCGGTAAAATCGGTGACCTGCCTCGTCTTCTTCGTCCCGGTCTCGTAAACCCACAGGTTCAACTTCTTCTCCTCTCCCCTGTCGGAGAGGAAATAAATCCTGTCACCGTGCCACATCGGGAGCGTGTCTGTGCCGGGGAAATCGGTCAGCTTATCGAGCGATCCGGTCGCGAAATCGTATATCCATATGTCGCTCGCCATGCCCCCTCTGTATCTTTTCCATACGCCCCTCATGGGGGACATGTATTCGAATGCCAGCTTCTTGCCGTCCGGGCTGAAGCTCCCGAGCTCTCCGTAAGGGAGCGGCAGCGCATCGGGCATACCGCCCTTGTCAGACACCTTGAAGAGCCTGTTGTAACGCTGTGTCGGGCTCAGCATGTTCGAGCGGAAGAGTATGTGCTCACCGTCCGGGTACCACTCCGCGACGAGGTCGTCGTCCGGGTGATGGGTGAGCCTCTTAGGGACGCCGCCCCCGGCCGGGATTACGTAGATGTCGGTATTGCCGTCGTAGTTACCGCTGAATGCGATCCCGGCCCCGTCGGGAGAGAATTTCGGGAATAGCTCCCCGCCCCTGGGCGAGCTTAGCCTGCTCGCGACCCCCCCTGATTTCGGAACGACCCATATGTCCCCCGCGTAAACGAATACTATCTTATCGGCGCTCACGTCGGGAAAGCGCAGCATGAGGGCGTCGGGCGTTCTATCCTTGCCCGCCCCCTCGCCCGCAGGCGCGGCCGACGCGGACATGGACCCAAAGACCAGGCAGAATGACAGAGCCAGTAAAATCTTTCTCATTAATGGACCTCGCGGAATAGTTGAACAGGTTGCAAGTCGTTTTCGTGTCAAAGTATTACCGTCGATACCAGAGCCTATTCTCAAAATATAAACTCACTTACCATTAAAATATACCTCAGGAAACCGGACGCCCCGGTTCCGAAGTTATATAGGATACGGGCTGAGCCCGGAGTTTGAAAGCATATTTCCTGGAAAAAGGATTCTTGTATAAAGGAGGATTCAATTAATCAAGGGGGCGGTAATGTCCATGAAACGGCTTTAGTCCTTCCTGCCGATCTCCGAAAAGTCCGATTCGAGGCCGTCCGCCTGCCTCCGCCTCTCGATCGCGAGCTCTATGAGCCTGTTCACGAGCTCAGGGAAGCTCACCCCGCTCACCCCCCATAGGCGCGGGTACATGCTTATCTGTGTGAACCCCGGAATCGTGTTTATCTCGCTCACGAATATTTCGTTCGTCCCGTCTTCGAGCAGGAAATCCACCCTCCCCATCCCGCTGCAGACAAGCGCCCTGAACGCGCGCACCGCGTAGTCCCTGAGCCTCTCCGCGGTCTCCCGGTCGATCTCGGCAGGGGCTATGAGCCCTGTCCCCTCTTCGAGATATTTTGCTGTGTAGTCGTAGAACTCCCTGTGCGGGACGACCTCTCCCGGGCAGGACGCCTGCGGGTCGTCGTTCCCGAGCACGCTCACCTCTATCTCCCTCGGTTTTTTCACCGCGCGCTCGACGATGACCCTCCCGGAGAACCGGCACGAATAATCGACCGCGCCCGGAAGCTCGTCCTTCGACTTGACCTTCGTTATCCCGACGCTCGATCCGAGGTTAGCCGACTTCACGAAACAGGGGAGCCCGATCTTTTTAAGTATCCTCGCGCCGAGCTGCTTCTTTCCGGATTCCCAGTCGGATTTATAAAAACCGACATACTCGGGAACAGGGAGCCCCGAGTCCTTAAGCAGCGCCTTCATCACTATCTTGTCCATACCGACAGAAGAGCCCAGCACCGATGCGCCGACATAGGGAATCCCCATAAGCTCGAACATGCCCTGCACCGTACCGTCCTCCCCGTAAGTGCCGTGGAGGACAGGGAAGATCACGTCGACCTTGTGCTCGGATATAAGATCCCGCCCTGAAATCTCGTAGAAAACCGGGTTTAAGGGATTTAGAGATGGGGACAGGAACGAATCGCCAGAGAACTCGAGCCCGCCGTCTTCGAGCCACGAAGACACGGACGCCCTCCGCCACATCCCGCTCTTCTCTATAAATATAGGGGATATTTCATATTTACCGGTATCGATGTTCCTGATTATAGACTTAGCCGAAAGGAGCGAAACCTCATGCTCCACGGACCTCCCGCCGAATATCACTCCTACGGTTATTTTGGACAAGTATGCTATACTCCTACATATACATATATAGATTATCAGCCAAAAATTACTAACGGGTTACCCAAACCCCGTATCATTGTCAAGACCGGGTCCCGCTAACTTGCAAATAAAAAGCCTTAATGTAAAATCCAGTCACGGCGTTAAAAGGGAATAAAAATCAAGGAGGCTAGAAATATGCAGAAGGTCGTAATTAGCGAACCGCTAAGAACTGCTATTGGGGCTTTTGGCGGCACATTGAAAGATATAACCCCGGCAAAGCTGGGAGCTGCGGTGGTAAAGGAAATCCTCGACCGTACAGGGATCGATCCCAAGGAAATTGACGACTGCATCATGGGGAACA
>MFCJ01000063.1:0-7357 GCA_001775255.1 Candidatus Dadabacteria bacterium RIFCSPHIGHO2_12_FULL_53_21
TCTTTTTCATATTCGTGACCGCCACGATACTCGAGCATATTTTAAAAACGGAGGAGGTGACGACCGATACGTTATACGGCGCCGTCTGTGTTTATCTCCTCCTCGGGATAATGTGGGCTTCTATTTACGGGTTTCTCGAATATATTACGCCCGGGGCCGTCTTCAGGGGGTCCGATGTGGGTACCAATACGAAGCTGAGCACGAACGAGCTCATATATTACAGCTATTCCACGCTCGCGACCATTGGCTACGGGGATATCACCTCTGTGACGCCTGTCGGGAGGATATTGTCCGTGCTCGAGGCCGTATTCGGCCAGCTCTACATCGCGCTCCTCGTCGCGAGACTGATAAGCATATACACGACGAACGCGCTCAGGAGAAAAAACTGATCGGTCCTTTTAGTTCGGAATCGTCAAGTCGCTTATAAATTTAACACCTATAACAACAGCGCCCATCCTGATCCACCATCCTAGGAACACTATCGGAATGAAGAGAGCCGCCGGGTAACGCATCATCCCGCACGCGGCGTACATCGGGTGGACCGGTATCGGCGACATGGCTCCCCCGAGCAGCATCAGGCTAACGACCCTGAGCGAACGGCCCTTGGTCCATCTGTGGTTTTGAACCTCCGGGAATCTTCTCCTCACGAATGGCGTATCCCCGAAACACCTGCCCAGTATGTAGGATACGGAGGAGCCGGTCACGGCCCCCAGGGCTATGAGCGTTATGAGCCTCCCGGGCTCGTAGCCAAGCAAGGTTCCGAGCACCGCGTAGGCCGTGACGGGAAAGGTCAGGGGAGAGCTGCTGACGGCGGTAATCAGGTACAGCATGATGTCGGTGTTCCTCTGGCCGTAGCTCGTAAGAAGGCTTTCCCCGAAATCGAGCAGCCTTTCACCGTAGAATAACGAGACCGCGGTGCTTGCCAGAACCATCCCGAATGTGACCAGCAGGGCCAGCTTTATGGAATTAGGGACCGCCCGGAGCCTGATAGGGATCATCACGGGTAATCAGTAAAACATGGCGATCTTTGATTTCGGTTAAGGGGTTGTGAACCTGTGGTGAAGTTCAAAATGTGTGCGGCGGGTATTATTTTACGGATTTTTCATCACCGGGAATTGATAAGCTCCTTAAATCAGGGTTCAATATTCGGTATGAGCAAGCGTAAGATTGTTATAATCCCGGGGGACGGCATCGGTCCCGAGATTACTGCGGCGGTAATTAAGGTTATCGAGGCATCCGGTGCTGAAATCACATGGATCGAGCACGTGGCCGGCCTTGCCGCGCTCGAGAAGGGGTTGGACGTCCTGCCGGACGAGACCCTGGAAGCCGTCAAAGAACACAAGGTCGCATTGAAGGGCCCCTGCACCACTCCGATAGGCGAAGGTTTTACGTCGGTGAACGTAAAGCTCAGGAGGACGCTCGACCTCTACGCGGCCGTGAGGCCCGTAAGGAACCTCCCTGGAGTGATAACGCGGTTCAGGAACGTGGACATAGTGATAATACGCGAGAATACCGAGGGCCTTTACAGCGGGGTGGAGAACATCGTCACGCCGGGCGTTGTTATGAGCATGAAAGTGGCGACTGAGAAGGCGTGCACCCGTATTTCGCACTGGGCGTTCGAATACGCCCGCCACCGTCACAGGAAAAAGATCACTGTTTTCCACAAAGCCAACATTATGAAATTAACGGACGGTCTCTTTATCAGGAAATCGAAGGAAGCGAGCAAGGAATACAGTGATATCCAATACGAGGAGATTATAATCGACGCGGGGTGTATGAAGCTCGTGCAGGACCCGGCCCTTTTCGATATGCTGCTTCTCGAGAACCTCTACGGGGATTTGATCAGCGACCTCTGCGCGGGCCTGGTCGGCGGGTTAGGGGTCGTACCCGGGGCCAACATAGGCGATAGGGAAGCCGTTTTCGAGGCCGTGCACGGCTCGGCGCCCGATATTGCGGGCAAGGGCGTCGCCAACCCGCTCGCGCTCCTCATGTCGGGTGTGATGATGCTCAACCACCTGGCGGATACGGAGGGGCGGGAGGACTTCCGCGCCTGCGCCGTGAGGATAAAAAACGCGTATGACAGCGCCCTTCAGGAGGGCGACAGGACGCGCGACCTGGGCGGAAAGCTCGGCACCATGGAATTCGCCGACGCGCTGATCAGAAGAATTTAAGGCGGACTCGTGTGATTCTACAGACAATGCGGGTGAAGTACGGATTAAGCGGCCGGCTAAATGTTTTTCTCAATCACCCTCAGGAAGTTCCCGCCCATGATCTTTCTCACCCTTTCCTCGGAGTATCCTTGCTCCAGGAAATAACCGGCTATCTTCGGCAGGTCCGCGATCCTTCTCAGGTCTTCGGGGAAGTCCTCGATCCTGGCTCCGTCCATATCGCTCCCTATACCGACGTGGTCCTCACCGCAAAGATTGACTATGTAGTCCGTATGTTTGAACACGTCTTCCACTGTGGGGGTTTTATCACCCGTCTTCAGGAATTGGTTATAGAGCACGATCCCGATGACGCCCCCCCTCTCCGAGATGGCGAGGAGCTGGTCGTCTTTCAGGTTACGCGGGTGGTCCGTGAGCGACCTCGCGTTCGAGTGCGAGGCTATAGGTATGAGAGTCGTTAGTCTGACCGCTTCCCAGAAACCCTTTTCGTTTATATGAGAGAGGTCGAGCGTGATACGGAGCTCGTTCATTCTCTTAATCAGCTCCCTCCCCTCGTCCGTGAGTCCTTCTTCGGTCTCGTTCCCCGAGGCGAATCGGTTCTTATCGTTCCATGTAAGCCCTATGAGCCTCACCCCCCGCTCATAGAACTCCCCGAGCTTGTCGGGGCCCTCTATCGGGTCCGCGCCCTCCATGAGCGTAAGGAACCCGATCCTCCCGTCCTTGCCTATACGTCCGAGGTCATTTCTTGTTTTTATCCGGAAAACTTTGTCGCTATGCTCTCTATAAATCCTGTCGTATGTATCGAATTGTCCGAGCGCCGATTCGAGCGTCTTTTCGGGCTTGTGTTTCGGGTGTACGAATACGGTGTTGAATACGAGACCGATGCCGGCTTCCCTAAGCCAGGGAAGGGTTATCATACAGGGGACGGCGGGGCTTACGAAGTCTCTATCGTAGTAGTTTAAATGGAACGCGATGTCCTCGTGCGCATCGAGAATGAATAAATCCCTGAGCATTTTTTCCTGCGCTTTCCCTACCCCTGTATCCGTATCCAATTTTCAACCGTCCCTGTTAATTTCATTTTCTTCGCGTCTTTGTGTCTACCCTTCTAGATATAAAACCCCATACTCGCGTAGCTGACAACCGATCCGGTGTCCGGCTCGAGCGCCTGTCCGTAATCGAGCAGCTTCCCCCGCTCCGCATCGATCGCCGCGAGTGTCGCGTATATCGGGGAAAGCCCGCAGACCTTCCGCCAGTCCTTCTCCTCCTCGACCGACCTGTAGAACCCTTCCGAGTCCATCTTCTCGCCGAAGGAGAGGCTCAGCATGTCCCTCTCCTTTATCTTACCGAGCGTGAGGTCGTTTACGGGTTCTTTATCCCCGAACTTAAGCCCTACGTGGGCCATGTCTGCCCCCGCGATTATAAAAATATTATCGCCCATATCCCTTACGATCCCCGCGGCCGCTTCGAGGAAGCCCGATATCATTTCGTCCTCTGCCGGCGACCTGCCCTCCCTGACCAGTCTGTAAAATGAGTTGCAGAGTATAGGAACAATCCTGAATTTCTTTTTTCCATTCATAATGTGCTGGAGGAAGGCGACCTGGAACTCAATAGAGTGCTCGGTGCGGTGCGAGATCTCGCCTTCATACAAATCCCATCCGCACGCGGTTTCAAGTTTCTCGATTATATTTCTGTCCGTTTCAGCTTCTCCGAGCGGGGTCATGAAGTTCTTTCTGGTGAGGATAAACGGGTTTTCCACCTCCGCGTAGTGGGACGTGCCGAAGATGATAAACGTATCCGCTTCGTTTTCCCGGAGCAATTCCCTGTATGCGAGGGCGTACGATACGCCGCCCCTCCCGTAGTCGATATGAGGGGATATCAGCCCCCTTAATTTACCGTGTGCTTCTGCATGAGGCCTGGACTCCTCCGCCTTGCTGAAAAAGGCTTGGAACCACCTTTCGAGCTCCTTCGGGTCGCCGGGATAAGAGAGACCCGCATGGCTCGGTTCCCTCGTCCCCGATTCGCGAAAACCGGATTCAAGCCGGATCTTATAGTCCCTGAAATTTTCGCTTTCGAGAAAGAGGGCCTCGTCGAGCTGCTTTATTAAACTCTCTATTTCGTCTGATAGAATCAGTTCCCCGAACCTCTCCATGCAGAGCGACTGAATATCGCGGACTGTCTTCGTCCCGTCGAAGAGGCTCAATATCCTGAGTGTCTCGATCGAGACGGCGAGGATCTTATCAGACAGGTTCTGCGGGTCCCTCAGGCATATGATCCTTTCTCCTTCAACCCCGGCGGGGATTACTTCGATGTACCTCAGTTTGGGGTATTCAATAGTTTTATTCGTCATGGGTTTTTTGGTCTTCCCCACCCGCCCCCGCCGGGTGTCCTGATTTCGAGCACGTCGCCTTTCCTTACCGTGAACGTGGACTTGGGAGGTATAACGGATGATTTCCCATTTCTCAAGAGGATGTTCCTGCCTTTCTTTCCACGCTCTCCGCCTTTAATGCCGTAAGGCGCCGATTTTCTCCGCTCGGTTATCAGAGAGACGGTCGCGTCCGTCAGGAACCTGTACTTCCTGACGATGCCGTCTCCCCCCTTGAACCTGCCCCTGCCTCCGCTCCGTTTCCGCACGGAATATGAATCGATCATTACCGGAAGCTCCCTCTCGAGCGCCTCGATCGGGGTGTTGAGCGTATTGGTCATGTGGGTCTGAACCGCGCTCACGCCGTCCTTCCCGTACCTCCCGCCCATGCCCCCAGCTATAGTTTCGTAGTAGGCGAAATTCTTCCCGGTCCCGGGGTTCACCCCTCCGAACGTGGTATTGCTCATCGTGCCCGCGCTCGCGGCCGGGACCTTCTCGGGGACCGCTTTGGAGAGTGCCCCGAATACAATATCGACGACGCGCTGCGAGGTCTCGACATTCCCCCCGACCACAGCCGCCGGGAATTCGGCATTCAAAATAGAACCCTTCTCGGCCTTTATGTCTATTACTCTCAGGGGTCCCGAGTTGAGCGGCATTCCTTCGGGCGCCAGGCACTGAAATACATAAACGGCAGCGGCGGTGGTCACGCTGAGGGGCGTGTTTAAACAACCCTTCACCCTCCCGGACGACCCCCTGAAATCCACGGCAGCTTTATCTCCCTTTATTGTTATCGACACCCTGAGGGGAATATTCCTCGTACCCGCCCCGTCGTCGTCGAGGACATCTTCGAACGTATAAACCCCGTCGGGGATGTTCCTTATCACCCCTCTCATTAGTTTTTCACTATACCGGAGGAGCTCGTCACCCGCTTCTTTAACCTTTTTTAACGAGTACTTCGCGGTCACCTCTTTTAACCTTCTTTTCCCGAGCTCGAGAGAGCCCAGCTGCGCCCTCAGATCTCCTTCCCTCTCCTCCGGGTCGCGCGTAGCGGACAGTATGCCTTCAAAGAGAGACCTGTTCAGCTTCCCTTTCTTGTATAGTCTCGATGGGGGGATCAAAATCCCTTCTTCGTGTATCGATGTGGATAGCGGCATCGAGCCGGGCGTGAGGCCCCCCATGTCCGCGTGGTGGGCGCGCGAGGCGACGAAGAACTCGAGCCTGCCTTCCGCGAACACCGGGGCTATGCAGGTGACGTCAGGCAGGTGTGTCCCTCCCCTGAAAGGGTCGTTAAGTATGAAGACGTCGCCCTCCGATATTCCCGGCTCTCCGATTATCGCTTTCACGGCGAAGCTCATGGAACCCAGGTGTACGGGAATGTGTGCCGCCTGTGCGATCATTTCGCCGGAGGCTTTGAATATTGCGCAGGACAGGTCTCTCCGCTCCTTTATATTGGGCGAGAACCCCGCGCGTATGAGGACGACCCCCATTTCCTCGGCGATCGAGCTGAGCGCGTTCTGAAATATTTCGAGTTCGAATGGGCTAAGGGGCATCGGATAAGCTCAACACTGCGTTTCCCGGCAGTGATTGCGGGTCTGTAGCCGGAGAGCCGATTATTATTCCGGCTCGGGCGCGGAAGGCGTCAGGGTTTCCAGGTTCGAGTATCTGCAGAGCCCGGAATCGTAGTACCTGACTTGGGTGTTTTCCCTGATATCGGCCTTCGGGCTTCCCGGAATGATGTGACTGCCGTTCTTGCAGTCCTCGACTACCTTTAAAAACGGCACCGGTGCCAAGTCCCCCGGCCCGTATTTGCCCTTAATGTTCTTGTCGACTTTCACGGTTGCAGTACATTTCGACACCATCTCGGGCATAAAACCGGCGGAACCTTCTTCGGCGGGTCTGCATTCTTCGGAATCGTAAGGCTTGCCGCATTCGATTTTAATGACTGTACCCTCGACGGCGTAATCCGAGCTATTGAGGAGATCTTCCTGGGAGCAAGGGGGCGGGATAGCGTAGACGCTTACCGCTCCAATTGCGAATAAGGTAAAAATGAGTGGTATTATTAATTTGTTTTTCACCCTGATTATACTAATGTATTGTGCATTTATTCATTGTCAAACGAAATCTTCAAAGCGGAGAAATTTAGCATGCAGGGGGACAATAAATAGAATGAAAATTTTGGTCACCGGCGCTGCCGGGTTTATAGGCTCACACCTTGCCGAGAGGCTCTTGAAAGAAGGTTATACGGTCGTGGGGGTAGACTCGTTTCTCGACTACTATCCCCGCAGGATTAAAGAGCACAACGTCAAGGGTCTCAACGGGAAAAAGGGGTTCGAGTTCGTCGAAGGAGACATACTCGAACTGAATCTCGATAAGCTCTTAGGCGGCATAGACGCGGTGTTCCACCAGGCTGCGATCGCGGGGGTGAGGTCGAGCTGGGGTGCCGGGTTCGACGAATACGTCAGGAACAACATACTCGGGACGCAGCTCCTCCTCGAGGCCTGCAGGGACAGGCAGCTTAAAAAGTTCGTATACGCATCCTCCTCCTCCGTTTACGGCGATTCCGATGAGCTCCCTATAAAGGAGACCTCCCCTGTGAGGCCGGTCTCGCCTTACGGCGTTACGAAGCTTTCAGGCGAGCAGCTCGCCTATCTCTATTTCAAGGGCTACGGCGTTCCGGTCGTGTCCCTCAGATACTTCACCGTATACGGACCGAGGCAGCGCCCGGACATGGCTTTTCACAAGTTCCTGAAGGCGGTCATCCTGGGCGGGGAGATAGAGGTCTACGGCACTGGGGAACAGACTAGGGACTTCACTTTCATCGGTGACGCCG
>MFCJ01000063.1:7502-8521 GCA_001775255.1 Candidatus Dadabacteria bacterium RIFCSPHIGHO2_12_FULL_53_21
ATTTACCATTGGTCGGTATCCGGGAAGGCCTCACAGAGCACTACAACTGGCTAAAGAAGAATTTAGAGCTTTACCTCTGAGTCAGCCGATCGCTTCTTTAAGGGTTTCCCCCATCTCGGCGGGGCTCGGGCATACCCTGACTCCCGCTCTTTCGAGTGCCGCTACCTTGTCCTTCGCGCTTCCCGAGCTTCCCGATATGATTGCCCCCGCGTGGCCCATCCTCTTCCCTTTAGGAGCAGTCGCTCCGGCTATAAATGCGACTACGGGTTTAGACATGTGGCTCTTTATGAATTCGGCCGCTTCCTCTTCCGCGCTCCCGCCGATCTCGCCTATCATCACTACCGCGTCCGTATCCTTGTCCTTTTCAAAAAGCTTGAGCATGTCGATGAACGTCGAGCCGATTATCGGGTCTCCCCCTATCCCGACGCAAGTGGACTGTCCTATACCGAGGTTGGATAACTGCCATACGGCTTCATAGGTCAGCGTACCGCTCCTGGAAATGATTCCGATCCTTCCGGGCGTATGTATGTATCCCGGCATGATTCCGACTTTCGCTTCGCCGGGCGTCATCACCCCCGGGCAGTTGGGCCCCACGAGACGCGCCTTTTTGCCTTTCATGTACTCCTTTACCTTTATCATGTCCTGGGTCGGGACGCCTTCCGTGATGCATATTACGAGCTCGATCCCCGCGTCTATCGCCTCCACCATCGAATCCATCGCGAACGGGGCGGGTACGAATATTAAAGTCGTATTGGCCCCCGTCTTCTTGACTGCGGCCGCCACGGTGTCGAATACCGGGAACCCTTCGACCTCGGTCCCGCCTTTCCCCGGCGTGACCCCGCCCACGACCTTTGTGCCGTATTCGCGGCACTGGGTCGCGTGGAATAAGCCCGCGCTCCCGGTAATTCCCTGAACTATAACCTTTGTATTTTTATTGACTAAGATACTCATGTTTCAGTACTCCTTTTCGGCAACTCTGTATTCAAAGCCGTGACGGCGGAGAGGAATCATAACACAGT
>MFCJ01000064.1:0-14929 GCA_001775255.1 Candidatus Dadabacteria bacterium RIFCSPHIGHO2_12_FULL_53_21
TAGACCTTGAAAGCGCCGGGAGCGGGACCGGGCGGCTATTTTATCCGCGCATGACATATTTTTATAAATCATTTCCGGAATAAGACAAATTGAAACTTTTATTAATGAGGGGGAAATCGGGCACCACATTCCCCTTCCCTGCGTAACCCAATACTGTCCAATTTATAAACGAAGGATCGCGCACATCTACCCTGCTTACCTCTCCTGCCGCGTCCGTGGCAACAAAATAAACGATATCGCCCCGCCATCCTTCCGCCACCCCTACGCCGCAGCTGTTACTCCTCAATACCGTTTCATCACCGGATATTAATTCATCGTTCAAAGGAATACTCCGGAGTGCCTGCTCTATAATATTCATGGAAGAATGCACTTCTTTGACGCGGACTGACCACCTTGCCCGTACATCCCCTTCTTCTTCCAGGGCGATCTCGAATTTTAATTTGTCGTATGCCGCATACGGATATTCTACCCGCGCGTCGTGTGCGATCCCTATTGCCCTGCCCGTTACTCCGATGACCCCATGGTCCAGGGCTATCTGACGATCGAGCTTGCCCGTGCCGGAAAGGCGGTTCGAGAGGGAAAAGCTGCTTTCCGCAATCTCAATCACATCGTTAAAATCCCGGTGTACATTTTTTAGATCGCTTAATAGTCCCCCGCTCATCTCGCTTGTGATATCCCGCGCTACCCCGCCGACCGTATTTATGCCTCGCAGGAAGCGGTTTCCGGCAAGACGCTCACAGCATTGCATTATGATTTCGCGGAGGCGCGCTCCGTTGCTGCCGCCGAAATTATAACCTGCGTCCAGCATAATCAGACCGATGTCGTTCAGGTGGTTCGCAAGCCTCTCCAGCTCGGAAAATACGACTCTCACATACTTCGCCCTCTCCGGAATTCCGATGCCGGACAGGTTTTCCACGGCCTGACAAAATGCCAGCGAATGAGTGAACGAGGTGTCTCCCGAAACCCTTTCGGATAATCTGATCTTGTCCGCCATCGGCAGAACCTCGAAGAGTTTTTCCGTGCCTTTGTGTTTATATCCCAGCTTCGGCTCAAGCGATACTATTTCTTCTCCGATGACGCTGAACCGGAAATGCCCCGGTTCGATTATGCCGGCGTGAACCGGTCCCACGGGGATTTCATAAATTCCCTTTCCCTCGACCTTCCGGAATTCATACGATCCGTGCGCCTCCGGCGGCCGGTCCCGCCAGTCGAAATCTTTTCTCAGCGGGAATACCGTATCAGGCCAATTTTCGTGAAGAATGATCGGTCGAGGATGGGGGTGCTTTGTCGGCTTTAAACCGAAAAAGGTCTCGATCTTCCTTTCGTAACCGGAAGCCTCGTGAATAGCTTTGGTGATTGAAGGAAATTTATTCTGGTCTGTCAGGGTTATGTAGGGGGCGAGAAAAACATTCTCCTTAGGCACGCCAAACACATAGTAGATCTTGAAACCTCCGCCTTCGCTCCGTTCGTCCGCAGCGGTTATCGTTTTGAGCTGTAACGTGTGAGCAAAATAGAGCTGGTTGGCGATCTCCGGTATTTCATCAATAGGAACGTTATAGGCAGCGACATTGCCCTCTATTCTTATCTTAAATTTATCGGGAATATATTTTTCTGTTATTTCTCGTTTCATGGTATTAGTAATTTATTGTCGCTGAATGTAACAACGACCGCATACTCGCCGGGATGAAAAAGCTGACAATGATTAAAAGAGCGGCCAGAAGCATAATGGGAACAATTGTATCCAATCCGCTCTCGCCCTTTGCCATGGGGATATCGCTGTTTCCAAACGTGATCGAGACGACGTGCCTCAAAAAACCGACAAATACCAGGGCCAGCACCGATAAGGTAATAATCACCGTTGTCGGATGCGTCTTAATGCCCGCCGACAATATTGAAAATTCGGTTACAAATGTCCCGAACGGAGGAACGCCGGTGATTGCCAAAAATCCAATGAAAAACAGGATGCCGGTCACAGGCAGGACCGTCAGAACGCCTTTCACATTTCTTATTTTTGTGGAACCGTATTTCACTAATATATTGCCCGCCGATAAAAATAGAACCGATTTTGTCAGCGCGTGGTAGATCATATGGAGCAGAGCCGCGAATGCCCCCGCGCCTCCGAACCCGAACCCTAAGGCGACAATCCCCATGTGCTCAATGCTGGAATACGCCAGCAACCGTTTATAGCTTTTTTGACTAAAGATGATAAAAGCCGCGACGGATATCGAGATAACGCCGAAAAATACGAGCAGCTCCCGGGAAAAATACGGGCCTATCGCGACATCAACGACAGATTTGAACCGCAAAAGTGCGAGAAAAGCGACATTAAGCAATACGCCTGAAAGCAAGCTGCTGATCGGTGCCGGGGCTTTACTGTGGGCATCCGGCAGCCATGTATGCATGGGAACCAAACCGACTTTTGTGCCGTATCCGATTAAAATAAAAATGAATGCCATCCTGGCTATAAATGGATCGAGCGCAGAAGCATGGGATAACATGTCATGCCAGCTGATCAATCCCGGAAAACCGGCATGTATGGACGGATAGAGGAAAAGAAAGGTGCCGAAAAATCCCAGCAATAGTCCGACCGAATTAATCATCAAATATTTCCAGGCTGCTTCTATCGCCGACGGTTTGTTGTAGAAGCTGATAAGGAACGCTGTAGAGAGCGTGGTCGCTTCAATCGCAATCCAGGTCAAAATGGGGCTCGTGGACATAACTGCAAAAAACATCGCCAGGAGAAATAAGTGCAACAGAATAAAATATTGCCGTACCCTGCTGAATCCTATGATTCTTTTCGCCACCTCAAGTTTTAGATAGCCGGTCGAGTACCACGACGCCATGGCGCCTACGACTGCGACCAGCATGATTATGACGGCCCCGAGTGCGTCGACGAAAAAATAGCCGTTTAAACGATATAAGCCGCTATCCATAACCGAGGCGACCGTTACCAGTGTCGCTGTCAATTCCAGGAAAGAGGCGGAGACGGCGATAAAACTCAACACTCGCATATCTTTCTTCACAAAAAAAGATGCGACGGAGGCGATAAGCGGTATGATGATAATTAAAAATAAGGCCAATGAATTATTCCTCTTTTAAATGTTTCAGTACACTCACATTAAGCGAGCCGAAGTGCCGGTATATCATTGACGCAAAAACGGACGCGATCACGACCCAGATAAAAATATCGAACAGAATGCCCACTTGCAGCCCGGCAGTTGTCTCAAGCCCGGCCACGTACGCGAATGAAACGATGGCATTTTCCAATGACAAAATACCGACCATCTGAGACAGGGCCCCTTTGCGGTTAATAATTAAAAATATTGATATGAGCACCATCGCTATGGCGAGCGATAAGGCGTTTTCCTTATCCGGGGCGAGAATAGTTAATGGCCCGAAAAAATGCGAGTAGGAAAACGCGGTCAATAACGCCAGGACGATCAGTGTCATAGGAGTATTCAAATAAGTGCTGACGGAGAATTGCAGCCGGTGTTTTTTAATGAGCCCGGAAAAGAAATACGGGACGATTATCACTTTGACCAAAAAAGTCGCCACAGCCGCTACCACAAGCAATAACGATGCCTCTTTGAGGGAGGAATAAAACAAGGCGATAGCAATGATCAAAGACTGTGCCGCATAAAGAAATATCACCCCCGAATTTTTCTTGGCGATGTGCATAAAAACGACCGATGCAAACAGCATCGTCTCAAGAAAGAATAATATTTGCGGCGTAATAGGAATCATGGTTTTAGATAGTCAAACTCATAGCAATGATGCTTAAAATAAACGATGTGAATAATAAATCCGGCAGTCTGAAAAAGCGGAATTTGACGATAGTAGACTCCAGGACAGCAACGAATACGCTAAACGCCAGAATTTTTGCAAAAAACAATATCAAGGCAAGCGGAACATCCCCGAGACGCTCCGATGACGACATCCCCCAGGGGAAGAAAAGATTTGCTCCCAATGCAAGGAAGATGAAGAACTTATTTGCCGCCGCCCATTCGATAAGCGCCAGTCTCTTTCCCGAATATTCCAAAACCATTGCTTCGTGAATCATGGTAAGTTCGAGGTGTGTAGCAGGATTATCGAAGGGGAAGCGCCCCGTTTCGGCAAGCATGGCGATTATAAACGCGGCAAGCGCGAGAATCATCGGGGCAAAAGCAAAAAACGAAAACGAAGCGACAGCACCCGAGATTGCAAAAAGATTCGTGGAATGAGCCGAGAACGCCGGGACGAGAATGGAAAACATCAAACCGCCCTCCGTTAAAGCGGCAACCGTCATTTCCCGGCTTGATCCGAACCCTCCGAAAGCGCTTCCCACATCCATGCCGGCCAGGGCGAGAAAGAAAGTTCCAAGAGCAATCAGATATATTACGACCAGCAGGTCGCCGAGGACATTGATGGAAAATATTGTGGTAAAAAGCGGAATGCTCGCTCCTATAATCACGGTGGTTGAAAAAATAAGATAGGGAGCGCATTTGAAAATCCAGGAAGCGTCCTCGCTTATCACCTCATCCTTATGGAACAACTTCCACAAGTCTCTATACGGCTGAAATATGCCCGCGCCGACTCTGTTTTGGAATCTCGCTTTTATTTTTCTGACGACACCTATACACAGAGGCGACACGGCCGGCACGAGTGCTAATTGAATTGTCCAAATTATAATTGACATAGTATTTCTACATACCCGAAGCGAACAGCAGGGCAATGAGTATCGCCAATATGTACAGTACGTACATATTGATATTGCCGCTCTGGATTCTTTTCATATACTCGGAAGCTTTGATGGTTAGCATATGCACCGGCTGATAAAAATACCTGTTGTAAATATCCTGAATCCCAAGCTCAACCGTGCTTGATTTTTGAAAATAGCGCATATCCTCATCCCGATACTCGATGCTCGTTTGCTTAGTCGGCTTGAGCGCCCCGCGGAAAATAGTAACGATAGAGTTGGAGAATCCCGTGGCTGTAATTTCCATTCTCGGGCCAAGAGTTGTTCCGCAGTCCCAGGTACGGCCGATTTTCGTTTTTCTGTTACGCGAGACGAGATACACGGCAAAAAACGTCAATGCCATAGTTACAATAAGACTTGCCAGGATAAGCGGCATTGAAATTGAAGCGAAGCCGTTTCGCATTCCGACCGTTTGGATGGTTGAAAAAAATGCCGGTTCGGAAGAATTAAAGGCGCTCAAATCGCTCACAACGCCTGATACTGCATTTGTGATACTGCCTGCCGTAAATCCTATGACTAGAGTAAGAGCCGCGAGAACGGCCATGCCGACACGAAGCGCGAAACCTGACTCTCTCGCGTGCCGGACATTCTCGCTCCTTGGTCTCGCCAGAAATGTGACTCCGAACGCTTTCACGAAACACATTGCAGCAAGCCCTCCTGTAAACGCAAGCGATCCCGCCGCCAAAATAAATACCCAGCGCACAGGGACATTCGATGCCATGATCCCGCTAAAAAGAGACTGAAACGTCATCCACTCGCTGAAAAAACCGTTCAAAGGAGGCAGTGCCGATATCGCCATCGAGCCGGCAAGAAAGAAAAGCGCAGTTTGCGGCATATATTTTATTAAGCCGCCGTATTCTTCCATATTTCTGGTATGGGTTTGGGAAATAACGGAACCGGCTCCCAGGAATAATAATGCTTTGAATATCGCATGATTGAGAGTATGAAAAAGTGCCGCTACCAGGCTAAGGACGGCCAGCGGCTTCATATCCAGCGACCAAAACACAAGCGAACTGCCGAGTCCCAACAAAATGATCCCGATATTCTCGATGCTGTGGTAAGCCAGGAGTCTTTTGATATCGTGTTCGGTGAGGGCATATAAAACCCCAAACAGCGATGATATAGCGCCCAGTATTAAAATAACGACTCCCCACCAGAGCGGCGCGTCCGGCAGCATATCCATGAACATCCGGATAAACATATAGATGCCGGTCTTGATCATCACACCGGACATCAGGGCGGAAACATGAGACGGTGCTGCGGGGTGAGCGTTCGGCAGCCAGATATGAAAAGGGATAATACCCGCTTTGGTTCCAAACCCTATAAGCGCCAGAATGAAAACCGTATCGGCTATGAGCGGTGAACTATTTCCGATAGTTTCTTTTATTACGCCAAAGTCTAAAGACCCGGTAGAACGGTACAAGAGTAAAAAAGCCAGCGTTATAAACGCCGTCCCGACGTGGGTCATAATGAAATAAAGCGATCCCGCCTGCACATTTTCTTTTTCCTTGTTTTCATAAATAACCAGGAAATACGACGCAAGAGACATTATTTCCCACACGATGAGAAAGAAAAGGGCATTGTGCGCGCTGACCACCATAACCATTCCGGCCAGGAAAATATTATAAAAAAAGCCGAGCGCGCCGATGTTATATTTTTTGTAATAATGCTTTACATATCCCAATGCATAGATTGAAGCGAGTAAAGCGATAAGCGAAATAAGGAAGATGAAAAATGCGGATAATTTATCTACGCTGAAAGATAACGACAAAAGAGGCAGAGTGGAGTCGATGTTAAAAGAAAATGTGGAACCGATAATCAGCACTGACAGAGAAAACAATAATCCAACGCAGGATCCGAGAATCGCAAATGAATTCCCCCACCAGTTTGCCAAGCGGTCATTTTTGCTCAAGACCAAAGCCCCGACCGCCCCTGCTATCCATAAGAGGAGTGACAGAAAAAATATATTTGATGAGATAAGCGTGTTAAACATATTTATTGAGCGGCCTTAGAGCGAGAATCAAGCATTTCAAGGATTTGCAGCAAGCCGCAAAGTATTATTCTTGGAGACGGCGGGTCTCCGGGAATTTGGTAATCCACGGGAATGACATTGTGCACTCCGTCTAAAACTCCGTAAGAACCCTTAAAAATGCCTCCGTCTATCGCGTCATCACCGACTGCCACGACAATTTTCGGGTCAGGAACGGCTTCGTATGTCCTTACCAGCGCTTCTTTCATGTTTCTGGTAACGGGGCCCGTAACCATCAGCATGTCCGCATGCCTTGGGGAAGCCACAAAATGAATCCCGAATCTTTCGATGTCATAATAAGCGTTGCCAAGCGCGGTAAGCTCCTGCTCGCATGCGTTGGTCGATCCGGCATCGACGGCCCGGATGGCGAGCGAGCCGCGAAATGACCGCTGTAGCCTGGCTTCCAGTTTTTTCCCGACGATGTCAATGCCGGTGTCGCACCCCAACGATTGAACGTCTATGACCGTCTTCGGAGTCGAAATAATTTTGTAATAAAGTCTGAACATATTCCTAATTGATTAAATCATAAACGCCGTCGTCAAAACGCCTTCGCGATTTGGGAGGGTTTCAATAATTGGATTCGTGTTTGCGCCGTATTCCACGGTAACGGCATCATTTAGCGGCAGATCCGCCCGTTTGGACAGCCGATCTTGCGAAATGCCGCTATATCGACGGGTTTTCTTCAAGCTTTTAGCTATTTTTGAGTTTGGATTATTGCGTGACAGAGTTTTCGGTAGGTTATACCGTACTGGCGGAGTAAATGCTTTTGTAAGAACGTTCATGGGTTTTAACGCGTGGTTTCCTGATGATTGTTCAGCAAAAAAGGCGGTTGTCAAGAAAATCGCTCCTGAGGGGGGTATAAGGCGCGGTCTCGTTTAAACCCGCAGGCGGGGGTTTAAGGAGGAGCCGCCGTCGTCTCCCCGGGACACACAGCCTGGACTCAAAAATAAACTTAGGTATTGACATAAGTTTGACATGAGTTTGCAGCTACTGTATAGTTAGGTATATGCCTAACAATGATGTACAACTCGATCGCGTTTTTCATGCTTTGTCGGATCCGACCCGGCGCGCTGTACTGACACGGCTGAGTGACGGTCCTCTGCCTGTGAGCGAGCTGGCGCGGCCATTCCATATGGCGTTACCCTCATTCACCCAGCATCTGGGTGTTCTGGAAGAGTGCGGGTTAGTCCGCTCACAAAAAAGGGGCCGGGTACGTACCTATCGGCTGACACCGGAACCGTTGAAAGCGGCGGAACACTGGATCGAGAGGCGGCGTGTACTTTGGGAGCTGCGCCTGGATCAACTGGACAATTACCTGGAAGCATTAAAGGAGAAAAAGTAATGACCCATGCAAAATATAAACCTGATCCTCGACTCGATCTCGTATTGGAGCGCATCGTCGACGTGCCGAGAGAGCTCGTCTGGAAGGCGTGGACAACGCCGGAGTACCTGAAGAAATGGTTTACGCCTGTCCCCTGGACAACGATAGATTGCGAAATCGATCTTCGCCCCGGCGGGATCTTCCGCACCGTTATGCGTTCACCGGACGGGGAGGATCACCCGAATACCGGCTGTTACCTCGAAGTCGTCGAGAACGAAAAGCTAGTCTGGACCGATGCGCTGGAGCAGGGCTATCGGCCGTCCAATCAGCCGAATGACTGTGTCGATAGCTTCTTCACGGCGATTATAATGCTTGAGCCGCATGAGGGCGGAACGAAGTATACGGTTATCGCACTCCACGGCGACGAAGAAGGCCGCAAAAAACATGAGGACAGGGGATTTCATAAAGGATGGGGCAGTGCCCTCGATCAGCTCGTTGCCTTTGTAAAAACTTTGTAAAGATCACAGAAAAAGAGTGGAGGCGCCGGGAATCGAACCCGGGTCCGAGAAAGAGACTCACAAGGCCTCTACATGCTTAGTCTATCGTTTTGTCTCGCGCTGAAGTTGCCGATAGACAGGGTTTTCACCGCCAGCCCCGAATGTTTTCTCGTCCTCAGGCGTTCAGGGCGTCGCCATCGGACCAGCCCGCATTGTGTCGCCTCGTTTAAACCCGCGGGCGGGGTCTAAGGAGCCGTCGCTGCTCTATTTAGGCAGCGAGTGCAAAGTCATTTGTGGCACTTGTGTGTGCTCCGCCAGTTTTACGAGTTAG
The DNA here is from genome assembly GCA_001775255.1 of Candidatus Dadabacteria bacterium RIFCSPHIGHO2_12_FULL_53_21. Classification (GTDB taxonomy): domain Bacteria; phylum Desulfobacterota_D; class UBA1144; order Nemesobacterales; family UBA2774; genus 2-12-FULL-53-21. The sequence goes on from MFCJ01000064.1 coordinate 8,914, forward strand.
CAGAAGCTCGGCATGCAGCACAAGCTATCCCAATCCCCGTCGAAGCCATGTCGCCCCCATGTCAAAGAACAATAAACTTTAATAATGCTTTGTAACTTGCTATTACAAAATAATTATTATTTCAATGTTGTCAAGACCGCCAGTCCGGCGGATATAAGGAGAGTTTACACTACTTTTGGGGATATATACAGGATCAGTATCGTCTCTTGAGCGCCTTTTCCATCTCCCTGTCGGCCTCCCTCTTCTTTATGTCGTCCCTTCTGTCTATGACCTTTTTACCCTTTCCGAGGGCGAGATCGACCTTCGCCTTACCCCGCTTGAAATAGATCTTTAACGGGATGAGGGTGTATCCCCTTATCAGGGTCTTGCCCATGAGCCGGCTTATCTCACGTTTGTTGAGGAGGAGCTTCCTTTCCCTGCGCGGGTCGTGGTTGAATATGTTGGCCTGCTCGTAAGGGGCTATATAGCTGTTTACGAGGAAAACCTCTTCGTCCCTAATCATGGCGAAGCTCTCCTTTATGCTCGCCTGATTCTCGCGGAGCGATTTCACCTCGGAGCCCTTGAGCTCGATACCGGCCTCGTAGTTCTCCTCTATGACGTAATCCCTCTTTGCCCTCGGGTGAGTGCAGACCACCTTTTCCATTTTTTTAATATAATGTCTAAGGGGAGGAAATCAACACACACATCGATTCCCTCCCCCTTGAAAAGGGGGAGGGTTTGGGTGGGGGTACAATTGCATTTAACAAGTTAGTCATCCTGAACTTGTTTCAGGATCTCTTCTTTTTCATCGCCTCCTTCAAATATAGATTCCCGATTAAAACATTCGGGAATGACAATCTGTTCACCCCCATCCTTCACCACATGCTCGACAAATCGGAGAGCATGGTCACAATTACCCAAGCGGCTAAAGGGTCAGGGCGTCCTACTTCTCGCTTGCTCGAAGCAGTTCCCCCTCTAGGGGGAAGGAAATTAAGGAACCTAAAACTCCTTCTTACTATCCAGCATCAGGGTGACGGGGCCCCGGTTAATGAGATGCACGTCCATCATGGCGCGGAATCTGCCTGTCTCGACCTTCACTCCGCGCTCCCTGATTTCCCTGACGAAGAGCTCATATAATTGCTCTGCTAGCTCCGGGGGGGCGGCTTTATCGAACGACGGACGCCTGCCTTTCCGGCAGTCGCCGTAGAGCGTGAACTGGGAGACGACCAGTACTTCACCCCCCGTCTCCCTCACGGACAGGTTCATCTTCCCCTCCGGGTCCTCGAATATACGGAGCGCAATCGCCTTGTCGGCCAGATACCGGGCGTCTTCCTCCGAATCGTCCTTCCCCGCCCCCAGCAGAATGAGCATACCCTCCCCTATCCGGCCCACGACCTCGCCTTCGACCTCGACCCTCGCCTCTTTTACGCGCTGGATTACGGCTCGCATTGTTTTATTGTACGGACCCCTGTACGGAAGTGATATTTTACATCACGAACATTACAAACATAAAAATGATGACCGAGTAGTGAAATTGTATTATAATTGGGAAAGATGATGCGTATAACAGCTGCTTCTATAATAACTTTGGTTTTTCTGGGACTGGGAGGGCGTATTGCAAGCGCGATCGAATTCCCGCCGGAGCCGCCTAAGAAGCTTATCATTCACACGGTAAAGAGCGGTGAGGAGCTGCACCTGCTGGCGGGCTACTATTTCCTCGACTGCAGGCAGTGGGTGAACATATATCAGGCCAACATGGGCGCGATCGTGAACCCGAACAAGATTTATCCGGGTCAGGAGCTTTACGTCTATGTCGAGAATGACTGGACGCCGCCTTTCGACCTCGATGCCTACGTGAATAAATGGCGGCCTTACCTGCTTAGCGGCACTGTACCCTAGATCAGGTCCCTTAAATATTCCCCGATGTAGGAAGACGATATCTTCTCGAGCGCGGATTTTTCTATCTGCCTTATCCTCTCGCGCGTTACCCCGAATCTGTCCCCGATCTCGCTCAGCGTGTAGGTGGTTTCGATGCCTATGCCGAAGCGCATCCTGATTATCTCCCGCTCTTTCGGCGTGAGGAGCGATAGTATGTCCTCTATCCTGTTCTGGACAGTGCGCTTCAATATGGCTGAATCGGGCGGGGGTATCTTCTCGTCCTCGACGAATTCGATGTGGGTCCTCTGGTCTTCGTTCGAAATGGGGGTGTCGAGGGACTGTACGTTGTTCATCACGTCTGACGCCGTCTGTATGATCCTCTTTACGACGGAGGGAGATATCCCGAGCTCCTTCGCTATTTCCTCGCACGTGGGCTCCCTGTCGAGCTCTTTCGACAGCATCGTCGTGACTGCCCTCACCTTCCCCGCCCATTCGTAGAGATAGACCGGTATCCTGATGGTCTTCGTCTTCTCGAAGGGCGCCCTGAACACCGCCTGCTGTATCCACCAGCTCGCGTATGTGGAGAACTTGTATCCTAGCGTGTAGTCGAATTTCTCGACGGCCCTCATGAGGCCGAGGTTGCCTTCCTGAATGAGGTCGGCCAGTGGGAGTCCCCTCCCCATGTAGTTCTTCGCGATACTGATGACGAGCTTGAGGTTCGACTTGATGAACCTGTTCTTGAGCTCGGAGGACCTTTTCACGTACGCGTCCGAGAGGGTACTCATCCTCTCCATGTAGCTGACCATGTCCGTCCCCGTGTAGACGGGGTATTTCTTGAGTGTGCTTTTTTTCTTGCTCGTTTCCCGTGAGATCTCGGAGAGTACCGCCCTTATGGCCTCGGCCTTGTTCTCGCATTTCTTTATGTTGGCCGCTATCCTGAGCTCTTCTTTCGGCGAAAGGAGGGACGTCTCGTGCTCGAGGTCCTTGAAATAGACGTGCAGGAGCCTGAGATGCTCTTCGAGCTTCGTTTTCCGGGGCTTCTTCCTGCCCGCGCCCCCTTCCCCGGGGGCGAACCCCGGATCGAAGTCCGCGCCATCCTGGTCGAACCCCTCATCGCCGCCGTATGAGTATGATTCGTAATTTTCTTCGGGCGCGCCTGATTCTATTTCGGCGAGCCTGGGAGTCAGCTTGTCGAGGTGTTTCTGCTTTTTCATATTCCCCTTTATCCTGTCCCCGAGACGAACGGGATTACTTTATAGAGTCAAGACTGGACGCTCCTTCGATACCCGCCAGGGTATGAGGGTACCCGGAATTACCGGGCCTTATTCGATCTAATCGGCTGAAATCGAATAAACGAGAAAGACGGTTGATTTTTGGTTAATTCGGGAGGGCCGGGATATTTGGCCCCCCCGTTTAATCTTTCCAAATTTATTTACGCCCGATTAAAGCTTGAAAGAATCAAGCGCTTCGTCGAACATCGTAAAAGCCTTGATCACGTTCTTCTTCGCGAAATCGTAGCTCTCCGCAGCCGCGTTGCCCGAAATGCCTTTAAACGAATCTGCCAGGTTTTTCTGAAACTCAAAAACCTTGGCCAGGCCGTCGTCGAAAGCCCCGGAATCAACCTTTGCGAACGGATAATTCTGCTTCGGAAGTGATCCGTAAAACTCCTTTACGGAACTGACGTAATCTTTCTCCGCTTCGATAACGTAATCGAGCTGCTTGTTCAGCACCTTCTTGTTTTCCTCGGCCACCGAAAGAGAGAAATCGAGTGTATTGAGGTAAGTCTCCTTAACGAGCTTCGATATTTCCTTTACCGGCTCGGTGAAATCCTTAACATCATAAGCTTGTTTGCTTGCTGCCATTGTTATGACCTCCTTTATATGTTCTGAGATTAATATAATAGCCTCGGAGGCGGTTGTCAAGAGAAAATGTACGCATATGCGAAGATTTATAAATTTATATCTATCTGTTATTATTGCATATATAAAATTTAGCCCAAAATACTATTAGCAATAGCATATATAATTTTGCCGCCGCCGCCGGACACAGAAAGGCATTTGTTCTTATTATTAATGGATGCGAATATAACGGAAAAAAGATTAAAGGATAGGGGTCTCCTTTAATCTTCTCAGGTTGGTACGTACTTGAAGAATGCCGTATAAGAGACTAATACTGCTTGCTAATTATCAGTTAAGAGCCCTTTTTCATGAAGTCCTGAAACATCGACGCCGTGCTCTTTAACTGCTCCATCCAGCTTTCCTGGATCTTCTGCATGTTCCTCATATATTCGGAGAATTTGTCGTCGGCCATCCCCAGACCCGCCATCGGGCTTCCGCTCCCATACTTCATCGGGTTCTCGGACATTATCCTCAGCATCCTCTTCGTGGTCTCCATGATGTTTTCCATGAGCGCCTTCTGAAGCTCGAGAGATTCCATGAAGAGCCTCTGCTGGTATTCCATGACAGGCTTCGTCATCTCCTGGGCCTTCTTCTGGCCCTCGAGTATGGGCTTCGTAATCTTCTCGATCTCGTTCTTCTGGGTCTCGAGAATCTTGAAGAATTCCGTAAAGATATTTTCAGAGCTTTCCTTCTTCGTCATTTCAGGCTCCTTAATACGTGATAATGACTATTATAAATCTAATGGGGGATTGTCAAGCGGCCGGGGGAATGCGCTCTGACCCGGCAGCACCCATAACGCGATTATTACATTGCGCCTGCCGTTGAATTATCGGACTATTGCGTTTACAGCTTATTTTAATTATTATTGGGTTCATATTTGTATTTCCTATATTTTATAAGCCTTGTTAAAGGAGGATCATATGAGGTTCGGTGCTCTCTTTATATCGGTATTGATTGTTCTTGGCTTTTCCATGCCAAGCTTTGCGCAGCCTTTCGCTTATATTACGAATGTGATTGACGATACCGTATCTGTAATAGACACGGCGACGAATACCGTGATCGATACGATTATTGTGGGGGACAGGCCCATACCTGTAGCCGTATCGCCCGACGGTACCAGGGTTTACGTTGGAAATAATGACGACGACACGGTATCTGTTATAGACACATCCACGAACACGGTTATTGATACGGTAAATGTGGGAGACGGGCCTATAGGTATGGCGGTAACTCCCGATAACACCAGGGTATATGTTGCGAATGGGGACGACGACACGGTATCTGTTATAGACACATCCACGAACACGGTTATTGATACGGTAAATGTGGGAGACGGGCCTGCAGGTGTCGCGGTAACTCCCGGTAACACCAGGGTTTACGTCGGAAATTTTTCCGACAACACGGTATCGGTAATAGACACATCCACGAACACCGTAATCGATACGGTTAATGTAGGAATGCAGCCCACAGGTGTCGCGGTAACTCCCGATAACACCAGGGTATATGTTGCGAACGCAGACGACGACACGGTATCGGTAATAGACACTTCCACGAATAATGTCATTGATACCATTAACGTGGGGGGTGTGCCTGTTGGTGGGGTTGCGGTATCTCCTAACGGTACGCGGGTCTATGTCCCGAATGGGTTGGACAACACGGTATCGGTAATAGACACTTCCACGAACACCGTAATCGATACGGTTAATGTAGGAATGGAGCCTCTAGGTGTCGATGTGACACCGGACTCCGCGCGGGTCTATGTCGCGAACGCGTCGGACAACACGGTATCGGTAATAGACACATCCACGAATACCGTAATCGATACCATTAACGTGGGGGACAGGCCCGTGGCGTTCGGTTTATTTATCACACAGGGCTCCGAGCGCGGCCCGAATCCGATACCGACGATGTCGGAGTGGGGTTTCATAACCTTCGCCGCGCTGATCCTGCTGTCGGGAATCTGGAACATACGAAGAAGGAATCCGGTTCGGACATAAATCTTTCTGATCTGTGAAGCAGGTTTATGCCGGAACGAGTGATAATGACTATTATAAATCTAATGGGGGATTGTCAAGCGGCTTGTTCAGGGGCAGTGGTAAAACCGGGGTATTCGTCAGGTCTCGAATGACCGGTCGGACCGGAGTGAATGCCGGCGGCGTATGCTCAAGGTGCGCGGCTCCGGCTGGAATAAAAGACGGAATAAACAAACCCCGGCGGCCGGAAATTAAAGGAGTCAAGAAAGCCGGAGGCTCATTTACGTT
>MFCJ01000064.1:14961-15336 GCA_001775255.1 Candidatus Dadabacteria bacterium RIFCSPHIGHO2_12_FULL_53_21
GGGGACCTTCGTCTGCGGTAAGCGACGATTCCCACCGCGCCTAAAACCAGGATTACTGCTGCCATGCCCCATTCGCCCAGCGTGGGGATTGGGGTTGTCCGAGTCGCTTCACATAACCCGGTTGTCTCATTACAGAAACCCGGTACAGCGTCTTCGACAAGACATGCCGGAATAGGTTCATCACCGCCTCCTCCGCCCAGATTAAAACATTCGTCAGGCGCAAACTGGCAGCACACCGGACCGGGTTGAGCTAACCCGGAGAAGCCCTTTTCCGGTAGTGACAGAAACAGAAAGCCGACAAACAGAAATGAAAGCAGAAAGCTTAGAAGCTGGTATCTCGGTAACATGGCTTACCCCTTTTAGAGTTTCACCTAA
>MFCJ01000064.1:15394-16715 GCA_001775255.1 Candidatus Dadabacteria bacterium RIFCSPHIGHO2_12_FULL_53_21
GGTCAAGCCGTGAAGCGCCTCAAGAACCGCTCCCCATCGATCCATTCCCTCAAATTCAAACCGGGCTGATTAACCCTCTAATATGAACGTAATTCTTATGTGCGCCCTGTATTCGGTGATTTTTCCGCCTTTACCGATAGCGGCGTTCATCTTCGTTACCTCTATGCCCGTGAGCCCGCGGAGCGTTTTGTTCGCCCTTTCGAGGGCGTTCTTTACGGCGTCGTCCCACGATTTGGGAGACGAACCTATTATCTCTGTGATCCTTGCAACAGCCATGGTCAATACCTCCTTAGTGTATTTTGTTAGTCACCGCTCCCCGGTCCCATTACTACTATAATAAAAATGTGAAAAAAAAGTCAAGGTAAATTTATCCCCGCCGGTTGACTTTATTACACAAATTTTATAATCATGCTATAATCAATCTCAAAAAAAGACACCCGTTTTGGAGGGCACTATGCCTATTGATTTCGAGTTTACGGAAGAACAGCATATGTTCAGGGCCACTATCCGGGACTTCGGCGAAAACGAGATAGCGCCGCTCGTGGAAGACGCGGAAAAGAACGAAAAATTCCCCAGGGAGATCTTCCCCAAGCTCGGGGAGATGGGTTTCCTCGGTATCTCATTCCCGGAGGAATACGGCGGGGTGGGTTTGGACAAGGTGACGGAATGCATATTCGCCGAGGAGATGGGGCGCATAAACGCGGGCATAGCCATGTGCATAAACGCTCATACGAGCCTCTCCTGCGTGCCCGTGTATAAGTTCGGGACTAATGAACAAAAGAAGAAGTATCTGATACCGGGGATTGAGGGCAAGGTCATAGGCGCGCTCGGGCTGACCGAGCCGGACGCGGGCTCGGACGCGAGGAGCATACGCGCGACCGCGGTGAAGAAAGACGGGAAATATTATCTGAACGGGACCAAAACCTGGATTACTAACGGCACTATGGCCGATTTCGTCATAGTCGCCGCTTACACGGACAAGTCAAAGAAAGGCACGGGCATAAGCCTCTTCATAGTGGACTCGGACGCCCCCGGCTTCACCGAGAAGAACAAGATACACAAGCTCGGGCACAGGTCTGCGGACACGGCTGAGCTCGTGTTCGAGAACTGCGAGATACCGGAAGAGAACCTCCTCGTCGGCGAGGGCGGATTCAACGGCGCTATGGATACCCTGCTCGGCGCGAGAATCACTCACGCCGCGAAATCAGTCGGCCTCGCGCAGGCGGCGTTCGAGTTCGCGCTCAACTATTCGAAGCAGCGGGAGGCGTTCGGGAAGCAGATTTCGAAGTTCCAGGCGATAAGCTTCAAGCTCGCAGAGATG
>MFCJ01000064.1:16737-16956 GCA_001775255.1 Candidatus Dadabacteria bacterium RIFCSPHIGHO2_12_FULL_53_21
GGCTCCTCGTATACAAGGCGGCCTGGCTCTACAGCAACGGCAGGAAGGCGCTCAAGGAGGCGTCGATGGCGAAACTTCACGCTGCCGAGGTAGTGCAGTGGGTGGCGACCGAGGCAGTGCAGGTGCTGGGAGGATACGGGTACGGGGTCGAGTTCCCCGTCGAGAGGTATTACAGGGACGCCAAGCTCGCGTCCATCACCGAAGGCACGTCCGAGATAC
>MFCJ01000065.1:0-1212 GCA_001775255.1 Candidatus Dadabacteria bacterium RIFCSPHIGHO2_12_FULL_53_21
TGAAAAAGCATAATCAGATACAAACAGAACTGATAGTATTGTAAATAATATAAGGCCTTTCATAATCCCTCCTCCTTTAATTAGTTTGTTATTCGAGTGTAAAAATCAATACGATTCTAACACTGTGTAGTTTACAATGCAAATGTACTGTTCCCTTAGGGCATTGAGGGTTATGGAGGATTTTTCTCCGACATTCCTGAAGCTGACGGAAAAACATTTATCCCCTCTTATATCTCCCCATAAGCTCGGCTTTTTCGATTACGTGTCCCTCTATCGCCCCTTCGAACGCTTCCTTCCTCGAGCCTTCCTTAAGCCCGGGCACTTCGTCGAGCGCGTAGAGCTTGAAAAAGTACCTGTGCGTACCCGAAGGAGGGCAGGGCCCCCTGTAGCCTTTACCCCCGAAGTCGTTTGCGCCCTGGGCGCCGGGAGGCTCCTTGCCGCGCTCCATCCTGTCGGTGCCGGAGGGCATGTTCCACACGAGCCAGTGGACGAACGTCCCCCTCGGGGCGTCGGGGTCGTCCATTATGAGAGCGAGGGATTTCGTCCCTTCGGGGACCCCCGTTATATTAAGCTCCGGAGAAACATCCCCGCCGTCGCAGGTCATCTCCCTCGGAATCATTCCCCCTTCCTCGAAATCGGGGCTCGTTAGTTTCATATTATCCGCCTCCTGAAAAGTTGTTCCACGATTCAAGTATATCTTATGGCTCAATTATCATCCCCGGGAGTCTGGAACACGGTCGGCATTACTGACGAAAAATCCGTTTCCAGCCTTCCTATCCGGCAGCCTATTTCAAAAATTTTTTATATATTGTGCCGAATGTATAACGGCTGTATGTTTACGCCATAACAGTGCTTTAGAATCATAAATTTAAACATTTTTAAAAATTTAGCATGGTTAGAAGGGGATAAAATGAAAAGCTCCAATTGGATTCATGTTCTTGCGGTCTATGCTCTCTTCATTCTCATCGGTCTCGGAAACATCGGCGGATGCGAAACGACCGAATCCGGACAGGACGACGATACGGAATTAAGGACGTGCGACCTCACGGGCTCGGACTCGGGCTGCGAGATTTGCGCGGAAGGCGGCCAGGCTGCCTGCTGCACGCTGACCAATCCCGCCGCATGCGGCTCTGTCCAACAGGTAACTCAAGACACGACCTGCAAGTCCGATCTTCCGGCTGCCTGTGTTATAGGAACGCAGCCTACGCCGGT
>MFCJ01000065.1:1267-6382 GCA_001775255.1 Candidatus Dadabacteria bacterium RIFCSPHIGHO2_12_FULL_53_21
CCTGTGCCTACTCCGGTACCCACGCCTGTTCCGACTCCGGTACCGACCCCTGACCCTACTCCGGCCCCTACGCCCGAACCAACTCCCGCGCCTGTACCGTGCCCCTCGCCCGGACCGTCCGGGACACACACGATCCGCATAGTGAACGAATGTACGGAATCGGTATGGATAGGAGCGGAGAGCATAAACTTCACTCCGCTCCTCTGCGCTGCGGGCACAGGAAGCACACCCTCTGTCGGCGACTGCGGGCCTGAGGGGGGACAATCAAGCAATACCATACCTGACAACACTGCCTGGGTTGGGCCGCCGCCATGGGCTGCCGACGGAAGCGCGACCTGGGAGATACCGCCGAAGGACGACGATCCGGCAGGGCAGGGCGGCATAAGAGACCTGACGATACCCGTCTGCTGGGATTCGGGGGTCCTCGTCGCCCGGACAGGCTGTACCGCCGAAAACGGGAACCTCACCTGCAAGACCGGCAACTGCGGCGGCACTACGGGCGTCGAGAACTGCGGGGGGATCAACGGGCCGAAGCCCGCTTCCCTGGCAGAGTTTACGTTCGACGGGGGGATTCCGGCAAACTGCACCGGTGCCGATAACTACGACGTTTCGTTCGTCGCAGGCTTCAACGTGCTGATCGAAACCGCGCCCTGTCAGAGCGGCTGCGGGAGCGCCGGCGCCGGGTGTACGGAGCTGCCGGTGTGCCCGTGGGACACGTACGTTTTCGAGCCGAATACGCAGCCTAACATAGGGGGCTATGTGGAGAGCACAGCGGGCGAGATAGGAACATGCCTCTCGCCGTTCAATATGTCATCGATAGGGCTTCCTCCTCTGGATTCCCTGACCCTGGACGAGCAGAACAGGTTAGGCTGCGTCTCGTCCGACTACGACATAACGCCCTGGACCAACAATGACGCGTGGGGAGTGTGCATGACGAGCTTAGGGGATAACGCGAACAGCTGCGCCATGAGTTCGCCCACCACGTGCGCTGTGAATACGAACGTGCAGCCTACGGGGAATTCGACCCCGCCCTGCTGCGACTCTCCGATGAATATGTGCGACCCGTACGGGCAGTGCGACACGAATCTGGGCAGGACCGCCGCCTGGCCGACGTACGACAGCGGGACAAAAAATACCACGGAGTACATCGAGAACATACACGCCGCGTGCGGGGATAATACGGGTGGGAATCAGGCGGGGGCTTACGCATGGTCATTCGACGACGGCAACCAGGTGATAGGGCTCGCGAACGCGCTCTTTACCTGTCAGGGCGACGATATAAATTACGTCGTCACGCTCTGCGGCAGCAGCGGCAATCCCCAGCCCACGCCGCAGCCCACGTTGGAGCCCGCGGCGGAGGAATGACGGCACTTTTTCTGTCTTCTCGAAGCTGTCTTATAGCAGCCGGGCTACGGCTGGGGTCTTCGCCCGGACGAGCGGCGATCTCTTTTTTTTCGTCATCCTGAACTTGTTTCAGGATCTCGTTTTTTAAGCGGTTCATCGTCATACCAACCCATCGACAAATCCTCAAGAGTGGGGTTCATGGATTTTATTAAATTCCACTTCCATTCCCTATGCCATCTCTTTAGCTGCTTCTCTCTGGCAATTGCATCCTCAATCCTCCCGCCTTCCTCAAAATAAATCAGCCGATCCAGTTTATATCTCGTTGTAAAATCCGAGTCTGTTCCCTGCTTATGTTCCAGCACTCTCCTTTCCAGATCATTTGTTACCCCTATATAAAGTGTCGTGAGCTTTTTATTGCTCATTATGTAAACGTAGGAGCGGTACATACGGATAACATATTAAAAGATTTTTAGATGCTGAAACAAGTTCAGCATGACAAAAATAGAAAAAAACGGCGTTCCCAATCATCATCGTCCCCCGCGCGCCTAGACAACCCCGCCCTTTGCAAATAGAATAAATCCCCATGCCGTCCAAGCTGTCCGAAGAAATTTCCCCATTCTATGTGATGGAAGTGCTCGAGAGGGCGAAGGAGATAGAAGCCTCGGGGGGGAGTGTCATACACTTCGAGGTCGGGATGCCCGATTTCTCGACTCCCGCAGTGATATGCGAGGCTGCTGTCCGGGCAATAAGGGAAGGGGACACGAGGTACACGCACAGCCTCGGGATACTGGAGCTGAGGGAAGCGATATCTGAAGACTACGAAAATACATACGGGGTAAAAGTATCCCCCGGAAACGTGATAGTCACGATGGGCAGCTCGCCCGCCTTGTTCCTTTCGATGCTCGCGCTCCTCGACCCGGGAGACGAAATAATAATCACGGACCCGCATTACGCGTGCTATCCCCAGCTCATAAAGATCGCGGGCGGGGTGCCGAGGACCGTACGCGTTTACGAGGAAGAGGGTTATCAGATAGACGCCGGCAGGTTGAGGAAGGCGATTACTAAAAGGACTAAAGCTGTGTTGATTAATTCGCCCGGGAATCCCACGGGAACCCTGCTCGGGCCCGATGTAATACGGGACGTCGCCTCGCTCGGCGTGCCGGTCATCTCGGACGAGATATACCACGGGCTCGTTTACGGCGGCGAGGCGAAGACGATACTCGAATTCACGGAGAACGCCATAGCCGTGAACGGGTTCTCGAAGCTCTACTCCATGCCCGGCTGGAGATTAGGCTATCTCATCGTCCCCGAAGAATTCGTAAGACCTCTCCAGAAACTCCAGCAGAACCTCTTCATATCTCCTAACCCGTTCGTGCAGAGGGCGGGCGTCGCGGCAATAAAGCACGGGAAGAGGGAGGCGCTCGGTATGGTCGGCGAATTCGACAGGAGGCGGAGGGCGATGTTAGAAGGCTTGAGGGAGCTCGGGTTCGTCCTCGGTACGGAGCCTCTCGGGGCATTTTACGTTTTCGTAAACGCGTCCGGCATAAGCCCTGACTCGCACGCCCTCGCGTTCGACATTCTGGAGAATGCGCACGTCGCGGTCACGCCCGGTATCGATTTCGGGCAGGGCGGGGAGGGTTACCTTCGATTTTCATACGCCGCCTCGGTGTCCGACATAGAGGAAGGGATGAGCAGGCTCGGGAAATATTTAGACGAGAGGAAAAACAAATCACGATGACCATACCGTCGATTGCGGAAATAGACATAAGGGACAAGAAGCTCCTCGTAAGGGTCGACTTCGACACCAAGGTTTCCCGTACCGGGGAGATCGCCGACGCGGGGAAGCTCGCACTCGCGCTCCCTACGATAAGATACGCCATCAGCCAGAAAGCCAAGGTCGTATTGGCTTCTCACATCAGCGGGGCCGGGGGCAAGATGAGCCGCAAGTACTCCCTCGAGCCGCTCGGCAGGAAGCTCTCCGAGCTCCTCGACTGCGAGATATATTTCCCGGAGAACTCGATCGGCGACGCCGTCAAGAAGATATCGGGCGACATGCTGCCGTGCTCCGTCATGCTCCTCGAGAACCTGGAGTTCCACAAGGGCGAGCTCGCGAATAACGAGGACTTCGCGAGGAAGCTCTCGGAAGTAGCCGAGATTTACGTGAACGAGGCATTCTCCGTCTCTCATCAGAGGAGGGCGTCTCTTCTCTCGGTCGCCGATTACTTCGATAGAGTGTGCGTGGGGCTCAGGTTCAAGGAAGAGATGGAGAACCTCGGCCGCTTCGAGAACCCGGAGCGCCCTTTTGCGGCGGTTATAGGCGGGAGCTGCACGTCGGGGAAAATCGAGCTCATCGAGAGCCTCATGGACAGGGTGGATACTATTTTAATCGGAGGAGCCGTCGCCCACACATTCCTCCGGGCGCTCGGCAAGGATATCGGACGCTCCGAGATCGACGAGGGGACTATATACAGCGCCAAAAAGCTCATATCCTCCTCGATGTCGAGGAGCATAAGGCTCGTCATTCCCGAGGATTTCGTAGGGATCAGAGGGGATTTGAACAACCAGCCCGCTTCCTATATAATTTCGGGCGGCCGTATCCCGAACGATTCAATGGCGGTCGATATAGGACCCGAAACAAGCAGGCAATTCGCAAAACATATATCCAGGGCGCGGACGGTCCTCTGGAACGGGCCCCTTGGAATGTGCGAGCGGGCCGGGTTCGGTGAGGGCACGGCTGCTCTGGCAAAGGCGCTCGCAGAGTCGGACGCCTGGAGCGCGGTCGTGGGGGAAAGCACCCTCGACGCGCTTGAGGGCACGGGGTTCGAAGCCGGTAAATGCTTTATGTCCCGGGGCGGGGACGCGTCGGTCGAATTTATAAGGGATAAGACGCTGCCCGCGATTACGGCGCTCGAGAGGCGGGTAAGATGAGAAAAAGGCTCATAGCGGGCAATTGGAAGATGAATATGCTGAGGGGGGAGGCGGGGGAGCTCGCACGCGGCGTCGTCGAGAGGACGGGGGGATTGGCGGAGAAGATCGATATAATACTCGCGCCGCCGTTTACCGCGCTCGACGCAGTCGGGGATGAGCTCCGGGGGTCTCGCGTCATGCTCGCGGCGCAGAACGTCTTTTGGGAGGAGAGGGGGGCGTTTACAGGCGAGATTTCGCCCGGTATGCTTGCGGATGCCGGCTGCTCGTGGGTCATTATCGGCCATTCCGAAAGGAGGCACATACTCCGCGAGACGGACGAGATGGTCAGGATGAAGATAGGCGCTTCGCTCAAGGCCGGTCTCAGAGTGATAGTATGCGTCGGCGAGACCCTGGGGGAGAGGGCGGAGGGGCATACGATAAAGGCCGTTGACGCTCAGGTTGTAAAGGCGCTCACCGGGATCGATATAGACGACCCCGGAGACCTGGTCATCGCGTACGAGCCCATATGGGCGATAGGCACGGGGCATCACGCGACCCCGGCGGAGGCGGAATTCGTGCAGTCTGCAATCCGCGAAATAGCGGGTAATATATTGGGTGATTTGGCCGCCCGTATCAGGATTGTTTACGGGGGGAGCGTTAACGAGGAAAATATAAGAGACCTACTTGCGGAGCCGGATATTGACGGCGCGCTCGTCGGGGGCGCGAGCCTCAAGGCGGAGTCGATGGCAAGCATAGTCGAGACAGCAGGAGAGCAATAGTGGAGCTTATAGTATTTTCGGTAAAGATAATCCATATCATAGTGAGCATACTGCTCATCATAGTCGTACTGCTCCAGCCCGGAAA
>MFCJ01000066.1 GCA_001775255.1 Candidatus Dadabacteria bacterium RIFCSPHIGHO2_12_FULL_53_21
AGGGCCTGGTTCATAATCTCGCTGTCCGGGTAGCCTGTAATTATCACGACCGGCAGGTCGCTTTTTGCTTTCTTGATCTCTTTCAGGACCTCTACTCCGTTCATATCCGGGAGGACCAGGTCGAGGAATACGAGATCGATGTTCGAATCCTCTATTGCCCTTGACGCCTCGATACCGCTTTGGGTCGTAATTACATCGTGCCCCTCGGAGGTAACGATCTTCTTTATATCCATGGCTATCAGTTTTTCGTCATCCACGACCAGCACATTCTTTTTCTTGGGCAGCTGGTCCCAGAGCCATTTATCTATTAGCTCCTTCGTGAACCTCCACTGGTTCCCGACCTTGAATGCAGGGATCTTTCCGTCTTCAAGCAGTCTGTAGAGAGTAGGCTTGGCTACTTTGAGGTATTGAGCGGCTTCTTCGAGAGTCAGTACTTGCTCCATTGGCGTGCTTCCTCCTGTTTGTCAGTCTCGTGTGAGATGAATGTGAAATTTTTTACCTGCACGTTCTCATTTGTTACAGGCCTTACATACACGCGGGGCTCTGTCCTAAACCTGGCTTTGATCGGGCTTGCCGGGGGGATTGAATCAACCAATCTGGATCTCCACCTTCCTATCAGACATGTATTTTATACCATTGACGGTGGATTGTCTGTATCCCATTTAATTGTCCCCGCCGTTCCGGACAATCTTCCATAAATAATTATATAATACGTTTCCTGAAAAAGGCTAGTGTTATTGACAATAAATACCCTTCCAGTAATCTAAGTGCAATTCCAGCTGGAGAGACGGGAGAGCCGGTATTTCAGTCCTCGATATTATTGCCGAGAAGCTGCTTGTCAGTGAAGAGCCCATAAGTTTTGAAGAGGCGCTGGCGCTCCACGGGCTCGAAAAGCCGGAGGTTCCCGACCTGATTTCCCTTGCCAGGAAAGTCACTTTAAAATATAAGGGCGACGGCGTTTTTTTAAGGTCGATCATCAGCGCCCAGACCGGCAACTGCCCGGAAGACTGTTCTTTTTGCTCCCAATCGGCGCATTACGATACCGAAGTCAGCGCGCATCCGCTCATGGCTGCGGAGAAGATATTATTGGCGGCCAAACAGTCGGAGAAGCTCGGGGCGATGGACTTCTGCATAGTCATAAGCGCGAAGGGGCCGACGCCCAGGATTTTCAAAAAGGTGCTCGAAGTCGTGGACCTGCTTCGCGCCGAAACGAGCCTGAAGATAGGCTGCTCCCTCGGTGACCTCCGGGAAGATCAGGCTTACGAGCTCAAGGAGCACGGGGTTTGGCGGTACAACCATAACCTCGAGACGTGCAGGAGCTATTTCCCCAGCATCTGCACGACACATACGTACGATGACAGGCTCAGGACGGCGGAGCTCGTTAAAAAAGCGGGCATGCACCTCTGCTCCGGAGGGATACTCGGAATGGGGGAATCGCCGAGACAGAGGCTCGAGCTCGCTTTCGAGTTGAAAGAGCTCGGCCCGAGCTGGGTGCCTATCAACTTCCTGAACCCGAGACCCGGGACCCCGTTCGAAAAGCTCCAGGCGATCCAGCCTTTCGAAGCGGTTAGAACGATAGCTATATTCAGGCTAATACTGCCGGATAAAATACTCATGACAGCCGGGGGAAGGGAAGTTACGCTCAGGGACCTGCAGTCGATGGGACTCATTGCCGGCGCGAACGCGATGATTCTGGGAAATTACCTTACCACTCCGGGCAGGTCTCCGGAGGAGGACCTGAGGATGCTCAACGACCTCGAAATGCCGGTCAGAAAAGACGTTAACTGACCTGACGCCCGGCTGGTCAATTCCGGTCTAAGCCCCGTCCGCAAAAGCCGCAGCAATCACAGAGATGTCAGATAGAAAGAAAAACTCAGGTGCTTATGATAAGGAATTCGTATGGCACCCCTTCACCCAGATGAGGGAATACGAGGGTAAAGACCCCGTTGTCATCGAGCGGGGCGAAGGGGCTTACCTCATCGATTCCGAGGGCAGGAGGTATATCGACGGGGTTTCTTCGCTTTGGGTGAATATACACGGCCACGGTGTACCCGAGATAGACAACGCCATTAAAAAGCAGGTGGACCTGATAAGCCACAGCACGCTGCTCGGAGTTACGAACCCCCCTGCGGCGCTGCTGGCGAAAGAGCTCATAGACATATGCCCGCCCGGGCTTAAGAAGGTTTTTTATTCGGGCGACGGTGCAAGCGCCGTCGAGGTCGCGCTCAAGATGGCTTTCCAGTACTGGCAGCACAAAGGCAAGCCCGGTAAGACCAAGTTCGTCTCGCTCCGGAACGCCTACCACGGCGATACCCTGGGGGCGGTTTCAGTGGGCGGGATAGACCTATTCCACTCCGCATTCAAACCTCTTCTATTCGACACATATCAGGCCCCTTCGTATTACTGCTACAGGTGCGAGCTCGGGAAAACATATCCCTCCTGCGAGCTCGCGTGCGCGGGTGAGGCCGGGAACATTCTCGAAGCCCATCATGAAGAAATCGCGGGTGTCATACTGGAGCCCTATGTCCAGGCTGCGGGGGGCATGATAGTTTCCCCTCCCGGATACCTTGGACGTGTGCGCGAGTACTGCGACAGGTACGGAGTCCTCCTTATACTGGACGAGGTCGCTACTGGCTTCGGCAGGACCGGCAGGATGTTCGCCTGCGAGCACGAGGGCGTAACCCCCGATATACTTGTCCTAGGAAAGGGCATGACCGGGGGCTATCTCCCGCTCTCGGCCACGATAACGACACAGGACGTGTACGATGCATTCCTCGGCGAATACGAGGAGTTCAAGACCTTCTTCCACGGCCACAGCTACGCCGGGAACCCCCTTGCCTGTGCGGCTTCGCTCGGCAACCTCGAAGCATTCAGAAAGTACGATACGCTCAGGAACCTCAGGGAGAAGATCGACTACCTCGAAGAAGAGCTCAAGGAATTTAACGGTCTCAAGCACGTGGGCGATGTGAGGAGCAAGGGGCTCATGGCCGGCATAGAGCTTGTCCTCGATAAAGAATCCAGGGAGCCCTATCCCGCCGGTATGAAGATGGGATGGAGGGTCGCTGAAGAGGCAATGAACGAGGAGGTGCTGATCCGCCCTCTCGGAAACGTCGTTGTCCTCATGCCCCCTCTCGGGATACCCATGGAGGATTTGAAAAAACTCGTGCGCGCGACGTATAACTCGATCAAAAGGGCGACAGAAGCCGCGTGATACAATATCGGTATACGCATTTCAAGCATGCATAATGTAAGCAGCAGCTTTCCCAAATATGAATAACCCGCTCGGATGGATAGAAAAGGATTTAGCTCATATCAGGGATAAAAAACTGTTCCGGGCGCTTACGGAGCTCGGGACGGGACAGTCCCCCGACATAACTATAGACGGGAAGCGGTACGTACTCCTGGCCTCGAACAGCTATCTAGGGTTGTCGGTCGACCCGAGGGTCGTCGGGGCAGCCGGGCGGGCGCTCGGGAAATACGGGACGGGATCGGGCGGGTCGCGACTCGTGAGCGGGAGCACCGACCTCCACAGGGAGCTCGAGGAGCGCATAGCGTCATTTAAAAGCGCCGATGCCGCGATCTTATTCAGCTCCGGCTACCTGGCTAATATAGGGACCATCTCCTCTCTCATAGGCGAGGGGGATATGGTATACAGCGACGAGCTCAACCACGCATCCATCATAGACGGGTGCAGGCTTTCCCGCGCGGACATCCGTATTTACAGGCACCTCGATTCCGGACACCTGGAATCGCAGCTTTCATCCGACAGAAACAGGAAAGGAAAGAGGCTAATCGTTACGGATACGGTCTTCAGCATGGACGGAGACCTCGCCCGTCTCCCCCGGCTGGTCGAGCTCTCGGAGAGTTTCGGCTGCATGCTCATGGTCGACGAGGCTCATGCGACGGGGGTTCTCGGGGAAAGAGGCAGCGGGGCGACCGAGCACTTCGGCGTGGAGGATGAAGTGCCAATAGTGATGGGCACGCTTTCAAAGGCGATAGGCTCTCTCGGCGGATACATCGCCGGGAGTCAGGGGCTGATCGATTTCATCAGGAACCGCGTCAGGAGCTATATTTTCGATACCTCCCTGCCTGCCGCGTCGCTTGCCGCATCGATAGCCGCGATCGATATAATCGAGAACGAGCCCGGGAGAAGGGAGCACCTCTGGCGTCTGATAAAAATGTTCAAAAGCGGTATCGGGGACATCGGCCTCACGGTCCTCCCTTCCGATTCCGCTATAGTGCCGGTTTTGGTGGGCGGGGCGGGGCCCGCTCTCGAGTTCGCGTCGGCCCTCAGGGAAAACGGGGTCTATACCCCCGCCGTCAGGCCGCCCTCGGTCCCGGAAGGAATGTGCAGGATCAGGGCTACACTCATGGCGGGTCATACGGAAGAGCACGTCGAAATCGCTCTCCGCGCTTTTAAGTCCGCGTTCGAAACATGTATGAAGTGAGTCTGGGAAATATCGGCGACGGGAGGCAGCGGTAATAGAGGTTTAATTCTTTAATGAGCTGCCGTTATTACTGTAGCGGCCGGAAAGTAAGGTCACGATTCTTTTCCACCATGCGGCATTCTCCCCGCTTCCGGCAGGCGTATTGTTTTTCGCGTCAACCTCGTCGAGAAAACCCATAACGGTTTCGTTGAATTCGTCCGACCTCTCGATAAAGAGCAGATGTCCCGATCCCTCGATCTCTATGTACCTCGAATCCGGAATACTCCCGGCAAGCTCCCGGGCGCTCTCCGGTGTGACTATCCTGTCCTCGGTCCCGTTGATGACGAGGGTCGGGGTGTGAATGTTTTCCGCGCGCCCGGAGGAATCGAAATTCATCCCCGCCAGTAGCTGACGCGTCCACGCGTATCCGGGCTGCGGGTTCTCGAGTCTCCATCTGACGATACGGTCGATCTCCTCCGGATGCTGCCTGAAGTATTCGGGCGTGAAGGCGAGGGAGAGCCCGTATCGGATCCTATCCTCTTTTGTAACGCCGTATTCGAACCCCAAAGGCACACTCGCCTTTCCCCCCATCTCGAACGTCCCGGGCAGAATACCCCAGAGCTTAAACAGTCCGTTCACGTGCTGGGAATTCCTCATTGCCCGTTTTCCGGGGCCCGAGTTAGTCGATACGAGAGAAAGGCTCTTCACGAGGTCGGGGTGCCTCAAGGCGAGCTCCTGAGCTATGAACCCCCCGAGGGAGATTCCGAGGACGTGAACCGGTCCGATGCCGAGCGTTCTCAAGAGCCCTGATGCGTCGTCGGCCATTATCTCTATCGAATATTCGGAATCGGGCTTGTCGGTGTTTCCGGCTCCCCTGTTATCAAACAATATGACCTGATACCTCTTGGAGAAAACCGGAATCTGCTTATACCACATCCATGCCGAGTATCCGAGCCCCTCTATCATTAAAAGGGGCTCGCCCGAGCCGTGGATTTCATAATACAGGTCTATACCGTTTACTTTTACGGTTCCGGAATGTGGTGCTGTCGCTGTCATAAGGATGCAAGCTTCTTCCTTTCGGGCTTCACGCCGCCGTTCGTGTTTATTTTATTGGTTTCGATCTCGTCGAATACTTCTCTTGCAGCCTGCATCGCGTTGATGGCCGCGGGGAAGCCCGCGTATAGGGCCATCTGGAGAATGATTTCGACGATCTCTACCTTTGTCACCCCGACGTTCAGAGCCGACTGTATGTGGACTTTGAGCTGTGCTGTGTGTCCCATGGCGGCAAGGGACGCGACTGTCGCTATCTCCCTCGACCTCATGTCGAGCTCGGGCCTTCCGTAAATATCGTTGAACGCGAACTCCATAATCAGCTTCTCGAGGTCAGGGTGTAATGACTTCAAGCGCTCGATAGACTTATCCGCCCCGTTGCCCTTGATTTCCTTGAATCTCTCTATACCCTGTTCATATCTGTTCATGGTTTTCTCCATATATATAAATTTAAGGGCAAAAAGGATTGAGTCAAGCATATATTTTGCAAGTGCACATACACTAACACTCGTAAATACCTAATAATACAAGATAATATAATACAAGTACAGTAATTATGTGCAAATGCAAAAAACGCGGATTTCTGTTCCCCCCGATGGATTCCCTCCGGATATCCCGAATGTTTCCTCGTCCGCTTATCAGTATAAAGGGTCAATATTAAGGAAATTTTAATCGTCTGTTAATATCATAACGGCCCG
>MFCJ01000067.1:0-133 GCA_001775255.1 Candidatus Dadabacteria bacterium RIFCSPHIGHO2_12_FULL_53_21
CACAGCTTCGTCGATTTCGGCCTGCAGATACCCTCGAACGCACTCTATTTCTCGTTTCTCATCGGGCTCTCGGCGGCTGCCGGAAGCGGAGGGGGGACGGGCGGCGGCAATACCGTGTCGGTGTCCGCCGGCG
>MFCJ01000067.1:197-2181 GCA_001775255.1 Candidatus Dadabacteria bacterium RIFCSPHIGHO2_12_FULL_53_21
CCCGGCTATAGCTTATTATTCCCTGTGATCACTGCCTGCAGGATATGAGGTTCCTCGTTTCGGAATAGAGGTGGCAGTAGGAAGGGATCTTGCATATATTGGAGAGGTCGTTAGGGTCATCGTCGCGGGTTTCGCCGAAAAGCATGTAGTTCATCCAGTGGGCCATCTCGTGGCCGAGCGCGTCGAGAGAGGGGGGTATGTCTATAGTTGCGCTTCCCAGATGGAACTCCCCGGCGCACCCCTTCTCCGAGAACTTGCAGGAAAAACCTTCCCGCCCCGTGGCCGGGTCGTACTTGTCCGGATATACGACGTTGACAGTGAGCTCGCTCCCCGGGAGGGACATGATGACGTCCGCGAGCTCCGGGTGAACCGTGACGGCGCACTCGATCGCGAGACCGAAATACTCCTCCGCCAGGCCCATGGCCTCGTCGAGCTCTTCGTCCGAGTAATAACCGTTGTGCCTGAATTCGATGCCGCTCGGAGTAACGGCGGTCGTATCCGGATCCCCGGCCGGGTCGTTTTCACTTCCGGTGCCGCCTCCGCAGCCGAGCATGTAAACCGAAAACATTAAAATCAGGAAAAATCCGGGACGTCCGGTCCCCGAACTTACACTCGTGAATGTCCCCATACTCATTCCCCTTCTCTTGTCCGAAAGGCGGGGAAGACCGGACGCCCTGAACTCCGGGACCGCAGTCAATGAAAGTTATTGACACGAATCCGATATGTAATTAATTTTAGCGTTGAGTAATAACTCAATGCCGGTTCTGATCCAGCGTATCGGCGTCAAGTCCTCCGAGAGACCACCCTCTCGGGGGATTTTTTTAGATCCGGTTTGAGATTAACCGCGCGAGTCCGCCTCAACAATTGGACAATGGTATAAATATTCAATGAGACGAAAGTATTAGGGATGTCTTCAGGTTAATCAAAAAGACTTAACGTCTGAATTTCTGCGTGCATGATAAGTATCTGAATTGGATGATATGAACGCTCCGGTTTAATATATAATGATACGATTAGAATGTTTAGAATGTTCGAAATGAATGTAAAGCTCGATTATCCATTCCGGGGCGTCAACCGACTTCGGAGAAACCGTCCCAGGTTCGGCCCCATATATGTTTTTCGTTAACGCTCCGATGTTCGGAAGGGAGATAAGGTATGCCTAGAGAGATGTATGTATCCGGTGAGTATTTGCAGAACAATCCGATGTGGCATGCTGAAGAGTCTCCATGGAAGGCAAAACAAATTCTTAAAATAATGGAAAGAAATAACATTGCTCCGAAAACTATCTGTGAAGTGGGGTGTGGGGCTGGTGAGATATTGGCGCGGCTGCAACATGAAATGCCTGTAGAATGTGAGTTTTTAGGTTATGAGATATCTCCTCAAGCTTTTGAGCTGAGTCGAACCCGAGCAAATGAAAAGCTCAATTTTAAGCTTGCGGACATCTTGGAAGAAAAAGGGGTTTTTTATGACCTGATCTTGATCATTGATTTAATTGAACATCTTGAAGACTATTACACTTTTCTCAGAGAAATAAAATCAAAAAGCCAATATAAAATACTCCACATTCCGTTAGAGATATCAGCTCAATTTATACTACGTAATACTCCGTTTTTGGAAAGTCGAAAATCAGCGGGGCATCTTCATTACTATACGAAAGATATAGCACTCCACATATTAAGAGACGTGGGCTACGAAGTGCTTGATTATTTCTATACCTCCGGTTCTACCGAGATCCCGTCTAAATCTATTAAAAGGAATATCGTGAAGCTGCCGCGAAAAGTATTATTTGCGATTGATAGGGATTTAGCTGTCCGCATTCTGGGCGGGTACTCCCTGATGGTGCTGGCAAGGTGAGGTTCGGAGACTATACAAGTTCACGTCACAATCGGACGGCTGTCTCGATAAGCGACGGGACGAAGGTATGAAGAGGGGAGGGCGGGTATGGAAAAAGGCGTATGCCGGGCCGGGCCTCAAGTCCCGGACG
>MFCJ01000067.1:2348-5869 GCA_001775255.1 Candidatus Dadabacteria bacterium RIFCSPHIGHO2_12_FULL_53_21
ACGAGCTCCGCTTCCGAGTTATAAACGATGCCCCCCCCGCTGTACTCGATCAATTCCGGAGGCGCTCCTATGTTATTCACGATCACCGGGGTTTTCTCGCGGAACGCTTCAAAAATCACGAGTGTCGAGATTTCATAGTTTATAGAGGGCACTATAAGAGCCACGGCCCTTTTATAGAGCCTCGTGAGACGGGCGCGGGACAGATGACCCGGCATGTGTATGTTATCCGCGCCCCCCGCCTCCTTACGCAGTCGGGATTCATAATTTCCTTCCCCGGCGATAACGAGGTCCGCTTTGGCGTATCCCCTGAATACGGGCACGAGGTTTTGTACGCCCTTTAGCGTTTCGATACGTCCGGCGTAGAGGAAGAACGGTTTGTCCGGGATTTCGACGTCGTCCGTTTCGTCAGGGCCGATAGGACCGTATCCGTCCGGAGCGAAGTGAGGGATATGAGTGATGGGAACATCGATACCGGAGTCCTGGTGGATTTTCATGGCGAACCTGCTCGGGCTGATTATCGCGTCCAGGTGCTTTAATGAGTTTTTCAAAAGGCCCGTGTGCCGCCAGAGCTGCGGAGGCCTCTTATAGACGATCTGGCATAACGTGCAAGACGGTTTTACACACGGGGCGCTCTCGTATTTCATGAGGACGTGAGTCGGGCATACGAGCCAGTATTCGTGAAGGGTGTAGAGCTTGATCCCCTCTCCGTAGCCGAGTATGCCGGGCCCGCCCACGAGTGAGATATTGTGGAAATGTATCACGTCGAAGCCGCTTGCCAGTATTTCCCTTATCTGTCCGGATTTGAACAGCGGCAGGCCTGACTGCTGGGTCGCGAGCGGCGAGAGGGAACCGTATCCGCTCCTCAGGCCGTGGACCTCGACGCCCGGGTGGTTGACGCACGGCAGAACCCGGCGGTTCTTCGATAACAGGTTATACGAGTCTATGCAATGGATGACCGTGACATGATGGCCCCTAGCGGCCAGCTCGTTTGAAAGCTGGTGTACGTAAACTGCGTCGCCGCCGAACCCGTAAGGCGGGTAAAAGGTCGTTATCATGCAGAATCTGAGCTTCCTTTGCGCGGTATTCATCTGCGGCTCAGCCTGCGCAGGATCTTGCGGGGGACGTTCCTGAGCCTGACGTAATAGGGGAACAGGCCGGATAGCATCAGGCCTGTAAGCCTCTCGTTTTTCAGGTAGCAGGCGTCCACGCGTCCGAGGGCATAGCGTTTGCTTTCGAGGGTTAAGAGACCCAGCTCGTCCGAGCACGCGCAATCGAAGAAACGTTCGGCGATCCCCATGCTCCTCTCGTCGTATCTCCCGTAGGGGTAGGCGAAGGAGCGTACGGGCTCGCCCAGAACCCCCTCTATTATTTCTTTCGATTTTACAATTTCGTATTCGATTTTCTCCGTACCGAGCCGCGTAAGGTCGGGGTGAGTGAGGGTATGGGCCCCGAAACGGATTCCCGCCTCTCTCATCTCCGTTACCTCCGCCCAGCTCAGCATTTCGCTGCCGTTGAGCGGGGGCATGCGGCCGCCGGGGCGGGGTTTGGCGGGATCTCCGACCGTGAGAAAAACAGTGGCCGACATGCCGTGTCTCTTCATGACGGGGAATGCATCACTGAATACGCTCCTGTATCCGTCGTCGAACGTCAGGACGAAGGTCTTCTCCGGCAAGGGGGCCCCGCGGTACAAATTTTCAACCGCGTCCGTAAGGCCGACGGTCCTGTAGCCGTTCCGGATTAATTTCTCCATGAAACTCTCAAATAGCGCCGGAGGAAAGGATGTTACGGAAGGAGTCTCATCTATTTTATGAAATGTCAAAACGGGAACATAGGAACTCATAAGAGCCGGTTATCCTCACATTGTCGATTCAGGAAAGGAAATTAGCTCACTGACCTGAATTAACATATTATTTCTACGCCATAATGACTTATTCTACATAATTTTTACTATATATGTCAGGCCACGCCCTCGGTAAAGCGCGCGACCGGTGACTCGGTCTTGATTAACGCCTTGCGGCATTTGTCTATCTTTTTTTTTCGATATCGAATACATTTTACCGAAGGGGATATGTTGTGGTCAAAGCACCGGCCGTCGTTATCAAACTCGATTCCATAACCGGATTACAGTCGGCGAGGATTTTATCCGGCTATGGGATACCCGTGATAGGCATCGTCGACGACCCGTCTCATTTCTGCAGCAGGACTAACTGTTGTGAAGAAATACTGGCCGGCTCCACGACCGACGATGCGCTTCTCGAGACTTTATCCGACATCGCCGGCAGGCGGGGTATATGCGCCCTCTTCCCCTGCAGCGACGAGAGCGTCCGTGTACTTTCCCGCAACAGGGAAAGTTTGAGGGAGCGTTTCAGATTCGTTCTGCCGGACGAGCACGTCATAGACCTGTTCATGAACAAAATTAATTTTTACAAATTCGCGCGGGACAAAGGGTTCACTATACCTTCCACGTTCTTTCCGGCGCGCAGGGAGGACATCGATGAAATCGCCGGGAAAATGAATCCGCCTTACATAGTCAAGCCCGCGGAAAAAACCAGGAGGTGGATTGAGCTTTTTCAGAAAAAGGTGCTGAAGCTCGGCAGTATCGGGGAGCTCGACCGTGTATTCGACGCCTGCCTCGACGCGGCAGGGGATATCATAGTCCAGGAGCGTATCGAGGGGGACGACTCCCGTCTCTACTCGTGTATTTTTTATTATAACTCCGGCTGCGAGCAATATATAACGTTCACCTCCCGCAAGCTCAGGCAGTGGCGTATAGAAGACGGGGACGCGTGTCTCGCGGAAGAATGCAGGGACGATGAGGTCCTGAAACAAACGATAGAGCTTATCGGCAGCGTTAAATTCAGGGGCCTCGGCTCTCTCGAATTTAAAAGAGACGGTACGAGCGGCCGGTATTATATGATCGAGCCCAACATAGGGAGGCCCGTAACGAGGATAGGTCTCGTTGAAAAGGCCGGCGTCCCGATCCTATATGCCATGTACCGGGATGCGCTGGGTATGTCTCTCCCGTCCGATGTAATGCAGCGTCATACGGGCGTGAAATGGATCTCAATCATTAACGACGTTCTCTCGGCCATTGCCTATTACAGGAAGAAACAGTTAACCGTCCGGGAGTGGCTCGAATCGCTGCGCGGCGTGAAAGCGTTCGCCGTGTTTTCCCTGAGAGACCCGCTGCCTTTTATATTTCAGCCGTTTAATTATCTGAGGAACTATTTGGGGAGGCCGGAACCGGGTCCCGACGAGCGCAGCCACGGCGGCAGGTGAGTTTTATTATATTCAAACCGGGATCGCTGTCAGGCGAACCAGCTTACCACGGTAAATCTCGACCCGCGCGTCACGGGAGTGACCTCGTGAAAGAGGTCTGAACGGAAAGCGAGCAGCGTGCCGGCCGCTCCCGGCAGTTTGAACCCCCTCGACTCGAACCGCGGGTCTTTCAGTATTCCGTATATGATGAGCGAGCCCCCCGTGTAGGTATCGTCCCCGGGCTCGTCAGTCTCATCGTTCAG
>MFCJ01000068.1:0-3338 GCA_001775255.1 Candidatus Dadabacteria bacterium RIFCSPHIGHO2_12_FULL_53_21
GGTCTAATCACTGAACGGACTTCAATAAACCGCGTTATTTCGCGGAAATAATTAATTTGACATCATTTCCGGCGTTGTCAAAACCGGTATGCCGCATGTATCCGGTTTCCCTGGATTATCCCGTTCCGCCCGTTCTGTCAGTCCGGTCCGGCGCACCCGGACTCCTTGCAATCATCGTTATCAGATACTAATATGATTATAAATTTATGGACCACGCGATTATTTTCGTTTCACTGATAGTGGCAGTCGCCCCGGTGGTGGCGATGCTGTTTTTTATCTGGTGGATCGACCGCTACGACAGGGAGCCTCTTAAATACGTGTTCGCGGCCTTCCTTTGGGGCGGGCTGGGGGCGATTGTCTTTTCAATACTCGGCACGGAAGCGGGCATAAGGATGCTGGGCGGCTTCATGACCGATACCGGGTTCGATTTTCCGGCCGTGGTCCTGGCCCCTTTCATCGAAGAGTTCATGAAGGGCTTAATTGTTTTCTTTCTGCTGAGGTACCGTCAGTTCGATAACGTCACGGACGGACTCGTTTACGGCGCTGCCTCCGGTCTCGGGTTCGGGATGACGGAAAACTTCATGTACTTCACCCAATTCGCGGGTTATTCCCCCGGATACGAATGGCTGAACCTCCTCTTCGTGAGGAGCATGATGACCGCGAACATGCACTGCGCGGCGAGTGCTACGTTCGGCGCGGGAATAAGCAAATTGAAGGACGGAGGGAAAAACGCCTGGATGTCTGTCGGCGGGTTCTATCTTCTGGCTGTGTTCCTCCACGCCACATGGAACTTCCTGGTCACGTCGAGGAGCGAGGCGTACTGGGGCCTGGCGGTACTCATCCTCATCGTTTACGTCATTTTCATATTCGTGATTTTTGTGCGGGGTATTATGGGAGAGCGGAGGCAGCGGGAGGTAGTGCTCGGCGAGGAGTTCGACCTGGGCATTCTGCCGGCTGACCACAGAAAGATACTGATGTCTTACAGGGCCATGAGAAGGGGTAGCTGGTACCCCGAGTATCTGAATAAAGACAAATACCTCTCGCTCGTGAGCCGTCTCGCGTTACGCAAAACATCCTATTACCGGTCTGAGGGTAACCGGCAGGCCGCTCTCCAGAAAGAAATAGTCGAGCTGAGGATAGAGCTCAAGAGGTTCGCCGATCTGCTTAAGCAGTTGCAGCAGGAAAAGACGGCGACATAGAGGGAAATTCCCGGCTCGGTGTACCGTTTTGTCACTTGGATTATTGAGATCAGTCGCGCCTCTGTTAAGCATCCCGCCTATTGTATAAATTTCATGCCCCCTGTATCCTTACCGGGATAACAAATACACGGTTTTAACGATATAAAGAAAAAATGAACATCAAGGATTTGAGCCCGGGGGAACTGGAAAAATTCGTTGCGGATAAGGGTTTAGAGCCGTTCCGCGCCCGCCAGATAGGCAAATGGCTTTACAGAAAGGGCGCAAGATCATTCGACGAGATGACGGATCTGTCCAAGGGCACGAGAGAGCTCCTGAAGAGCGCCTTCTCCGCAGGTGATTCGATGGAGTTGGCGGAGGAGCAAATCTCGACCGACGGCACGAGGAAGTTCCTTTTTAAGCTCCTAGACGGGAAGCAGATAGAAAGCGTGCTTATTCCGGAAAAGGGGAGGCACACACTCTGTGTATCTTCGCAGGTCGGCTGCGCGCTAGGATGCACGTTCTGCCTGACGGGCACGATCGGCAAAATCAGGAACCTAACCCCTTCAGAGATACTCGATCAGTACATACTCGTTGACCGTTACACGGGGGGCTCGGTCACCAATATCGTTTTTATGGGAATGGGTGAGCCGCTCGACAACCTCGGCAACCTCGTAAGGGCGCTTAAAACCATGACGGACGAGAATTTCCTGGGCCTGTCGCCGAAGAGGATCACGGTTTCGACTTCGGGTATCGTTCCCAGGATAAAAGAGCTTGGCGAGCAGGTCTCAGTCAACCTGGCCGTGTCCCTAAACGCGCCGCGGGACGAACTGAGGGACGTCATCATGCCTATAAATAAGAAGTATCCGATAAAGGAGCTGATAAAGGCGAGCGTGAAGTTTCCCGTGCCGCCGAGAAAAGCGCTGATGTTCGAATACGTCCTGCTGAGCAAGGTCAACGATTCCGACAGGGACGCCTACGACCTGGGTCGCCTGCTGAGCGGTATTAATTGCAAAGTGAACCTCATTCCGTTCAACGAAGCGGGCCCCCTGCCTTACCGCTCGCCGACGCGGGAGAGGGTGCTGAGTTTCCAGGAGATACTGATGTCGTTCGGAATCAACGTCAGGATAAGGAAGAGCCGCGGAAGCGATATTCTCGGGGCGTGCGGTCAGCTTGCCGCCGAATACCCGGCCAGAAAGATAAAGAGTGAAAAGAGCGCCGCTCGGGCGGTTATATAAGATGAAATCAAACATAGGAATTACGTTTATATGACAGGTTCGGAGATAAGAAACAGGTTTCTGGAATATTTCGAGAGCAAGGGCCATACGGTCGTGAAGAGCTCTTCGCTCATTCCCAAAAACGACCCGACGCTCCTTTTCACGAACGCCGGAATGGTGCAGTTCAAGGACGTGTTCCTCGGCCTCGAGAAACGGGACTACAAGAGGGCCGCGTCTTCCCAGAAATGCGTCAGGGCCGGAGGAAAGCATAACGACCTCGAGAACGTAGGCTACACGTCGAGGCATCACACGTTTTTCGAGATGCTGGGTAATTTCTCTTTCGGTGACTATTTCAAGAAAGATGCAATAGAGTTTGCCTGGGAGCTGATCACGGGCGTCTTCAAGCTCCCGAAGGAAAGGCTCTGGGTTACGGTTTTCACGGACGACGACGAGGCTGCCGACCTGTGGCGGAATATAGCCGGACTCCCCTCTGAAAGGATAGTCAGGATGGGGGAGAAGGATAATTTCTGGGCAATGGGCGATACCGGCCCATGCGGTCCCTGCTCCGAGATCATCATCGACCGGGGCGAGGATTTCGGCTGCGGAAAAAGCGACTGCGCTCTGGGATGCGAATGCGACAGGTTTCTCGAGCTCTGGAACCTCGTGTTCATGCAGTATGACAGGGACAAGTCCGGGAAGCTCAATCCGCTTCCCAACCCGAGCATAGATACCGGCATGGGGTTAGAGAGGATTACCGCCGTGCTGCAGGGCGTCAAGAGCAATTATGAAACGGATCTGTTGAGAGGAATAATTTCAAACGTGGAAGAAATAGCGGGGAAACGGTACGGGGACGACGCCCAATCGGACGTATCGATGAGGGTGATAGCAGACCACGCCCGCGCCGTAACCTTCCTGATTTCGGACGGGGTATTCCCGTCCAACGAGG
>MFCJ01000068.1:3348-5958 GCA_001775255.1 Candidatus Dadabacteria bacterium RIFCSPHIGHO2_12_FULL_53_21
CGTCCTGAGAAGGATATTGAGGCGCGCCGTCCGGCACGCGAAGATGCTGGGGATCGAAGAGCCCTGTCTCTACAGGATCACGGGCAGGGTCAGGGATTTAATGAGGGGTGCATATCCCGAGCTCGACGAGAGGATCGGTTTTGTCGCCGAGGTCGTCAAGAACGAAGAAGAAAGGTTTTTCGAAACGATAGACAGGGGCTTCGAGCTGCTTAACGCTGAGATTGCGAAGATGGGGGAGGAGAAGGTCCTTTCCGGGGACGTGGTCTTCAAGCTCTACGACACCTTCGGTTTCCCCGTGGACCTGACAGAGGACATCGCGCGCGAGCGCGGGCTTTCGCTCGACCATGCCGGGTTCGAAGCGGAGATGAAGAAGCAGAGGGAGAAGTCGAGGAAGGCCTGGAAGGGGTCGGGAGAAGAGGGTCTCGAGCCTCTTTATAAAGAATTCGTCTCGGGCGGACTTACTGTTACGTTTACGGGATACGGAAAGACCCGGGATACGGGAAGAATAACCGCGATTATCAAAGAAGGCGTTTTGGCCGACAGCGCGAACGCAGGCGACAAGGTCGACATTATAACGGACAGGACGCCCTTTTACGGAGAGTCGGGGGGGCAGGTAGGCGACAGGGGGATCATGGAAGGGGAAGGCGGGACAGCCGAGGTCACCGACACGAAGAAGCCCCTGCCCAATATTATCGTGCATCACGCCTTAGTTAAAAAAGGCGCTCTCTGGGTCGGGGATGAAGTCGGATTAAAAGTTAACGAAAAACTGAGACACGGCGCAGAGACTCACCATTCTGCCACGCATATACTGCATGCGGTGCTCAGGGAAGTGCTCGGAAAGCACGTGGGCCAGGCAGGCTCGCTCGTTGCGCCGGGGAGGCTAAGGTTCGATTTCACTCACCATTCGTCGATAGACGATAAGGAGCTGAGGAAGATCGAGGACATCATCAACGAAAGGATAAGGTGGGACGACAAGGTTGTCACCGATCCTGACGTCCCCTACGACGAGGCTATAAAAAAGGGGGCCATGGCGTTCTTCCAGGAAAAGTACGGCGACAAGGTCAGGGTCGTCAGCATTGGGGATTACAGCAGGGAGCTCTGCGGAGGGACTCATCTCGAATCGTCCGGCGAAGCGGGGATGTTAAAAATAGTTTCCGAGACCGCTTCAGCCGCCGGAGTGAGGCGTATCGAGGCCCTATCGGGCGAGTCCGCCTGGAACTTTATGAGGGGTATAGAGGACAAGCTCCTCGAAGCCTCCCGGATATTGAGGGTGCCCGAATCTGACGTAGTACCCAGGATCGGCAAGCTCGTCGAAGAGAACGAGATCATCAGGAAAGAGCTGGAGACCATCAAGAGCAGGATGCTGAGCGAGAGGACCGGGGACATTATGGAGAACGTGAAGAAGCTGAACGGGCTCAACGTGCTCTCGGTGGAGATACCCGATGCCGGCCCCGATCAGCTGAGGAAGGTCTGGGACGACGTTAGAAACAAGCTCAGCTCCGGGATAGCCGTGCTCGGCGCGAGGGACGACGGCAAGGCGTACCTGCTGGTCGGCGTTACGAGCGACCTCCAAAAGAAATACCACTCGGGCAATATAGTGAAGGAGCTTGCGCCCCTGATAGGCGGGAAGGGCGGGGGAAGGCCGGACATGGCTCAGGCGGGTGGCAACAACCCCGAAAAACTCCGTGATGCGCTTGAGAAGGTCTTTGAAATATTGGCCGCTGCCTGATCCGCGGGGCGGCTACTTACTTATTCCCTTTTCTTCCAGTACGTCTTTGATCTTCTTGAGAGCGGCGCTTTCTATCTGCCTGACTCTTTCCCTCGAGATATTGAATTTGGTTCCGAGCTCCTCGAGCGTCAGGGGCTGATCGGACAATACGCGCTTCTCGATTATGTACCTCTCTCTGTCCTTGAGTGTTTTGAGAGCGACGGCCATTCCTTTCCTGACATTTTCTTCCTCCTCGGCTTTCGTCAGGAGCTCTTCCTGATTGGCTTCCCCTCCGGTTAGGAAGTCGAGGTGAGACGCGTCCTTTTCGCTCGTCAGCTCGGCGTCGAGGGAAAGGTCCTTGCTGCCCATCCTCTGCTCCATTTCGATCACTGCCTCGTCCGGCACGTCGAGCTTTTGAGCGAGCTCCCTGTAGTCCTCGGAGCTCAGGTTGTCTCCGCCCATTTCGAGCTCCTTCTTCGTCGAGCGGAGTTTATAGAAAAGCTTCCTCTGTGCCTGCGTCGTGCCCACCTTTACGAGGCTCCAGCTCTTGATAACGTAGTTCTGGATATAGGCCCTTATCCACCAGACGGCGTAGGAGATCAGGCGGTAGCCCTTGGTCGGGTCGAACCCCTTTACAGCGTGCATGAGCCCGACGTTCCCTTCCTGTATAATGTCCATCGTGCTGAATCCGTAGTTTTTATATTCGTTGGCTACCCTCACGACGAATTTCAGGTTGGAGGTGACGAGCTTACGGGCGGCGTCGAGGTCGCCATCGTCCTTGAACTTTTTGGCGAGGTTGTATTCTTCCTCCCGGCTCAGTACGGGATAATTGCTAATTTCAGCCAGGTATCTGTGTAGGGAAGTGGTATGTGCGGGGAGCAGGGTGCTCGCGTGTTTCTTTT
>MFCJ01000068.1:5979-7123 GCA_001775255.1 Candidatus Dadabacteria bacterium RIFCSPHIGHO2_12_FULL_53_21
CTTGTTTATCGAGAAGTGTTAATTAGTATACGTTTCAGGGGGGTGCTATTCAACCGGGAATTTCTTTTGCGGTCTAAGGCGCTGTGATCGTTATACATATGAAATTGACTAAAAACTCTTGACTCATATACTCCTTATGTATAGATTATTCTGCCTAACTAAGAGCTTATAAAATCGGTTCCGGCGTAGCTCAGCTGGCAGAGCGGGTGACTGTTAATCACCATGTCGGGAGTTCGAATCTCTCCGCCGGAGCCAATTATTTCAGGTAGTTACATTCCTTTCTAACCTTTCTATTTGAAGTTGAGTACAATTTTCGCGTTGTATCCATCAACCAAAATCTATAAATTCTATAAATATTCTGTACGATACAATGTTCATAGCCCATTTTCTTTATTTTATTTAGATGGCCTGGAATAAGTAGTTGTTATATACTGAGTTAGCATTTGCGAGCAAATTTAAGTCTTGCTGAGACCGTATTGTTACCTTGAACGAAAATGACTTGGGAAAAAATAATTGAATCTTCCTTGATGGATTTAGACAATTTTTTGAGGCATTCAGACTGGTTTGGTAGGGAAAATGAAATTATAAATCTCTTCGCCCATAAATTTCTTGCTATGCGTCTAGGTCAGACACCTTTGATGTCCCTCACACAAATCGGAATCGAAGTTGCGGTAAAACAAATTCATGATAGAAATAAGGGGAAAAAGTTTGTCAGAAAAGACCTGGTATTATGGCCGATGGAGGATCAAACTGTTTGGAGAAGTCATAAGAATTCATTTAATGTTCCAGCAGCAATTATCGAATGGAAAATCAACAATGAGTCTAACTGTAAATATGATATTGATTGGCTAACCAAATACACTTTAGAGAATCATGATTGTTTAGGCTACAGTGTGTGCGTTCATATAAAACACAAAAAACAAATTGTCGTTGTCAAAATTAAGGATGGTCTAGTTATTTTAGATTTCTAATTCGGATGACAAAAGAACAATATAATAATCGAATTGCATTTCTTTTCGGGGCTGGCGTTTCTATACCTGCTGGATTGCCAGATACACAATCTATAAAACTCTC
Organism: Candidatus Dadabacteria bacterium RIFCSPHIGHO2_12_FULL_53_21; assembly: GCA_001775255.1. Classification (GTDB taxonomy): domain Bacteria; phylum Desulfobacterota_D; class UBA1144; order Nemesobacterales; family UBA2774; genus 2-12-FULL-53-21. Next base: position 7,054 of record MFCJ01000068.1, read on the forward strand.
AAATCATATCTGGTGATAATATCATGCACGATTCAGACGGAAATTATTATTTTGGAGAACCGGAATATGC
>MFCJ01000069.1:0-23371 GCA_001775255.1 Candidatus Dadabacteria bacterium RIFCSPHIGHO2_12_FULL_53_21
TCTGGACGACTATCATATACGACCCGCTGGCTCACTGGGTGTGGGGAGGCGGATGGATAGGGGCGATGGGCGCCCTCGATTTCGCGGGCGGAACCGTAGTGCACATCAGCTCCGGTGCAGCGGCGCTCGCAGCGGCGATCATGTTCGGAAAGAGGATCGGATACGGACGCGAGCCTATGGCGCCTCATTTCCTGCCTTATAGTGTGATTGGCGCATCCCTTCTCTGGGTAGGCTGGTTCGGGTTTAACGCCGGAAGCGCCGTCGCCGCAAACGGCCTCGCCAGCACGGCTTTCGTTACCACCAACACAGCGACCGCAGCGGCGGTGCTCGGCTGGGTATTTATCGAATGGATAGTGAGAGGCAAGCCCACGGTACTCGGCGCGGCTTCAGGAGCAGTGGCGGGACTCGTAGCCATAACGCCGGCTGCAGGATTTGTGACACCGATGGCGGCAATAATTGTCGGGCTAGGCGGCGGAATCTTCTGCTTCTTCGCCGTCAACCTGAGACCGAAGCTCGGTTATGACGATTCCCTGGATGTAGTCGGAGTACACGGCGTAGGCGGGACCTGGGGCGCTTTGGCAACAGGATTATTCGCAACCACCGCCGTTAATTCCGCGGGACGCGACGGGCTCTTTTACGGTAATCCGGAGCAATTGTGGATACAGTTTCTCGCCGTCGTAGCCACATGGGCATTCTCTTTCGTGGGTACGATGATAATACTGGTTGTCCTGAAGGCGGTCATGGGGTTGAGAGTCTCTGCCGAAAAAGAAGTCGGAGGTCTCGACCTCGGCGAGCATGGAGAGGAAGCCTACTCAGGATTCCAGATGGCTCACGGCTATGGTACTCCCGAGCATGGAGTCAAACTTACAGACGAATAATAGTTAACACGAAAACACCGGCGGCGGGATGTTGCATCCCGCCGCTTATTTTTTGTAAATTCATATCATTAGTTACCCCAGTTACCCCCCGGTTTTTTTCTTTCTACTAAATAACCCCTGAGAGTGATTTGTCTGGATCTATAATCTGATACGGATTCCCCGGGTGAGCTTCCCGGCATATCGGGGATCACAGTCAAGGATTGCCTCCATCCTTGAATAATCGGGCCGGAGCGCTTAGATTTTAAACATGATTCGTATTACGCCCCGCATATCCGTTCCCGAGAGTGAAATCAGGCTGGAATTCGTCCGTTCTTCCGGACCGGGCGGGCAGAACGTCAACAAAGTAGCGACGGCGGTGGAGCTAAGGTTCGATGCGGCGAATTCCCCGAGCCTCCCTCCCGAAGTGAGGAGCCGGCTGATTAAGATCGCAGGCAGGAGGGTCACGAGCGAAGGGGTTCTGATAATCGAAGCGCGGAGGTTCAGGACGCAGGAGAAGAACCGCGGTGACGCCATAGACCGCCTGACCGTTTTGATAATGAAAGCCGCCGTCGAACCTGCTAAAAGGCGTAAGACAAGGCCCACGTTTCAATCGAAGGAAGAGAGAATAAAGAGAAAAAAGCGCCGGAGCCGGATCAAGGAATTAAGAAAACCCTTGAGCTCCGCCGCGGATTAATTTTCTCCCTGCCCCTTTGAATGATGGCGGGAAAGAACTTCAGGAATGATCTTTACGCGTGCAGCATCCCCGAGATTTGATAAGACGTGCAATTCCGTTACAATAAACCCTTAACAAGACTCGATATGAGTACCGACGATATTGATCAAAAGAAATGCAGATGCGGCTATGAGAGGAGCCACCCGTGGATCGTGCCCAAACCGAGCTATTCGATATGGGGATGGATACTGGTCGGGTTCGGTATAAGTCATCCTCCGGTAGCGGTAAGGTTCGAGTGTGACAAGTGCGGCGAGGTATTCGAGACGATTACCGACCGTGATTCACTAAAACACCATCTTTACCGCTAGATATCAGGGAATAGTCTCGACGCGCAGGAAATAGTTCCCGCCTCCGTAAGAATGAAGCTGTCGTGTCCGGTATAAGGGTTTATCGCCGAGTGGCATAATATGATTAAACTGTTGTCCGGCCGGTTTATATGCCTTGGTTACTCTCTCGCAGCCGTTGCGGCTCTTGCGCTGGCCCTGATGCTTCTTCCTTCATGCGATTCGGCGTGCGTTACGGTCCCCCCCGGGGAGCTCGAGAAGATCGGGTCTCTCATATTCAGGAACGAGTGCGGGGGGAAGACGGAGAACCTGACCGCCTGGAACGAAGGTGAAGAATTCGCTTCGCTGGGTATAGGGCATTTTCTCTGGTATCCGGAGGGGAAAGAATACCCCTTCCACGAATCGTTCCCCTCCCTCTTCGAATTCATCAAATCGAAAGGCGCCCCGGTCCCGGAATGGATGAATGGGCTCGCTTCGTTCGACCTGCCGTGGGGCTCCAGGAGGGAGTTTTACGACGACTTCGATTCCCCCCGAATGGTATCTCTCAGAAAATTCATGCTCGACACTATAGCGCTTCAGTCCCTGTTCATAGCGGAGCGGATGGAGAATAGCCTGCCGATGATGCTGGAGTCGGCCCCCGCGGGGTCGAGGGACAATATCAGAAAACAGTTTTACCGTGTCTCGGGCTCTCCGATGGGTTTTTATGTGCTTGTGGATTATGTGAATTTCAAGGGTGAAGGCACGTCGCCCAGGGAACGGTACAACGGGCAGGGGTGGGGTCTACTCCAGGTGCTCGATAATATGAAGGGGGACGGGGCGGGACCCGCGGCCCTGAGAGAGTTCGCCCAATCCGCGGAGGCGGTGCTCGAGAGGCGGGTACGGAATTCCCCTCCCGAAAGGAACGAGAAAAAATTCCTCCCCGGATGGAAGAACAGGATCAAGACATACGGGCCCGAGAATATCGAATCCTACACCGGGAGCGGCGTATATGAGCCTGGCGCGCCTGAATCGGCGGCCGGCCGCGTACCGGGGATATACAGGAAGCTTGTTTGCGGGTTGATGTGATATTACGGACGGGAGTCGGCTGCCCTCCTTTCATTTGTTAATCAGACCATACATAATATTTCAGCTTCATAACTACACCGGTATCATTACAGTTCATCATAATACGCGGACACCCGATGCGGATATTAGCCCTCGACGTAGGTACCAGGACAATAGGCGTTGCCGTGAGCGACGAGCTCGGTATAACGGCGAACGGGGTCGCTACGATAAAGAGAAAGGATATTGAGTACGATAAATCGGAGCTCGCAAAGTTTATCGATCTTTATGCCCCTTCCGAGATACTCGTAGGCATTCCGTACAGGAGCGACGGTGGCGTGGGCAAAAGGGGACAGGAGATAATGAAATTCGCCGATATATTAAAAGACGCCTTTGACCTCCCTGTCATTTACTGGGACGAAAGCTTTTCAACCGCCGACGCCGAGCGGTTTCTCATAAGCGCGGACGTCGGGCGGAAGAAGAGAAAACAGGTAATAGACAAAATGGCCGCCGTATATATACTAGCCGAATATCTCGAGTCCAAGAGGCCTGTGAAGTAGGGGGACCTGCAAACGATGCCATACGCCCTGGCTAACGGTATGAATATTTATTACGAGGTTCACGGTGAGGGGCACCCTGTCGTCCTCATCGGGGGTCTCGGAAGCCAGATCGAGAGCTGGGCGACGCAGGTGCCTGTTTATTCGAAGCACTTCAAGGTGGTCGTATTCGATAACAGGGGGGCAGGGAGGTCTCAGAAGCCCGAACCCGGGTATACGACCGAAGACCTGGCCGACGATGCCGCGGCGCTTATGGACGCGCTCGGCATGGAGACCGCACACATAGTCGGGAAATCCATGGGCGGTATGATAGGCCAGTGGCTCGCGATAAAGCATCCCGAAAAGGTCCGTAAGCTCGTCATGGGCTGCTCATCGGCTTCGAGAGACGAAGTCGGGAACGTGATACTCAGGATGGGGAGGGAGATCGCGTCCAAGGTCGGCATGAAGGCCGTCTGGATAATGGCCCTTTACCTGGGCTACACGAGGGACTACATAGAGAAGAACTTAGGCTCGCTGGGCGGCGCCATCGACGCCATACCCGAGAACCCGGATGCGCTCAGGGGATATATCGGTCAGAGCTATGCGGTGGAAGGGCACAACACGACTGACCTCTTGCATAAGATAAAAGCCCCGACGCTCGTTATGTTGGGCGAGTCCGACATGACCACTTCACCGAAACGCACTAGGGAGCTCGCTTCACTTATACCGGGCTCGAAACTAAAGGGGTTTGAAGGAGTGGGTCACGGTTTCTGGAGGGAAAGACAGGAGGAGGCCGACAGGCTCGTCCTCGAATTTCTGCTCGGAGATTAACCTCAATTGAGGTTTCTCTTCTTTATTATCTCGTTCCTTTTTCGCGATGTAACTGAAATTATATCGATTCTCGTCTGCAGGTCTTTAATGATTGTCTCCGCCCTCTTCTTCACGTCTGGCTCCTCGAGCAGCGACTGCTTGTCGAAGACGTTTGAGAAAATGAGAGTCGCCAGGGCGTCCGTCAGGCTGTCCAGAGGGAGCCTGGTATTGATGTTGATCCGGTGGGCCTTCTGTTTCTCGTCGAGCACGAAATTCCATTTCGTTATAAGCTCCTCGATTTTGCTCCTGTACGTCTCCTCGCTCGCACAGCGCGTGTTCTCAACCAGCTCGACCCGGGCGACCCTGTAGGGGCTCTCTTTCATGACCTCGATAATTTTCACCCGTTTCAGCCCGTAGAGAACTATGTTGATCCTGCCGTCCCCGAAGACTTCCGAGCTTACTATCCTCCCCATCCCCACGACGTCGAACACTTCCGGATTGCCGTAGTAGTTTGCCTCCCAGCCCGGTTTCAGAAGCGCCATGCCTATGATCCCTTCCGATTTGCTGACGTCGTGGACCATCTGCCTGTACCTGGGCTCGAACACGTGGAGCGGGAGGAGTGTATTGGGGAAGAATACCACTGTGGATAACGGGAAAAGCGGTATTGTCCCCGAGAAGCCGTTGAGGTTGCATACGTCTTTAATGTCGAGGGCGGATAGATCCATTTCAGTTCATTCCGGGCGCATCAGTATCGCTTCGTATTTAGTATAGCATATGCTTCTTAGTTTTATTCGGCGTGTATTACACGGGTCATGGGATCTACAACGGGATTCCGCCTTCCGGGCGCTGAATCCTTTCTCCAATGCGCATATCTAATATCCTGTAGCGGTAATTTTACGAAAGGAGGTTCGATTATGCATAAAACTGTTCATATCACCGATGACAATTTCGAGGAAGAGGTGCTTAAATCAGAGCTTCCCGTACTCGTTGATTTTTGGGCGGAATGGTGCGGTCCGTGCCGGACTCTCGGCCCGACGCTTGAAGAAATCGCCGCCGATTATGAGGGCCGGGTGAAGATCGCCAAGCTAAACGTCGACGAAAATCCGAAACGCGCGCAGGCCTTCGGAATAAGAGCCGTCCCTACGATGATAATGTTCAAAGACGGGAGTCCGGGGGACAGGATCATGGGCGCTCTCCCCAGGAAAAATATCACCGACGTTATCGAAGGGGCGCTCTAGGTTGCGCCCGGCCGTCTGATATGCCGATCATAAGGGAATTATACGAATATAGCACGGGTGCGTTTGACGGGATTCGCTCTTGGGGCCGGTTCGTCCATCCTTCGCGCCCCCTTTGTTCCTGAATAAACGGCATCGTTTTTGTATTAATGGCATCTGCTGAATGAACCCCTCCCTGTTTGAACCGTAATGACCGTTCGGTTAATATTTCAACGTGGCGAAAAAGCGAATCACCAAGGTTTATACCAAAACGGGGGATGAAGGGCTGACCTCGCTCGTGGGCGGTACGAGGGTGAGCAAGGCCTCCTTGAGGGTGGACGCGTACGGGGATGTGGACGAGCTCAACGCGGCGCTCGGCCTTGCCCGCGCCGCCGTGGTTCACAAGAGGCTCGGCGATATTCTCGAAACCGTACAGAAGGACCTGTTTATAGTGGGCGCCGATCTCGCGAGCCCTCCCGGTCTAGACGCGCCCAGGATAGATGAGGGCGGGATCAAGGCGCTTGAGTCTGCGATCGACGAGCTGCTGCTCGACCTCGAGCCGCTTAAGGAATTCATACTCCCGGGCGGGAACCCCGGCGGGGCTCATCTCCATTTCGCGAGGACAGTGGCGAGAAGGGCGGAAAGGAAGGTCGTCAAGCTGATCGAAGAGGAAGGAGCGGATGCGGGGAAGAACGTCCTCATTTACTTAAACAGGCTCTCTGACCTGCTGTTTGTTATGGCGAGGATAGAAAACAAGGATAGCGATTTCAGCGAGACGTATGCAGAGTTCAGGAGAAAATGAAACGGGCATCGCATTCGGATGTGTATATACTCAACCCTGATATAGAAGATTACATGGAGTCCCTGACGCCTGCCGGGGATACTATCCTGACAGAGATGGAGGAGCACGCGAGGGTGAGCGAATTCCCTATCGTTGGCCCTCTGGTCGGGAGGCTTCTCTTCCAGCTGGCGTTGATGATCAATGCGAAAAGCGTGCTCGAGCTCGGCTCGGGTTTCGGATATTCGGCGTATTGGTTCGCAAAAGCCGTAGGCGAAGACGGCTCGGTCGTATATACGGACATTTCGGACGAGAACGCGCGCGCGGCCGGGGATTTCTTCGGCAGGGCCGGGCTCGGACAAAGGCTCGATATTCGGACGGGGGACGCGGTTAAGATCCTCGAAGGGTCACCGGGCGGGTTCGACATTATCTTCAACGATATAGACAAGGAGTATTATCCTCTTGTCGTTGACGCCGCTTATGAAAAATTACGGAAGGGAGGTATTTTCATAACGGACAACGTGCTCTGGTCGGGCAGGGTGCTCACGCAGGACGACTCCCCGAGCACGGAAGGCGTGAGGGAGTTCACGCGGCTCCTCTTTTCCAACGAGGGCTTTTTTACCACGATTATACCGCTCAGGGACGGGGTTTCGGTGAGCGTGAAATTGTAATAAATCTCGGAAATATTAATATGGATGTAATATAAAGACAGAGAGAACGCCATGAGCAAAGCCGCTGACATCGTTATGGAAAAAGGTGAACTGGTCAGGACCCTGAAAGAAAGGCTCGACAGAAAAAACATGGAGCTTATGGCGTACCATGAGAGCAAGGCGAAGCGCAGTAAAGCCCTTTCGGGGAGCATGCTTGCCAAAAAGAGATCGGAAATTATTGACAAGCTGATAAAGCAGGCTCTCTCCGGGCAGGGGTTCAATGACCTTAAAAATGTCTGCGTCATAGCGCTCGGGGGTTACGGCAGGAACGAGCTCTGTCCGTATTCCGATGTGGACATCATGTTCCTCTATAAGCCCCGCAATAAGACACTGGCGAAAGAGGCGACGGAGAAGCTCCTCTACCTTCTCTGGGACCTGGGTCTCGACGTAGGCCATTCGGTGAGAACGATCGACGAGTGCATAGAGCTCTCCCAGGAAGACGACACGACGATACTCACTTCACTTCTTGACAGCAGGTTCGTATGCGGCGGCGAGCAGCTGTACGCCGACCTGGAAAAAAAAATCTACTACCAGCTCCTCCCCACCTTCTCGCATAAGTTCATCCAGAGCAAGATCAGGGAGAACGAGCAGAGGATAAACAGGTTCGGGAGGTCGGTATACCTCCTCGAGCCCAACGTAAAGGAAGGCGAAGGCGGGCTCCGGGATATCCATTACGCCCTCTGGATCGCCCAGGCCAAATTCAAGGTCAAATACTTTTCTGACCTCCTCCCAAAGGGGATACTGATGGAGAACGAAATCAGGATATTCGAAAAGAGCCTCAATTTCCTCCTTCTGGTCAGGTCGGAGCTTCATTACCTCGCCGGCAGGAGAGAGGACAGGCTCGGCTTCGAATTTCAGGAAAAGGTCGCCAGGTTCCTCGGCTTCAAGGACGGCGAGCTCCCTGCCGTCGAGAGGTTCATGAGGATCTATTACCTCCGCGGGAACGAGCTGAGGGAGCAGTCGAAGAGACTCATAGAAAAATGTATTATGGGACATAAGTCCGGCATCAGGAGCCCAAAAACGGTGGCTCTCGACAACGGCTTTATCATACAGGGCGGAATGCTTTCGACCTCCAATATCAACATCTTCAAGGTTAACCCCGCAAACCTTATGCGGGCCTTCGAATACTCCGACAAGTATCAGGCGAGGATGAGCAATTACCTGCTCGACCTCATAAGGGAGAACGTGAGCGTCACGAGTATGGACGAGAGCGTGAAGTCGAACCCGGAGCTCAACGCTTCGTTCCTCAGGCTTCTCAAGAAGGGAAAGAACGTCGCCGACACCCTTTTCGAAATGAACCGGCTGCGCTTTCTCGGCCATTATATCCCGGAGTTCGGAAAGATAGTCTGCATGGTTCAGCACGACGCTTACCACGTTTACACGGTCGACGTCCATTCCATATTCATGGTGAGGGAGATAGAGAACCTCCTCAATTATAAATACGAAAAAGAGCACCCGCTCCTGACAAAGACAGCCGAATCCCTCGTCAGCAGGCACGTGCTCTATCTCGCTTGCCTCTTCCACGATATGGGCAAGGGGGAAGGAAAGGATCACGCGGATAAAGGGGCGGCGATGATCCCGAGGATCGCGAAAAGGCTGGGGCTTAATTCTACCGAGACTCAGCAGCTCGAATTCCTGGTTAAAAACCATCTGTTGATGTCCCATTTCTCTCAGAGAAGGGACATACACGATTACAGCCTCATCGTGAGGTTTGCCAAGGCCGTCAAGATCCTCGAGACCCTTTCGCTCCTGTATCTGCTGACGTTCGCGGATATAAAGTCGGTCGGTCCGGACGTGTGGACGAATTGGAAGGGGATGCTCCTGAAGGAGATATTCATAAGGACAGCCAAAGTCCTGGAGAGGGGAAGCTTCAAAGCGGAAAACCCGCACGCGAGGCAGAAGAGGGTGATAGACGAAGTCATGGGGATTCTCGGCAGCAGGGTCTCCAGGAAGAACGTCGCGGCTATACTCAAGACCATGCCCGAATCCTATTTCCTCGGATTCTCGCCGAGGAAGATCGCCTACCATGTGGGACTCATCGAGAAATCCGAAGACGCCGTGGGCATGGACGTACTTTTTTATCCGCACGAGGAGTATAACGAATTTACTTTCTGGGGTTTCGATGAGCCCGGGATCTTCTCCAAGCTCTGCGGTGTCATAAGGGCATCGGGTCTGAACGTCCTCGGAGCGCGTATCACGACGAGGAAGGACAGCAGGATCCTCGACGTTTTCTATGTGAACAAGCTCGGCCAGTCTGTGAAAGAAGGGGAAGAGGTGTGGGAAAAGCTGAAGGATAATATGAACCAGGTGCTCACGGGAAAGACGGACGTTGAGAATCTGGTCGCGAGGAGGAGGCAGGAAAGGTCCCTTTACAGCAAGGCGATACCGCAGTACCCGACGAGAATCATGGTTGACAACGAATCTTCGGACGCCGCTACCGTGATCGACGTAATCACGTACGACAGGGCGGGGCTCCTCTACGATATCACGAAGACAATGAAGAATCTCGGTCTCTCGATCGAATATGCGAAGATTTCAACGAAGGTCGATCAGGTGGTCGACGCTTTTTACGTCGTCGACATGAACCGTAAAAAAATTACCGACCCGGACAAGATAGAAGAGATAAAAACCGCATTGCAGGAATCGATAACTTCCGGGTAACGTCCTATTCATATATTAGTTCAGAAGACATAAGGGTCGAATATGAGCAAATCTCGAGCAAGCGCTTCGGACATAAGGGAAATACATTCGGATTTTCTCATAATCGGAAGCGGTCTGGCGGGACTCTACGCGGCCCTTTACGCCTCGGGGTTCGGGAGCGTTACCCTCCTCACGAAATCGACAGTCGAGGAGAGCAATTCCTATTGGGCTCAAGGGGGCATAGCGGCCGTCGTCGATCCGGAGGACTCGACGTGGTTCCACATTGAAGACACGCTGCGGGCGGGGAGGGGGCTCAACGATACCGAAGCCGTTACTGTCCTGGTCAACGAGGGGAAGGAACGTGTAGCCGATCTCATCAGGCTGGGAATGAAGTTCGATACCGGGGAGAAAGGACTCGAGCTCGGGCTCGAGGGCGGGCATACGAAGAGACGAGTGCTCCACGCGGGGGGCAGCTCCACCGGGAGGGAGATGGTCAAGTTCCTGATCGCCGCGGTCGAGAAAAATAAATCAGTAACAAAGTTCGAAAGCACAGGCGTGATCGGATTCTTCTCGGACGGGACTGCGTGCTCGGGAGCGCTAGCCGCTGACGCGAATCTGAACCCGGTTGCGTTTATATCGAAGTCCACCATACTCGCGACAGGAGGGGCGTCGGCGCTATACGAGAGGACGACCAACCCCGAGGGCGCGACCGGCGAGGGTATCGCGCTTGCATATGACGCCGGGGCGGAGATAGCCGACATGGAGTTCGTACAGTTCCACCCGACGGCTTTTTATAATGAAAGCGGAGCGAGCTTTCTCATAACCGAAGCCGTGCGCGGAGAGGGGGCTTACCTTCTCGACAGCGGGGGAAAGCGGTTCATGCATAACTACAGCGAGCTCGGGGAGCTCGCGCCCAGGGACGTCGTGTCCCGCGCTATATACATGGAGATGAAGAAGTCGGGCAGGGACTGTGTCCATCTGGACATGAGGCACCTCGATCCGACTTATATAAAAACCCGGTTTTCGAATATCTACCAGGCCTGCCTGGCCTACGGGATAGACATGACCGGGGGACTGGTCCCCGTCGCTCCTGCTGCTCACTATACGATCGGGGGGGTCAGGACGGGCCTTTCGGGAGAGACGAACATCAAGGGCCTCTTCGCCTGCGGCGAGGTCGCGTGCACCGGCGTACACGGCGCAAACAGGCTCGCCAGCAATTCCCTCCTCGAGTGCGTGGTCTTCGCCAAGCGCGCGGTCGACGGGGCTATCGAAATGCCGCAAGCACGGTACCGCGTGCCCGTTGCCGAAGTCGATCCGGCCCTCTTTCGATCTTCCGGGTCCCAGGAAAAATTATTCAGGGAATTGAAGACGGAAGCCTCCCGCATAATGAACAGACGCGTCGGGATAGTGAGGAGCAGGGAAAACCTGGAGGGAGCCCTGGCGGAGCTTGCTGACATGGCTTCTTCCTTGGAAAGACTTTCGGGTTACTATAGGTTGAAACTAAAGATGGTTCTCGATGTCTCCGCCATCATCACCCGTTTCTCTCTCCTGAGGGAGGAATCGAGGGGCGTGCATATAAGAGAGGACTTCCCCGAGGAGGACCCCGGGTGGCGGAAGCACATTATTCTGAAAAAGGGCGAGGAGCCTGCCGCTCTGCCCGTCTGAAAGGTATATTATTTGAGCGGGACCGAATATTCGGCGTGACCGTTTAACGTATGAAAAAAATAGAGCTCGATTTTAACCGCGTGGACCGCATCATAGAATACGCCCTCAGGGAAGACCTGGGCGACGGCGACATCACCACGAACTCGCTCGCCACGGAGAAGGAGGACAGCAAGGCGGTCATTCGCGCCAAGGCAAAGGGTGTGGCGGCGGGCCTCCCGATAGCAAAGCGTGTCTTTCAGAAACTCGACCCGACCGTGGTGTGCATCGACAATATAAGCGACGGCGAGAATATAAAGCCGGGCGATATCATTTCCGAGATCAACGGAGGCACGAGGGCTCTCCTCTCGGGCGAACGCCTCGCCCTCAATATCCTTCAGAGGCTCTCCGGTATAGCGACACTCACATCGAAATACGTTAAGGCGGTCGAGGGGCTGCCTGTGAAGATTCTCGACACGCGGAAGACGGCTCCGGGACTCCGCATACTGGATAAATACGCGGTTTCCGTAGGCGGGGGGTACAACCACCGCTTCGGGCTCTTCGACGGGGTCCTGATAAAGGATAACCATATCGAGATTGCGGGCGGTATAGCGGAAGCAGTCGCAGTCATACGCAAGAAGTACAGGCAGAAATACAAGATAGAGGTCGAGACGTCCGGACTTGAGCAGGTAAAGGAGGCGCTCATAGCCGGGGCCGATATCATAATGCTCGACAATATGAGCCCCGAACAGATGAGGAAAGCGGTGCGTCTCATAGACAGAAATGCGCTCGTAGAGGCCTCGGGCGGCATCAATATCAAAAATGTGAGGGAAGTCGCGGAAACAGGGGTGAATTTCATATCGGTTGGGGCCCTTACCCACTCGGCCTCGGCTTTAGATATAGGGCTCTATGTGGTATAATAATTTTATTAATGATGTTAGTAAGTTGAGGAATGAATGGAAGACTATTCTCTCATATATGACGAGATAAAAAGGCTTAAAGAAGAAAAAAACGCCATTATTCTCGCGCACAATTACCAGCTGCCCGAGGTGCAGGACGCGGCTGATTTTACGGCCGATTCGCTCGCGCTTTCGCAGATGGCCGCGAAAACGGAAGCGGATATCATCGTATTCTGCGGCGTGCATTTCATGGCGGAGACAGCCTCCATCATCTCCCCGAAGAAGAAAGTGCTCCTGCCCGATCTCGGTGCGGGCTGCTCACTCGCCGATACGATCGATGCCGGCCAGTTGAGGGATTGGAAAAAGGAGCACCCCGGCGCTGTGGTGGTCTCGTATGTAAATACGACGGCCGAGGTAAAGGCTGAGAGCGATTACTGCTGCACGTCCTCAAACGCGGTCAAGGTCGTGAACGCCGTGCCCGAAGATAGGGAGATCCTTTTTCTCCCTGACATGTTTCTCGGGGCTTATGCGGCTAAGGTTACGGGGAGGAAGATCCACATCTGGCCCGGTGAGTGCCACGTTCATGCCGGGATAAGGATAGAGGATTTAAAGGAAATGAAACACTCGCATCCGGGCGCCGAGCTCGTCGTCCATCCCGAATGTGGCTGTACGACGAATCTCCTCTATCAGGGCCTGAACGGCGGGACGACCAACGGAAACGGTCACATTAAATTTTTATCGACCGGCGGCATGATCAAGTTCGCGAAGGAGTCTGACGCGAAGGAGTTCATTATCGCGACCGAAACCGGGATGCTCCACAGGCTCAAGAAGGACAACCCCGATAAAACCTTTTACCCCGCGAGAGAGAACGCGGTCTGCAAGTACATGAAGATGATAACCCTCGAAAAGGTGCTGAAGTCCCTCAGGGAAGAAATCTTTGAGGTGAAAGTGCCCGAGCATATAGCGGTCAGGGCGAAGAGGTCCATAGACAGGATGCTCGAGATCACGGCTTAATACCCCTCGGCAAGCCCTCCCGGCCTCCTCGGGTCGGTGGTACCGTATATGTAATCCCCGATCTTTACGATGCTCTGGGCGCTCCCCATCGTATCGCCGGTAACTACGCTGTAACCCATATCTGAAAGCAATCTTATCGTATCGGCGTTTAGACCCCTCTCGGTTCTCAACTCGTCGGGGAGCCACTGGTGGTGCACCCTCACCGCGTAGGCCGCCTCGGCTATGTTCATCCCGAAATCGATTACGTTCGTCAGGACCTGGAGTACGGTGGTTATGATGAGGCTCCCGCCAACGCTCCCCGTGATTAAAAACGGCTTTCCGTCCCTGAGCACTATAGTGGGCGTCATAGAGCTCAGCATCCTTTTCCCGGGAGCGAGCGCATTATATTCCCCGCCCGTGAGGCCGTACGCGTTAGGAACGCCCGGCGTAATGGAAAAATCGTCCATTTCGTTATTGAGCAGAATTCCCGTCCCCGGAACCGTGATCCCGGACCCGTAGCTGAAGTTGAGCGTGTATGTGTTCGAGACAGCGTTCCCCCATTTATCGATCACGGAGAAGTGTGTGGTGTTTCCGCCCTCACGGGGAGCAGTACCTCCGGGAGAAATTCTATCGCTCGGCGTCGCCCTTTCGGGATCGATCCCGGCGCTCAAGCCCCGTGCGTAATCTTTCGATATAAGGCGCGAGACCGGCACGTCAACAAAGTCCGGGTCCCCAAGATACATAGAGCGGTCGGCGTAGGCGAGCTTCATGCATTCCGCCATGACGTGTATGGTCCGGGTGGAATTGTGCCCGTATGTGCCAAGAGGGAATCCCTCGAGCATATTCAGCATTTCTATCAGAAGCACCCCGCCCGAGCTCGGGGGCGGCATGGAATATATGTCGTAACCCCTGTAACTCCCGCGGACGGGTTTTCTGACGAGAGCCTCGTACGACGCGAGGTCTTTCTTCGTTATAAGGCCGCCTTCTTCTTTCATGAAACCTGTTATCTTTTCCGCAACCGCCCCTTCATAAAACGCGTCCGGGCCCGATTCCGCTATCTGCCTGAGTGTCCGCCCCAGGTCCTTTTGTATCAGCGGCTCCCCCGCGGCATAGCTCTCGCCGCCGTCCTTAAAAAATATTTTCATGCTTTCTGGGGACGCCTTCATCCTTTCTTTGACCCGGGAAAGCGATCTAATTAATTCTTCATCCGCCGGAAACCCGTTCTCGGCGAGGTCTATCGCGGGCCTGAGGGCCCGTTCTAGGGTAATCGTGCCGTACTTGTCGAGCGCGAGCGCGAGTCCCGCCACTGTGCCCGGCACGCCCGCGGCTATCATGCCGTGGCGGGATTTCTCCCCGTCGACTTCCCCTTTTTCGTTTAGGTACATACTGCTTCTCGCGGCCCCGGGCGCCTTCTCCCTGTAATCTATCGCGGCCGCTTCATTCGTTCCCGGGAGGTAAATCAGCATGAAGCCTCCCCCTCCGAGGCTCCCTGCCCGCGGATACGTGACGGCCATCGTAAACCCGGCCGTAACGGCTGCGTCTACCGCATTCCCCCCTTCCTTCAGCACCTCGAGCCCGGCCCTGGTCGCGTATACGCTCTCGGACACGACCATCCCCTGCCGTGCAAAAGCGGGATGGAACCGCGCCTCGGGGTCAAACGCCGGATACGCCTCAACTGCGGAAACCGGCGTAACGTATAAGAACAGAATCATAGGGAATATCAGGCTGAGTACTTGAATGAAACGAATCGGCGAAAATTTTTTCTTCAGGCGTCTCATCAACTTTCAGGCACTCTTGACAAAGGAATACGCATCCACAAAAGAGTGCGGCATGTCACGATTGTTTTCAATAGTCTCGATTTGCTGGGATTACTGAAGATGGATTAGAAGTATTCGTCCGGGCGAAGCCGGGGTTACTGATTCATCATGTTGAAGAATTCTTTGTTCGACTTCGTTCCGCTCATTTTGTCGAGGAGGAATTCCATGGCTTCAACCGTGTTCATCGGGCTAAGCACCTTTCTCAGGAGCCACACCTTGTTGAGTACTTCCGGGGAAAGGAGGAGTTCTTCCTTCCTCGTGCCTGAACGCTGCAGGTCGAGCGCGGGGAATACCCTCTTGTCGGCGAGCCTCCTGTCGAGGTAGGCCTCCATGTTGCCCGTTCCCTTGAATTCTTCGAAAATAACCTCGTCCATCCTGCTGCCTGTATCTATGAGCGCTGTGGCGATTATAGTCAGACTTCCGCCCTCTTCCGTGTTCCTGGCCGCGCCGAAGAACCTCTTCGGTCTCTGGAGCGCGTTTGCCTCCATACCTCCCGAGAGCACCCTTCCGCTCGCGGGCGTAACCGTATTGCTTGCGCGGGCTAGCCTCGTGAGACTGTCGAGAAGGATTACGACGTCCTTGCCGTGCTCTACGAGCCTCTTCGCCTTTTCGAGTACCATATCGGCTACCTGGATGTGTCTCTGGGGCGGCTCATCGAAGGTCGAGCTCACCACTTCCCCGTTGACCGACCGTTCCATGTCCGTTACTTCCTCCGGGCGCTCATCGATCAGCAGCACAATAAGGGCTACATCGGGGTGGTTCTTTGTTATCGCATTCGCAATTCTCTGGAGCAGTATCGTTTTACCTGTTCTCGGCTGAGCCACGATCAATCCCCTCTGGCCCATACCGATGGGGATGAATAAGTCGAGCACCCTGGTGCAGAAGTCGTTCGGGTCGTATTCGAGCAGTAATTTCTTGTCCGGGTGAAGAGGGACGCGGTTCTCGAAAGCCACCCTCTCCCTGCACACTTCGGGGGATTCGAAATTCACCTCTTCTATTTTCAGGAGAGCCAGGTTCTTCTCGCCTTCTCTGGGCAGCCTTACCTGCCCCCCTACCGTATCTCCGGTTTTCAAATTGAATGAACGGATCTGTGATTTCGAAACGTAGATGTCATCGGGTCCGGGCAGATAGCTGTATTTAGGAGACCTGAGGAATCCGTATCCCTCGGATAGTATTTCAAGCACGCCTTCGGCGTAAATTACCCCTTCTTTCTCGCTCTGAGCCTTCAGTATTGCGTATATGATGTCCTGCTTCGTCATGCGCGAAGTCTCTTCGATCTCGAGATCCCTCGCCATTTTCATGAGCTCTGCGCTCTTCTGGTTTCTGATGTCGTTCAAGTGGAGGAAATGAGATTCTTCCGACAAAACTTCCTTGTCTTCGGGTTTTTCCCGTAATTTGGTTGCTCTAGCCATGTGTTATAAGTCCTTGACTCATTATTTTTTGGAATTTACTGCAATTATCACTTTACGAATTTATGGAAATGAGTGTCAGTTCTCTTTGAGTTGCGATAAAAGTTTAGACAACATTATTATGCATGTAAAGCGTGTAATTTGTCAAGTGAGATTTTTCGGTAATAATAAAACCCCGCGGTTTTGTCCGCGCGTCAGAGGATGGTAAACAAACCCGGCTCTTTATGCTATAATCAAATTTTGACGGGGCGGGGACGTATTCCGCATGACGAGCAAATATTGTTTTAAACAGAGGGTGTTATGACACGCGTACCTAATTTTCTAGTATTATTGGCGCTGGCTGTATTTGCGGCGTATTTCGTTCATCCGGATGCTGTTTCGGCTCCGGGCCGCACGTCTGTAATGCCTTCCGGCGGAGGGGGCGAAACGCTTCTCGCCCAGGGGGGCGGCGACGACCAGGACGCCCCGTCTTCCTCACCGCCCAGGTACACGGAAGTGGAGCTAACATCGCTTGACGGAGAGATATTCATCAACCCCCTCTATACCGGAAAGGTTTCTACCGTCAGGACAATAGACAAAAACGGACTCATAGGACAGAAGGTAGATATAGAGGTCAGGATTATGACCGACGGCTGGCGGAAATTCAGCCTCCCTCAGACTGCCGGGGGGGCTTACGGTGTCATCGTATCGGGAGACGAGGGCATATTGAAGATTTCGAAACCCGCCGAAACGGGGGCGCCGTCGGGAGGGGTATTGAAATCAATCAGGAAGCTCGTCGTAGAGTTCGGGTACCTGAGCACCGTTTTTTCGTTTCCCCGCATGAACATCCTCGAGCCGAGCAAGGTCGAGCTGGGCGTTCTTAATAATGCGGATAACAAATTCATAAACGGGAGCATCGTCGCGATGAAGCCTGATCAGGCGGCGGTCGAGTTCCAGGACCTCCCGGCGACGGTCGTCAATAAAGAAGGGATGATGAGGGTGAGCCTGAAGGAGCCGGGCGGCACATTTATCAATTCCGATATTCAGGCCTGGGGTTATAACATCATCGTATCCGAAACCGATATCGATACCCCTGCCCCTATAAACGCGGAAGTCTTCGGCCTACCCGATGACGCCGAAATAAGATTCGATTTCAGCTCCCTGACCGGTCAGGTTATAAGCCCGTCTACCAAGATATTGACTGTCGGAGAGATAAATAAAGGGACCCCGGTCTCGACGATAACGACCAAAATCGGGGGCGCTCAGCCCCTTACGGTTACTGTGAAGAGGGTCAGATAAAGGGCAGCGAGGCGGCTTGCCAATCATTCTCTAATGTCTTAGAATTCTTATATAGTATGTTTCAATACTCGGGAGTGAGGTGATATAACCATGTCAGGCCATTCGAAATGGGCTAATATCAAACACAGAAAGGCGGCGGTAGACGCGAAGAGGGGTAAGGCCTTCACGAAGCTTATACGGGAGCTGACCGTTGCGGCTAAACACGGCGGCGGCGAACCGGAATCCAATCCGCGCCTCAGAACTGCGATTGCGGCCGCGAAAAACCAGAACATGGCGAACGATACCATCGACCGCGCGATCAAACGGGGTACCGGAGAAATGGGCGGGGAAGAGTATCATGAACTGTCCTACGAGGGGTACGGGCCCGGCGGAAGCGCCGTGCTGGTCAAGACGCTCACAGACAACAAGAACAGGACCGTGTCCGACATAAGAAGGATATTCACCAAGTTCGGCGGCAGCCTCGGGGAATCCGGATGCGTCTCCTGGATGTTCCACATGAAGGGAAGGATCGCGTTTGAGAAGAGCAAGGTCGACGAGGACAAGGTCTTCGAAATCGCTCTCGACGCGGGGGCCGACGACGTCACTACGGAAGAAAGCGAGCTCGTCGTGATCACGCCGCCCGAGGCGTTCGAAGCAGTCAAGTCCGCCATACAGGGCGCGGGTCTCGGCTACGAGAATGCGGAGGTCACTATGATCCCCCAAAACAGCATAAAGATCGAAGGCAGGGAAGCTGAGAACATGATCCGGCTCATGGAGGCCCTAGAGGACAGCGACGACGTTCAGAACGTGTATTCGAACTTCGACGTATCCGAGGACCTCATGCTGAGCCTGGCGTCCTGAAATGAAGGTGATCGGAATAGACCCCGGTTCCCGGGTTTGCGGTTACGGGGTTCTCGAGTCCCGGAACGGGGATATCGAGCACCTGGCAAGCGGGAGCATAGCGCCGGGAAACGGCCTTCCGCTCTATCAAAGGTTAAAAATAATATACGAGTCTCTCATAAAAGTGATCGGCGAACACTCGCCCGAGGCGATGTCCGTCGAGGATATATTCTTTGCGAAGAACGCGAAGAGCGCGATAAAGCTCGGGGAAGCGAGAGGGGTAGCGCTGCTGGCGGCCTCCAATTCGGGTATCTCGGTATTCGAATACCCTCCGACCAAGATCAAGCTCGCGCTCACGGGGAGCGGGAGGGCGAGCAAGTCCGATGTTCAGCGGATGCTCTCGATAATACTCGGGGTATCCGAGTTCGAAACGGAAGACGCTTCGGACGCCGTAGCGATTGCGCTCTGCCACATAAATCTCTCCCGCATCGAGGCCAGACTGGGCAAGGAATTCACCGAGCCGCGGAAGAGGAGGAGGCGCTTCACTCTAAATGATCTCCCTTCTAAGGGGTAAGGTTGCACATAAATCGCTCGGGAAGGTGGTAGTCGACGTAAACGGCGTCGGCTACGGAGTCACCGTTCCCCTTTCCACATATTACAGACTCCCCGAGACGGGGGGCGAGACCGAATTAAAAATACATACGAGCATGAAGGACTCGTCGATCGAGCTCTTCGGATTTCACACAGAGGACGAGCGCGAGGTTTTCACGCTCCTTATAAGCGTTGCGGGTGTCGGTCCGAAGCTCGCGACCAATATACTTTCTTACATATCTCCCGCCGAATTCGCATCCGCCCTGTCGTCGGGCGGCCTCGACAAAAAGAAAATACCGGGCATAGGACCCAAGCTCGCTTCGAGACTGACTATGGAGTTAAAGGACAAGATCTCCGGGCTCCGCGCGCCGGGAGAAGCGGTAAAGAAAGCGGGTATCCTCGAAGACGTCGTGTCGGCGCTCCTTAACCTCGGATATAAGAGGTCCGAGATCGACGAGCATATTTCCGAGCTCGAGCGAATCTCGGCCGGTGAGAGCGATATAGAGACTGCTCTCAGGGAATCGCTCAAGGTGATGAGGAGGGTGTGAGCTTCTTTCCGGGGGGCGGATTTCTATCAGGGTTCTATTCATTTATAATTAGAATTACTCATATTAGAGGGAGCATGAAATGGCGGAAAGGCTGCTGAACCCCAAAGACGGGGAAGACGAGTCGCTCCTCGATATCAACCTCAGGCCCGACCGGCTTAAGGACTATCTGGGCCAGGTCAAGGTAAAGGAAAAGGTAGGAATTTTCATCGAAGCCGCGAGGAGACGGGGGGAAGCCCTCGACCATGTGCTCCTCTACGGCCCTCCCGGTCTCGGCAAGACCACGCTCGCGCACGTCGTCTCTAACGAGCTTCGCGTGAGGATCCACGCCACTTCCGGGCCCGTTATAGAGAGGGTGGGCGACCTCGCTTCCATACTTACCAACCTCGAAGACAGGGACGTGCTCTTCATAGACGAGATACACCGTCTAAACCGTATAGTGGAGGAGTACCTCTATTCGGCGATGGAGGACTATAAGATAGACATTATGATAGGCGACGGGCCGACCGCGAAGTCGATGAAGGTTTCGTTGAACAGGTTTACGTTGATCGGGGCCACCACCAGGACTGGCCTGCTGACGTCTCCGCTGAGGTCCAGGTTCGGTGTGGACCTCAGGCTCGATTACTATACTTCCGGGGAGATCGAGGAGATACTGAAGAGGTCAGCCGGTATACTGGGGGTGGAGATCACTCCCGACGGGGTTGCAGAGCTCGCCTGCCGCGCGCGCGGCACGCCCCGTATAGCGAACAGGCTCTTAAAGAGGGTGAGGGATTTCGCCGAGGTCAGGGCGGACGGCGTGATAGATACCGGAGTCGCGGCCTCTGCCCTGGAGATGCTCGAGGTGGATCCGCTCGGACTCGATAACCTCGACAGGGCGATTCTCGAGACTATAATCGGGAAGTTCGGCGGAGGGCCCGTGGGTATAGATTCGATTGCGGCCGCGGTGAGCGAGGACAGGGACACCATCGAAGACGTATACGAGCCCTTTTTGATAAGACAGGGGCTCCTTGCAAAGACCCCCAGGGGAAGGGTAGTCACCCAGCTTGCGTATTCCCACCTCAACATGCCCGCGCCCCGCGTGCAGAAAGGCCTCTTCGGGGATTAATTCTTCTTGTTAAGCGGGATTTCCCTTATGAACTCGTCCCAGTGGTCTTCCGTAATGAGGTCGAGTTCCTTCCTCGGCTTTTCGTACCCGCCGCCCTCGGGAAAGAGCTTGTTATAGACCTCGTCCCTGAGATCGAGCCACCTGTCTATAGACTCGTAGTTCTTGAATTTAACGACCGTCTTATATGTCCAGAGCGGCTCGAGCGTATGCACCCGCTGTGTGAAGAGCTTGTACTCGTCGGCTATGATCCCGAGCTTCTGCATCTCGCTCCAGAAGGGGTAGAGCTTCTCCCTGTAAATCTCGAGGAACTTTTCCCTGTTCTCGGGCTTTACCACGTAAAAGCTCTCCTCGACGACGATCCTGTACCTGTCCTCGACGGCCCCGGCGAATGAAGCCGTAATTATCAGCAGCGCCGCTGTCAGACCTGTGAACCTTGCTCCCTTAATCATTCTGTTATCCGGCCTCCCTTTGAATTTCGGGAATTTCTTCCCCTCTTTTTTGCCGAGATTACAATTATACACCTTGGGCGGATGAACCGACAAACTCGCGGAATTGAGTGTTTTATTATGAATTTTATTTGATTTTAGTTTTTAAGTATGGAAAACTTAATACGGAATCTTAAATACGGCTCATTCGTATGTAACAGTCAAAAGCATTGATTTTCATTCAAACCCTAAATCCAACTTAGCAGCGGGTCAACACAGATGACGAACTGGATATATCTATTGTTAGAGGCGCAGGCGAATAACGGAGCCGGCCAGATAAAAGTCATGAACCTCATTACCGATGCGGGCCCGGTCGTGAAGGTCGTACTGCTCATCCTTCTCATCATGTCCGTGATTTCATGGACGATAATTTTTTCGAAGGCCTTCGTCCTGAAAAGGGCGGCCAAGAGGTCGGAGAAATTCCTCGAGCTCTATAACGCGAGCGGCAACTTCGGGAACCTCTACTCCTCGACTAAGCACATCGGGGGACCGATCGCCGAGGTGTTCAGGGCCGGGTACACGGAGATATTGAAGCTCAGAAGGGCGAGCGGCGCGGCCCAGAACCCCGAATCAAAGACGAATTCGGAAGTGATAGTGAACGAGCTCGGCATGGTCGAGCTCGTCGAAAGGGCGCTCAAAAGGACCATGGCGTCCGAGACCGCCAAGCTCGAAGGCTCGCTGATATTTCTCGCGACCACGGGGAGCGCAGCGCCTTTTATCGGTCTCTTCGGCACGGTCTGGGGGATCATGACCTCGTTCATCGGACTCGCGGGTAGCCAGGGCGTGCCCACGCTGCAGGCCGTGGCCCCGGGTATCGCCGAGGCCCTCGTCGCCACCGCTATAGGTCTCGCGGCCGCTATACCGGCCGTTATCGCATATAACTATTTCGTCAGCAGGGTGAAGAGGATAGACATAGAAATGGAAAACTTTTCCTCGGAATTCCTCAACATCGTGGACAGATACATAAAGAAGGTATAAGAAAATGGGAATGCAGACAGGTAAAGAAGGACGCACAGTGATGTCCGAGATCAACGTCACGCCTTTCGTGGACGTTATGCTCGTTCTCCTGGTTATCTTCATGGTCACGACCCCTATACTCTATCAGGGGGTGGACGTGGACCTGCCGAATACGGAGTCCCGCCCCATGCCGTCGCTCGACCAGGAGAGGAAGGTCGTCGTCACGCTTAATAAAGACGGGGAAATATTCATCGAGAAACAGCGGTACACGTTGAACGAGCTCCGTATCGAGATAAGGAAGGTTATGGCGGAAAGGGGTAAAAATTTAACGGATGAGGACGTATTCCTGAGGGCCGATTCAAGCGTTCCGTACGGCACGGTTGTTGAAGTCATGTCGGAGATAAGAAATGCGGGGGTACAGAAGATCGGGCTCATCACGGAGCCTGTTCCGAATGACGGCCAGAGGTGAGCGGGGAAATGAAACCGGAAGATAAAGATACATCCAAGGGTACATCTTTTTGGGGAATGTTTTTTTCGGTCGCTCTGCACGCGGCTGTGCTGATACTTGTGTTGTTCTGGGGATTCAGCGGCACTTCAAACCATTCGAGCTCGAGCGGACCGATACAGGTATCGCTCTCAGGCCTTGGACCCGGAGGCGGACAGAATTCGAGTCAGGCGTCCCGTCCGAAGGCGCCGCCCGTCAAACAAGACCCTCCGAAAGTCGAAAAGGAGGAGGAGGTCAAAGCGCCCCCTCCCGAGCCCGAAAAAAAGGAACCCCCTAAAGAGCCTGAGAAGGAAGAGGTAAAAAAGGAAGAGCCCAAAGAAGAGCCGGTTAAGGAAGAGAAACCCAAAGAGGTCGTGAAAGAGGAGCCCGAGAAAAAGGAAGTCATACCCCTTGAGACGGAGAAAAAAAAGGAAGTAAAGAAAGAAGTAAAGAAGGAAGAGCCGAAAAAAGAAGAGAAAAAAGAAGTAGCGGAAAAACCCAAACCGACGGAAAAACCGAAAACGGAATCCAAGAAAACCACTGCGAGCAGCAAAAAAAATCTGGAGAGCGAAAAGAACAAGGTCCTTCAGGATATCAAGAGACAAAGGGTCCTTGAGGAATTGAAGAGCGGGTCCGGGGATAGCGCCAAACCCGGGGAGGAGATGGGGGAGGAGCAGAAGCTCGCGATGGCTGATTCCGGGGAGACGCCCGGGGAATCGGAGTCCGGTCCGGGCGATTCGTCCGA
>MFCJ01000069.1:23401-28563 GCA_001775255.1 Candidatus Dadabacteria bacterium RIFCSPHIGHO2_12_FULL_53_21
GTTCAGGCAGCGGGTCCTCCGTGAATCCAGTGTTATTAAATTTATACAAAGATAAAGTCCATCAGAGGATAAGCAGGAACTGGAGGATTCCGCCGGGCGTGCCGACCGACGGCAACCTTGTGACGATGATATTATTTAAGGTCGACCAGAGCGGAAGGGTGTTCGACGTGAGGGTGAATCAGTCTTCTGGTAACGCCGCGTTTGACGAATATAGCGTGAGCGCAGTATATAAGTCCGCCCCCCTTCCCCCGCCGCCATCCGAGTTCGCCGAGGAGGCGAAGACAAGCGGAGTGCTCGTCCCGTTCAAGAACAAGACCTACTGACACGGGGTGAAGCCGTCTCAGCCGCAAAAATATGTTTTAGACTTACGTTTGGGAGTCCGACATTGAACCTTATCCTCATACGTCATGGCGAAACCGATTGGAACAGGACCGGAAGGTGTCAGGGTGTGGCGGATATCGACCTCAACGACACCGGGCGGAGGCAGATAGAGGAGCTCGCCCATTCGTTAAGAGACGCCGATATAAGGGCCGTATATTCGAGCGACCTCCTGAGGGCATTCCGCACGGCCAGGCAGATAGCGTCACATCACGACCTCGATGTCAATATAGATAAGGACCTGAGAGAAATGGATCAGGGGGACCTCGAAGGACTCCTCTTTGAAGAGATCAGAGACAGGTACGCGGACGTCTTGAAGGAATGGAGAGAGAGTCCGGAAACCCTCATGCTCCCGGGAGGGGAATCGCTCCTGCAGGTACAGGAGAGGGCGTGGAACGTATTTGAAAGGATCAACAGGCTCCACGCGGGCGAGACGGTAGTTGCCGTCAGTCATAACCTCACGATCACTGCTCTCCTCTGCAAGATTACCGGGGTCGGTCTCAGGGGCTTCCGTAATTTCAATCTCCGGGCCGCCTCGAAGAATTTGATTGTTTCCGTGAACGG
This sequence comes from Candidatus Dadabacteria bacterium RIFCSPHIGHO2_12_FULL_53_21, assembly GCA_001775255.1. Classification (GTDB taxonomy): domain Bacteria; phylum Desulfobacterota_D; class UBA1144; order Nemesobacterales; family UBA2774; genus 2-12-FULL-53-21. Next base: position 24,344 of record MFCJ01000069.1, read on the forward strand.
GAATGTAGAGGTAAGGCTGCTGAACGATGTCTCCCATCTATCCCCGGCCGAGCTGCTCCCTCAGTTCTAATCGCCGCGGTCTTTTGCCCGGGCACGCGTTCGGGCATACGGGGTTTTCTTGTAACTCCCCGCGATATATGGTGTAATTTCCTCATAACGATATGAAAGAAGATATAGAGAGAGTAGTTTTACAGTCGGTCGAGAGCATAGGAAAGAAAATCAACATGACCGACCTCCCTGTCGAGGTCGAGGTCGGCATCCCGAAACGGAAAGAATTCGGCGATTTTTCGATAAATACGGCCATGATCCTCGCCAAAAAAATGGGTAAGAACCCGCGGCAGGTAGCGGAGCTTATTATCGAAAACCTCCCCGGCGAGAAAGACACCCTCTTCAGAAAGGTCGAGATCGCGGGGGCCGGCTTCATTAACTTCTTCGTAAGGGAAGAAGCTATTGTCAGGAAGCTCGCTGAGATAACGAGGCTCGGTGAGGAGTTCGGCGCCCGAGGACTCGGAAACGGTCTCAGCGTCCTCGTCGAATTCGTAAGCGCAAACCCCACCGGTTACCTCCACATGGGACACGCGAGGAACGCGGTCGTGGGTGATACGGTTGCGAACATACTCTCGGCGTCGGGCTACAAGGTCACACGGGAATTCTATATAAACGATGCGGGGAGACAGATGGAGCTCCTCGGAGAATCCGTATTCGCGAGGTACAGGGAGCTCTTCGGAGAGGCCGCGGAAATACCCGAAGACGGATACAAGGGCGATTATGTAAAGGAAATAGCGTCTGAAATCAGGGGGCTCAAAGGCGATTCCCTGCTCCGTGGAGAGAGAAACGAAGCCTTGGCCTTCTCGAGAGAATTCGCACGGGAGAAGCTGCTCGGTTTCATAAGGAAGGACCTCGAGGAGATAGGCATACATTTCGATGTGTGGTACAGCGAAACGGAAAATATCCACGGGTCGGGCGACGACGGGAAGCTCGGCGAAATCAAAAAACGTCTTACTGAAAAAGGAGCGCTCGAGGAAAAGGAAGGCGCCCTCTGGTTCGCCGGGACCAGATACGGGGATACGCAGGACTGGGTGCTGGTGAAGAGCGACGGAAGCCCCACGTACTTCCTCTCGGACATAGCGTACCATGCCGACAAGCTTGAGAGGGGTTTTGAAAGTCTCATCAACGTCTGGGGGGCTGACCATCACGGCCATGTCTCCAGGCTGAAAGCCGCGCTCAGGGCTCTCGGATTCGACGATTCGAGGTTCAACGTCGTCCTCATCCAGTTCGTCCGTCTCATGAGGAAAGGCGAAGAGGTCTCGATGTCGAAGAGGTCAGGCAGCTATGTCACGATGCGCGACGTGGTGAATGAAGTCGGAGCCGACGTCATGCGTTTCTTCCTCCTCATGCGGAGCTCCGAGAGTCACCTCGACTTCGACCTCGACCTGGCCAGGAAGGAATCGAGCGAGAACCCCGTCTATTATATCCAGTACGCTTATGCTCGTATCAAGAGCCTGTTCAGAAAGGCCGGGGAAGAGGGCGCTCCGGAATCCGATTCCTCGCTTCACCTGCTTTCTCAGCCCGAAGAGGTGGATCTCGTCAAGAAGCTGCTGCTCTATCCCGATATCGTGGAGGATTCCGCCGAGTTGCTGGCTCCGCACAAGATCGCTTACTACCTCCTGGAGGTAGCCTCCGACTTCCATACTTACTATAATAAATCCAGGATCGTCGTCGACGACCTCGCGTTGAGCGGTGCAAGGCTTTATCTCGTGAGGTGCGTGCAGACGGTCCTCAGCAACGGACTGAAACTGCTGGGGATATCAGCGCCGGAGAGGATGTGACATATGCGGAGGGATAGTTCTTCGGGAGGCGGCAGGGTATTTTCGTTCCTGTTCGCGTTTACGGTGCTGTTCGTGGTCGTTTTCGGCCTCGGCGTGTTCGTCGGCAAAAGGCTTAGCCAGCAGGAGCTCAAGATAACTAAAAGATTCGACGAAGCGCCGCCCGTGCCGTCCACGGCCCCGGTCGAGGAGCCTCCGGAGGCCGAGTATGAGCAAGCAGTCGAGAGCCCTTTTCCGGGCACTGAGGAAGCGGCGATAGAGAGCCCGCCCCCTGCTGTCCCCCCCGCAGAAGATGAAAAGAAGAGCGTCGAGAAAGAAGCGGACGCCGTGAAAGAAATAAATCAGGCAAAGACCCCCGAAAGCACCGAATCTCCGGCTCCTGTCAAGCCCGACGAACGATTGGCCGAGATCACCCGTGAAATAGAACGCGAGCTGGATAAAAAAACGACCGGGAAAAAGAAAGAGACGGAGACCGCCAAATCGACTTTACCCCAGGTCGATCCGGACGGCGTATATACGGTCCAGATAGGGTCTTTTCAGGATCAGAAGCAGGCGAACAGCCTTGCGAGCGCCCTCCAGTCGAAGGGGTACCCGGTGTTTATAAAATCCATGAAGTCGCCCGATAATAAGAACTGGTACAGGGTCAGGGTAGGGACCTTCGGCAATATCGAAGCCGCCAAAGCCTACGGAGAATCGCTCAAAAATTCGGAGCCTAGCGTGAAATTGGTTTTTATTACTGTTAATAACTAACGCCGCTATGAACAAGTCCCTACCGGGAATAAAGGTCGCGATGACAGGACACACACCAGGCCGGTTCATAAACCTTTTAGCTCCCCTGCTCGTCTATCTCGTCCTCGTCCATACCGCTCCGTCATTCGCTCAAGATGCGGCGAAGGGCCTGCACATAGTCGAATTAAAATCGAAGGCGGGGCTCGTAAAGGTATTCCTTCCGGACGATATAGCCGCCGGCGACACCGTTTCGGCCTCGATAGCGCTTTACCCCGGAGGGGTCACTCGTGAGGTTATGAACGGCAACCTCGGGGTACTGAGCGGCTACATTATCGAAACGAGCTTTTTCAAGGTATCCGCCGGTCAAAAATCTATAAAAATTACCGTCCCGAGGAATGCGGCCGGGACCGAGATGAGGTTCACACTCAGGGATGCCTCTATGAAAACCCTCGACAGCGCATCTGTGCCCATAAGCCTGTCGTCTTCCGGGCACGGGAATCAGGAGTCGCCGACACCCTATGATTACCAGTGCCCGCTCGTGGGCCAGGCGGGAAGGATTGTTGAAATAAAAGGCCCCTTCGACGGGGATTTCGCGACGACTGATTTTAAGATCGGGAGTAAAAAGGCGAACGTCATCGCCGAGTCCCCGAGGAAACTCGTTTTTGAGAGTCCCTCTGATGTAATAGGCTCTGTTGAGATTGTACTCGTCGAGCGGAATGTGGAGGTAAGAAGACCTTTCACCTGCCTTCAGGTCTTGAAGATAGGCGAGGGGGACGCGGTCCGTGTCGGGAGCGTTTCCGGTAAGGCTCCCCCGACCAGCCCGACGGATTCGGCCGAGAAGAATGTGCGGTCACCCGGGCCGGGAATTACAGAAAGGGAGCTCCCCCCCGCCACTCAGTCTCTCGAATTCAGGAGCATTAAAGCTGAGGAAAATCTGCCCCCTGCGGAACGCCCGGCGGAGCCGCAGGCTGAAGCCTCGGTCCCGGGCCGGAGCGACGAAGAGATCAGGATAATACTGGCAAGCCAGATGGAATCCCGGGTCTCTCTCGAGGGCTCGATAAACGTAGCCCCCGCTTCAGCCGAATCGAATGCCCCGGTCGTGGAGCAGGAAAGCACCCCGCCTGAGAGAACCGGCGAATATCTGGAAGAAACTACGATCGAAATAGGGTCGGAAAAAATCGCGGAACAAGAATCTCCGACCCTCCCCGCTCCCGGAAATGGTGATGAAAACGTCCCCGGCGTCCTGCCGGGAGGCTCGACGGCGGCAGTGCTCGAAGGTCAGCTCCTGGCCTCATTCACCGGCGGCTCGTCAAACGACGGGGTCTCGGACGCCGTAAATGATACGGGTGTGCGGCGTCCTGCCGGGTCTCTACCCGGCGGGAAGTTCACTGTACAGGTGGCATCCTACAGGGAAAAGGGGGATGCCCGGGAATTGGCGGACAGGCTCACGCGAAAGGGTTATCAGGCTTTCGTGGCCGAGGCCGAGGTTCCGGGAAAGGGCACGTGGTACAGGGTCAGGGTAGGCCGGTTCGGAACGAGGAAGGAAGCGGCCTCGTTCGGAGAAAGCTTAAAAAGAAAGGAGAGAAGTATAAAGACCGTTTACGTCGCCGAGGACGATTGATTCCGGGTTTTCAAATGCCTGACGGGGGACTTTCCTTTCGGACA
>MFCJ01000070.1 GCA_001775255.1 Candidatus Dadabacteria bacterium RIFCSPHIGHO2_12_FULL_53_21
ACTTAGGCTCCTGTACCTAACCGTGTGGGGGTTCGACTCCCCCCTCTCGCACCAATTTTACGCCGGCATTGATTTCCGTATGAATAATCCGGGACCAGCTTCTTTCCATAGGGAAATCGGCACTACGTGAGTAAAGGCGCCCGGGAACGGCTAAATTATTAAGGATCGGAGAAATCTAAAAGCACACATTGTGTGCCCGTTGTACTCGGCGGTTAAAATGTTATAATATCGCTCTAATAAATTCACCCTTCAACCACTCATCCGGATCTATTCGATCGGAAACAGGCTAGAGAGTGATAAAATTGCAGGGTTAGAAAAGGGGAATTTGACAGGTCCGGTTGATCGCCTTATTGGAAGTACCGAATGCGAAGCGGATTGGAATATAACATTAAGCCCGCTCAGGCGCTTCAGGCTTCAATTTAATCGATTCCAGGGTTGTACTCAATACTATCGAACGCGGATCACGGCCTGACTAATCAGACTATGAATCAGATTAACACTTCGGCAGAAATTAACGGCCGCTCGAACTCGAAAATACGCTTTACTCCGAACACGGAGTTCGAGAAGGAGCTCAAGAAACGGGTATCCGTATACTTCGAGGAGAACCCCGTTTCCAAAAAGGACAACGGCACGATGTATCTCAAGACATTTATCGCGGTCCTGTGGGTGGCGGCTTCGTATTCACTCCTGGTATTCGCAGGGCTTCCGGTCTGGGGATTGATACTCGCGGCCGTATCCCTGAGCGTTGCGCTGAACGCGCTCTCGTTCAACGTGATGCACGACGCGCTCCACGGGGCCTATTCCGAGCGCCCGTGGGTGAACAAGCTGATGGGGCACTTCCTCGACCTCATCGGCGGGAGCTCCTATTTCTGGTACAGGAAGCACAACTACTTCCACCATTCCTATCCCAATATCGCGGGGCACGACGACGACATAGAGGCGGGGATCTTCGCGCGCCTGAGCCCTCATCACAAGAGGTATTTCTTCCACCGCTTTCAGCACATATATATATGGCCCCTATACGGGTTCCTCGCGATCAAGTGGCACCTGTTCGACGACTTCTACACATTCTTTACGAAAAAAATAAACGGGCACGAGATAGACCGCCCCGGGGGATGGGACGCGGCAGTCTTTTTCGGCGGGAAGCTGTTCTTCCTCACGATGGCTTTCGTGATACCGCTCTACTTCTATCCCGTCCTCTACGTCATCGTATTCTACATGCTGGTGGCGTTACTCCAGGGGCTCATAATGTCGGTCGTGTTCCAGCTCGCCCACTGCAACGAGGACGCCGGGTTCCCCATGCACTCGGGGGAAACGAAACAGATGGGTACGAGCTGGATGGTGCATCAGCTGAGCACCACCACTGATTTCGGCAAGGACAACCATTTCCTTACGTGGTACCTCGGGGGGCTCAACTATCAGGTGGAGCATCACCTGTTCCCGAAGATATGCCACGTCAACTATCCCGCCCTCTCGCGGATAGTCGAGGACACGTGCAGGGAATACAGCGTCACCTATAACGCCTACAAAGGCTTCTTCTCCGGGCTCCGCTCCCATTACAAATGGCTCAGATTCCTCGGCCAGGCGGGGTAGGGCGGATACTGATTCATCCCGGTCACCCGGTGCCTTTCGGATCGAGTACCGCCGACGGCGGATGCAGGCAAGGCTTACCGCGAGCGGAATCGTTTCAGTTGATTCCCGCATCATAAATATTCCGATTAATAAATTGTTCATAATTAATATTGTCATGTATACTTACTAACTTTTTATAGAAAGCGGGTAAGGTATTATCAACATTGTATAAATTATCAGACGGACCGAGAGGTAGAGAGATATGAAAGTGAGCATCGAGAATTTGAGCGGGACCGAGAGGAAAGTAGACGTCGTAATCCCCGTAGAGGTCGTGAAGGAGAAACGGAACGAGGTCTTCGGCGAAATACGTAAGAACGCCAAGATAAAGGGTTTCCGCCCGGGTAAAGCGCCCGCGGGCGTGGTCGAATCCGTCTACAGGAAAGAGATACTGGGCGAGACCGCGACGAGGCTCGTCACGGACTCTCTCGAAGGGGCGCTCAAAGAGGTATCGGCGCACCCGATAAGCAGGCCGCAGATAAATCCGCCAGACCTGTTCGAGACGGACAAGGACTTCCACTACTCCGCCGTATTCGAGGTGCTTCCCGTATTCGACCTCGCGGAATACAAGGGGCTCCCGCTTAAGAGGGAGATACACGAGGTAAGGGAAGAGGACGTCGATCATACTATTGAGCACCTTATCGAGCACAGGGCCGAAATAAAACCGTACGAAGGGGAGAAGGCGGTCGAGAACGGGGACGTCGCGATAGTCGATTTCGAGGGCACGATAGACGGCGTGCCGGTGAAGGATTTGAAGAGGTCGGGGCTCCAGTTCCTGGTAGGTCACGACAGGCTCATACCGGAGTTCGAAGAGAACGTCATTGGAATGAAGAAGGGGGAGACGAAGGAATTCGACGTCAGCTACGGAGAGGACTTCCAGATAAAGGAAGCAGCCGGGAAGGCCGTACGTTACAAATTTTCGGTGAAGGACGTGCTCAAGAGGACGTTGCCCGAGCTCGATGACGAGCTCGCGAAAGAGGTCGGAATGGAGGACGTGTCCGCGCTCAAGGGGCAGGTAAAAGAGGATTTGAAAAGGCAGTCGGAGCAGCAGTCGGAAGCCAAGGTGAGACAGCAGGTGGTAGACGCTCTCGTCGACAAAAATACGGTCGACGCCCCGCCGAGCCTCGTCAATGAAGAGGTCGGGAGGCTCGCCCGTAACATGGTGCAGAGCCTCCGCCAGCGCGGGCTCAATATTCAAACCCTCGACGACGCGTCGAAGGCCGCTCTCGCCGAACGCGCGCTCAGGAACGTGAAGACCTCCATCGTACTCGCCGAGATACGCAAAAAAGAGGATATAAAGGTCACGGACGAAGACATCGACAGGAGCCTTTCGGGCATCGCCGCAAGCTACAACATGGCGGCCGAACAGGTGCGGGAGGTATACCGCAAGAACGACCTGTTGGAAGGGCTCGAAGCGAGTCTCGCCGAGCAAAAAGTCATTGATTTCATTATAGAAAATGCGACGATCGAAGAGGTTCCGGGGGAGCCGATTCACGTTGACAATAAAGGGGAGAATCAGTATACTCAAGAATAATGTCCAGCTATGTGCCTATTGTAATTGAACAGACCAGCAGGGGCGAGAGGGCATATGACATTTTTTCCCGATTACTCAAAGACAGAATAGTGTTCATTGGGTCGCCGATCAACGATCCGGTCGCCGACACGGTGATAGCGCAGCTGCTTTTTTTAGAATCGGAGAACCCGGAGAAGGACATCTTCGTTTACGTCAATTCACCCGGTGGAAACGTGACCTCCGGCCTCGCGATCTACGACACGATGCAGTACATAAAGCCCGATATCGCGACCATGTGCCTCGGGCAGGCGGCCAGCATGGCGGCCGTGCTCCTGGCTGCGGGGACGAAGGGGAAGAGGTACGCGCTCCCTCATGCTCGCGTGATGCTCCATCAGGTATTGGGGGGCGTCGAGGGGCAGGCGACCGACATAGAGATACACGCAAGGGAAATACTGAGGATGCGCGAGGAGCTGAACCGTATTCTGGCGAAGCACACGAACCAGCCTATCGACAGGATATCGAAGGACACGGAGAGGGATTTTTTCCTCCGTCCAAATGACGCCTTAGAATACGGTATCGTTGATGCTATAATTTCTAAGAGAGAGGAGGCGGCCAAGTGACTTCGAGACGCGATACCAAAGAAGGGAAACTATACTGCTCTTTCTGCGGGAAGAGCCAGAAAGAAGTTAGGAAACTCATTGCGGGACCTACCGTATATATATGCAACGAGTGTATAGAGCTATGTAACGAGATTATCGCCGACGAGGACGCCAAAGAGGGCGTGCTCAAGAAGCGGTATTCGTCGTTACCCACTCCCTCACAGATAAAGAAGTTCCTGGACGAATACGTGATCGGGCAGGTAAGGGCTAAGAAGATACTCGCGGTCGCGGTCTATAACCATTACAAAAGAGTCGATCTGAACGCGTACAACGGCGGCAAGAGGAATTCGGACGTCGAGGTTCAGAAGAGCAATATTCTGATGATAGGGCCCACGGGGAGCGGAAAGACGCTTCTCGCGCAGACCCTCGCGAGGCTCCTCGACGTGCCGTTCACCATAGTCGACGCCACTTGCTACACAGAGGCGGGATACGTCGGAGAGGACGTCGAGAACATGATAGTGAGCCTGCTCCAGGCTGCGGATTACGACCTTGAAAGGGCTTCAAAGGGTATTATATATATAGACGAGATAGACAAGCTCGCGAGAAAGACCGGGGACAGCCCGTCTATAACGAGGGACGTTTCCGGCGAGGGCGTGCAGCAGGCCCTTCTCAAGATCATGGAAGGGACCAAAGCGAACGTGCCGCCAAAGGGCGGTAGGAAGCACCCCCAGCAGGAGTTCCTGCAGGTGGACACGACGAACATTCTGTTTATCTGCGGCGGGGCTTTCTGCGGGCTAGAGGACATAGTGAAACAAAGGATCGGGGAGAAGTCGATCGGATTCGAGGCCAATCTCGGAAGGGCGAAGGAGAAGGACCTGGGGGCGCTGTTAAAAGAAGTGCAGCCCGAGGACCAGATCCAGTACGGGCTCATTCCGGAATTCGTAGGCAGGATACCGGTCGTCGCCACTCTCGAAGAGCTCAGCGAAGAGTCCTTCGTAGAGATCCTCACCAAACCGAAAAATGCGATTATCAAACAGTTTCAGAAGCTGATGGAGCTCGAAGGTGTCGAGCTCGAGGTTACGGACGGCGCACTCGCCGCAATCGCCCGCGAGGCTATTTCGAGGAAAACGGGCGCGAGAGGGCTGAGGTCGATCATAGAGACCGTAATGCTCGATATATCTTATGAGGTTCCGTCGCTTAAAGGGCTAAGGCGTTGTGTTATCACGGAGGACTTAATTAACGGGAAAGGCGACCCCCTCTTCATTTATGAAGAAGAGGCCCGTCTGGGAACGTAGGATGTGAATCCGGATAGTCAAGGAGACATGCCATGCCGATGTTTTTCAAGAACGAAGAGGGAAAGGGGCAAATGGAAACAATACCGTTATTACCGCTAAGAGATGTAGTTATTTTTCCGTACATGGTCGCGCCGCTGTTCGTAGGGCGTGAAAAATCCATACGCGCGCTCGAAGAGGCGATGAAGAAATCGAAAGAGATCTTCCTCGTCGCGCAGAGGGACGCGAAGACGAACGATCCTCAGGAAACGGACATCTACGACATAGGGACGATCGGCACGATCGTTCAGATGCTCCGGCTCCCCGACGGTACCGTGAAGGTGCTGGTCGAGGGCAAGAAGAGGGCGAAGGTGCTGAACTACCTTCCCAACAAGGGCTACTTCCTCGTCGAGGTCGAGGTCATACCGGAACCTCAGGAAGCAGGCGTGGAGACCGAGGCCCTCATTAGGACGCTCGTCACCGCATTTGAAAATTACGTGAAGCTCAACAAAAAGATTCCGTCCGAGGTCCTCGTCACGGTCTCGTCGATAGAGGACGCGGGCAGGCTTTCGGACACTATTTCCTCTCACCTCGGGTTCAAGCTCGAGGACAAGCAGGAGATACTCCAGACCCTCGACCCGGCAGAGAGGCTGGAGAAGCTCTACGAGAAGATTCAGGCCGAGGTAGAGATACTCCAGATCGAGAAGAAGATACGGTCCAGGGTAAAGAAGCAGATGGAGAAGGCCCAGAAAGAGTACTACCTTACGGAGCAGATGAGGGCCATTCAGAAGGAGCTCGGCGAAAAGGACGACCTCAAGTCCGAGATACAGGAGTTCGAGGAGAGGCTCAAGAAGAAGACCATGCCCGAAGAGGCCGAGCAGAAGGTAAAGAAAGAGATAAAGAAACTGAAACAGATGTCCCCCATGTCGGCCGAAGCCACGGTCGTGAGGAACTACATAGACTGGCTCCTTGCGTTACCGTGGGGAGAAGAGAAGACGGACGACAGGATAGACATAGACGAAGCGCAGAGGATACTCGACGAAGACCACTTCGGCCTCGAAAAGCCGAAGGAGAGGATTCTCGAATACCTCGCGGTGCAGGCGCTTACGAAAAAGATAAAGGGGCCGATACTATGCTTCGTCGGGCCGCCCGGGGTCGGCAAGACCTCGCTCGCGAAGTCTATCGCCCGCTCGATGGGAAGGAAGTTCGTGAGGGTGTCCTTAGGCGGAGTAAGGGACGAAGCCGAGATCAGGGGGCACAGGCGTACGTATATAGGCGCTCTGCCCGGAAAGATAATTCAGGGAATAAGAAAGGCGGGGACTACCAACCCGGTGTTCCTGCTCGATGAAATCGACAAGCTGGGAATGGACTTCAGGGGGGACCCGGCGTCGGCGCTCCTAGAGGCGCTCGACCCGGAGCAGAACGTCAACTTCAACGACCATTACATAGAGGTCGACTACGACCTGGCTAACGTAATGTTCATCACGACCGCGAACGTGCTTCACACGATACCGTGGGCGCTCCAGGACAGGATGGAAATCATCCGCATCTCGGGGTACACGGAAGACGAGAAGCTCGAGATCGCGAAGAAGTTCCTCGTTCCCAAGCAGCTCGAAGCGCACGGGATCAAGGAAGAGAACCTGAAGCTCTCGGACCCCGCTATACAGACGGTTATAAGACGCTATACGAGGGAAGCCGGGGTGAGGACTCTCGAGAGGGAGCTCGCGACCCTGTGCAGGAAGGCTGCGAGGGATATCGTGAAGAAAGGGCTCGACCACGTCGTGAAGGTCACACCCAACATGATAGCGTCGCAGAAGTACCTGGGCATCCCCAAATTCAAGTACGGAGAGATAGAGGAGAAGCCGCAGATAGGCATATCCACCGGGCTCGCGTGGACGGAAGTCGGCGGAGAGCTGCTGACTATCGAAGTTTCCGTCGTGCCCGGAAAGGGGAATTTCACCGTTACCGGAAAGCTCGGGGAGGTCATGCAGGAATCGACGCAGGCCGCCATGAGCTACGTGAGGTCGAGGGCCGAGAGGCTCGGGCTCGAGAGGAACTTCCATCAGAAGGTGGACATACACATCCACGTTCCCGAGGGAGCGACGCCGAAGGACGGGCCGTCTGCAGGCATAGCGATCGGTACCGCCATAGTATCGGCGCTCATCAAGAAGCCGGTCAGGAACGACGTCGCGATGACCGGGGAGATAACGCTCAGGGGGAGGGTGCTCCCGGTAGGCGGGCTCAAGGAGAAGATCCTTGCCGCTCACAGGGGCAAGGTCAAGACCATTATCATCCCGCAGGAGAACGAGAAGGACCTGAGGGAGATCCGCGAGAACATACTCAAGGACGTCAAGATCAAGCTCGTCGACCATATGGACGAGGTCCTCGAGGCGGCGATCGAGTCTGACGGGCCTGTCATACGGAGCCTGGTAATTCCTCCGGCGGTATTGCCGATGGGCG
>MFCJ01000071.1 GCA_001775255.1 Candidatus Dadabacteria bacterium RIFCSPHIGHO2_12_FULL_53_21
GCTAATCAACCTCGAGCGCTTCATCTCGGGCATCGGCTGGAGGACGTCCATCTACGCCGTCCTTCTCGAGAACCCCGACATCATCGAGCTACTCTCGAAGCTCTTTTCGACGAGCGGGTACTTGTCGAACTTCCTCATCAGGCATCCCGAGTACCTGGACGTCATCACGCTAAGGAGCGTGAGGACGGAGTTCGCGTCGAAAGACGATATGATTATCGAGCTCGAATCGGCTCTCTCCGGTGAAAGCGACTACGGGGACAAGCTCGACGCTATAAGGAGGTTCAGGCACGTGGAGACGCTCAAGATCTGCCTCCGGGACTTAAACGGCGAGGTCGACCCGTTCTACGTCGGCTGGTACCTCTCGCTCGTGGCGGAGGCGGTGCTCGAAGTCGGCCTCGGCCTCGCGTGGGGTATAGTCGCGGGGCAGGACAAGGGGAAGGCAAGGAAAAAGGGCCCGCGTATGATTGTGCTCGGCATGGGGAAGCTCGGAGGGCGCGAGTTAAGCTATAATTCCGACCTCGACTTGATCTTCATATACGACGGCAGGGCCGAGGAGCACGAGTTCTTCTCGAAGCTCGGGCAGAAGGTGATCTCGGTGATCTCGGTACCTACGGGCGAGGGTTTCGCGTACAAGATAGACATGGGACTCAGGCCCTCGGGGCGCTCGGGCGCGCTGGTGACGTCGTACGACGCGTTCAGGAAATACCACGAGGAGAGCGCACAGGTGTGGGAGAGGCAGGCGCTCATCAGGGCGAAGCCTTCGGCGGGGGATTCAAAGCTCGGGAAGCGCGTTTCCGGATCGATCGAGGAATTCGTTTACGGCAAGCCCGTGCCGCCCGGTTTTCACAAGGAGATAAAACACCTCCGCGCGAGGATGGAGACAGAGCTCGCGAGGGAGAGCAAGCAGAAGCTCAACATCAAGACGGGCAGGGGCGGTATAGTGGATATCGAGTTCCTCGTCCAGATGCTCCAGCTCAGGCACGGCGGTGAGCACAGGGGAGTGAGGGGGCAGAATACGCTCGACGCGCTTGGAGGGCTCCGGGACGCCGGGATAATAAAGGAGAAGGAATACGCGTCGCTTTCGGACGGGCTTCACTTCCTCAAAAAGATGGAGAACTTATTAAGGCTCCTCCACGACAGGTCTATAAACGAGCTTTACGAGAGCGATTTCGAGAAGCTCTCGGCCGAGCTCGGCATGGGGCCCGACGGTAAAGAGCTCAGGGAGAAATATATAGCCAGGACCAATACGATCAGGAAGATATACGACAGGTATTTCTCATGACAGGCGCGCTTGAAATAATCGCCTGCCTGAAGGACTAATATAAAGATGAGCAGGTTCAAGAACTGTATATTCATCATGGCCGACGGCGCAAGGGCGGACGTTTTTTCAGAGCTTCTCGAGAAGGGAGATCTGCCGAATATTTCCAAATACGTCGTCGAGAAAGGCTCCTTCAGGATAGCGTCCTCCGTTTTCCCGTCGACTACAGGGCCCGCTTACACGCCCTACATACTGGGGAAGTATCCGGGCAGGTGCAACTTCCCCGGGATAAGGTGGTTCGACAGGCACATCTACCCGGACAGGCGGAGGCTCTTTTCTTTCCGGCGCTTCAGGAGCTACATCGGGCTCGAGACCTATTTCATGAACAGCGACGTGTCGGCGGACAACAAGAGCCTCTTCGAGATATTCCCCCGGAGCGGGAACATCCTGAACGAGCTCTCGCGCGGGGTGAGCATCAGGTACGACAAGACGCGTTTCTCGAAGCTCTACTACAAGGTGAAGGGGCATTTTACGGACAAGAGCGACGAGGTCGATATGGTGGCGCGGCGAATACTTCTGCGGGAGTTGGGCGAGATGCACGATTTCATATTCGTCGTGTTCCTGGGCATAGACACTTATTCGCACATAAACCACCCGTTCCATAGAAAGGTCCTCGATTCCTATACGAGGATCGACGAGACCGTGGGGCTTGCGGCGAAGAAGCTCGAATCGGAAGGGAGGATCGACGAGACGCTCATAGTAATCGGGAGCGACCACGGGCTGACGCAGACGCATTCCCATTTCGATTCTTTGGAGTTCATGAACCACAGGGGATACAAGACCTTCTATTACCCGAACGTCTTCAGGCATTTCACGGACGCGGACGCTGCGAGCCTGATATCGGGGAACGCCATGGCCAACATATACGTGAAGAGCCCGGAGGGCTGGGGGAGGAAATCGACTTTCGAAGAGCTTTACGGCCTCGCCGAGGGCTTCCTCGAAAGGCCGGAGGTCGATATAGTCGCGGGACTCGACGAGAGGGGCAGGGCGAGGATGAAGAGCGCGAGGGGAGAGGCGGCGGCGTGGCTCGATAGTGAAGGTTTAATAAACTATGAAAAGATTTCTGATGACCCGTTCGGTTATAACGGGATGCCCGGCAGGATGAGCGCGGACGAGGCGCTTGACCTTAGCTTCGGTACCCGCTACCCGGACGCGCTCCTTCAGGTAATACAGCTCCTCGAGGCGCCGCGCGCGGGGGACCTCGTCCTGAGCGCGAACCCCGGTTACGACTTGAGGGCGAAGCACGAGAGCCCGGAGCACCGCTCCTCGCACGGGGCTCTTTTTAGCGAGCATATGCTCGTGCCCGTGGCGATGAGCGCCGGTATCAAAAAAGAGCACCTCCGGACGGTCGACCTCTATCCCACGATATTGAGCCTGATGGGGAAACCCGTACCTGACGGCGTAGACGGCGTGGACCTGAGCTGATGACGGAAACGCGCATATGCTCAACAGGTCAGGAGAAAACTGCTCTCGCGGCCGCTTCGGATATAAACAGCATCACCGCGCCCCAGAGGAAGTAGCGCCAAATATCCCTGTATACCTTTACGAGGCCCGGAGTAATTTCGGCGTCGGGCCCTTCGGGAGCGGTCTCTAACTTTTCGAGGTTCGATTCGCGCGGGTCGACGTTTACGGAGAATTTGTAGAAATCCTTTCCCGATTCCCTGACCGTGTATATGCCGGGCTCGTACGCCTTTTCAAAAAGCGCCGAGCCCGTATCGATGACGTACCTCTTCCCCGAAGGGCTTATCACTTCGACCCTGTCCGCGCCGGCCGAGGCGTCGATCGCTATGGTGTCGCCGACAATAAAGTTCCTCCTGCCTTCGTTAGCGGAGCCGGGCATGTCGAGGAAACCTTTCACGACGGGAAGGAACACGGTGGTTATCGAAAAATTATTCCAGCTCGTATCGGCCGTGGAGGTGATGAGGAAGACGCTCCCTTTCCCGAGGGATTTCTTTATCATAAACGGGTCGCCGCCTTCGAGACCCAGCAGGACCTCCGCTCCCGGATACGGCACCGCCTTTATATGCTTCCTGACCCCGACCTGGCTCAGCCTTTCTCCGACCTCTTTCGGGAAAATCGGCTGAGGCAAGGGGACGATTTTCACCTCTCTCTCCTCCTCCGCTATCAGCTCGGCGGGGAGCAGGTCTTTGAGGAGGGCGTTGTATGAGGACGCCCTTATGCGCTCCCCGAGGAATATCACTGCCGTACCGCCCCGGTCGGCGAACTCCGCGAGCTCTTTCGCGCTCGCTTCCGTGACGTCCCCGACGTTCGCGAGGAATACGAGGTCGTAACCGGACAGCTTCTCGCCGAGGAAGCTGTCGTTGTCCTTGACGGTGATATGAGCGCCCGTAATCTCGGATATAGTCTCGGCCGCCCTCGCGAGGTAATAGGTCTCCGAGAGCCTCGCGTCCTCCCTCGGGTCCCCGTCCACGATGAGCACGTTGAAATCGTCCCTGTCCGAGAGCACGATGTATCTTGTGTCGTCTACGGCGAGCCTGTCGCGCGGTATCCCGGCGGAGCCTACTTTAAAGGTGTCCCGAGCATCGCCGGAGGACCTGTCCTGAGCTTTGTCGAAGGGTTTATCCCCGGAAATATATTCCCCCGGTATGGTGAACTCGTTTAAGACCTTCCCTCCGGGCGGGATATCGAGATACGCGCTCAGCTCTTCCCCCCCGGCGCTCATAGTTGCAAGGAGCTGCTCCTCGGGCTTATCCGAAAAGTTGGACACCGAAAGCCCGAGCGTTACGGCGTCCTTGCCGTAACTCGCGTCAATCCCGGTCACGGCGTGGTTCGCCGGGGCGGCTTCTTTGGAGACGTCTATTATATCGAGCCAGTCCCTGTCGGCTTTTTCGTTCTGCCATCCGTTTTTCTGGAGGTCCGTTATGAAGACTACTTTTTTCGTCTGTCCGGGCGCACCTTCTAACGCGGAGAAGGCCTCTTCGAGCCTCTTTTCGTTATCGGTGAACGTGCTTGAAATCTTTATTCCGCTCAATCCGTCCCGGAGCGCTTCCTCGCCGCTCGAAGGCGAGAGCCTCCCTTCTTCGCCGGCGACAAGCGGAGCGACTATGCCGAAGCTCCCGTCGGGGAGCGTTTCTATTAATTCCGAGGCTTTCTCCCGCGCGCGCTCGAGGTTGTCCCCGTACCCCATGCTGAAAGAGTTGTCCACTATTATCGCGAGCGCCTTCGGGCCGCCGCTTCCGGCGGGGGCGAAAGAGAAGAGCGCGGGCTTGGCGAATACGAGGACGAGGAGGACTATGACGAGCGCCCTCAGGAGGAGGAGGAGGATGTCCTTCAGCCTCGACCTCGCCGACGCGTCCCCCCGGGATGCGATAAGGAACCTGACCGCGGGGAATTTTTTTACGACTCCGCTCTTCCTCGATATGAGGTGCGCGATCACCGGCAGGGCGACTGCGGCGATTCCGATCAGGAACAGCGGGTTAAGGAAGGAAAAATTCAATGCCTATCTCTCTCTATTTGTCGGCGATCTCGATAAGGGGTTCCTCGACGGGCCGCGACGTCGGCGAGAGCACGTACCTGGATTCGTATTCGTGACAGAGGAGCTTAAGCCTTTCGGTGAACTCCCTTATCCTTTTCCTGTACCCGTCCCTTACCGCGTCCGTATCCACTATGACCTTTTCTTCGGACTCCATATCGAGGAATTCGAGGGGGCCCCGGAACCCGAAATCGATCTCGTCCTCGTGGAGCACGTGGAATATCACGGCCTCTTTTTTTGCCGCTTTCAGAAGCTGGAGCGCTTTCTCTATCTCGCTCTCGTCGGTGAGGAGGTCGGATACGATTACGAAAGACGCGTCCTGCTTAAACACCTCGAGCGCCTTGAGCAGGGGCTCCGCGAGCGCTGTCCCGCCGGAGGGCGTCAGTGTTTCGAGCTTGTTCAGCAGGGGAGTTATATAAGAATTGCCCGCCCTGGGCGGTATAAGCGAGAGGTCCTTTCCGGAGAACGACCCCGCACCGACAGAGTCCCCTTGTCTCAGAAGCAGGTATGCGAGGGTTGCGGCCAGTCTCTCGGCGTAACGGAGCTTCTGAGAGCCGCCCTCCCCATAGCCCATAGAGGCCGAGCTGTCGACGAGGATGCACCAGGCGAGGTTGACCTCGTCCTCGAATTTCTTGACGTAGAGCCGGTCGTGGCGTCCGTAGAGCCGCCAGTCCACCTGCCTCAGCTCGTCCCCACGGTTGTATTCCTTGTATTCGAGGAAGTCGGGGCTGATGCCCTTGTACAGGCTCTTGTGTATGCCTGCCTTCCGGCCCCTGACGCGGGACTGGCTCCTGAAATAAAAACGTCTCAGACGCGAAGCCGTCTCTATGTCGAGTATGCCGTTTACCATGATTCAAATTTTAAATGGATTAAATAAAAAGTATAACCGAGGGGGGGAGGAGATTCACTAATTTCAGAGAAGGAGTTTTTCTATTTCCTTCGTCACCGAGTCTTCCCCAAGGTTCTTCGCTATGGATATTTCTTTGACAAGGAGCGTGCGGGCAGAGTCCATGATCCGCTTTTCGCCGAACGAGAGGTCCTTATCCCGCTGGAGGTGGTTGATATCCCTGAGCACGGCCGCTACCTCGAATATATCGCCGCTCTTGAGCTTGTCGGAGTATTCGCGGTACCGCTTGTTCCAGCTCTGGCCCCCGTTCTGGTGGTTCGAGTTTTTGATTTTTGTTTTTAGAATATCGTAAATCTTGGTTATCTGCCTCCTGGTGATCACGTTCCTGAGGCCCACGGTCTCGGCGTTATCGGTCGGGACCATCACGGTTACATCGCTGTCCACGACCTGGAGGATGTAAAAATTCCTAATCGTCCCGCATATTTCCTTTGATTCTACCGACATGATTTGCACAACGCCGTGAGCCGGGTATACAGCCTTGTTCCCTACTTTAAACATTTCTATGTTAGTGACCCCTCTTGTGTGATTGGCAGTGCTGCTCCTTACAATCTATCACAGTTCAGACCCCCGGTCAACTGGGCTCCCGCCGGCTGGAGCGGGGTTCGGATACGGAAAAACTGGTAAAATTGATGCCGGGGCTGCCCGGAAGATGCCTTCTTTACTGTGTAATGTGTTAAATATCCGCCGGTAATTCCCGCCGCACGGCGAGGATGCCGGGAATGCCTGCGCATGCCGGGGGTCGGCTGTGCGAAATGATAGAAGTGTCCGTAACTCATTAGATTATTTCTGTCCGGTGTTCTTGAAATCCATTACTGCATGATATACATTCTTACTTTCCCGCCGCCCGTTTGCGTGTGGAAACCGATGGAGGTATCAATTGGTGCAGCACATAATCGAAAAAGAGCTTCTCGACAGGCACGGCATCAGGAACACGGGAAAGGTCTACTATAACACGCCCGTATCCGCCCTCTACGAAGAGGCGGTAAAGAGGGGGGAGGGGGAGATTGCAGAGGGGGGTACGCTCGTCGCGTATACCGCTCCCCATACGGGGCGCTCGCCCCAGGACAGGTTTATAGTCATGGAACCCAGCTCCGAGGAAGAGATTCTATGGGGTCCTGTAAACAAATCCATATCCCCCGCCAATTTCGACTCGCTATACAAGAAGGTCACCGACTACTTCCAGGGTAAGGACCTCTTCGTGAGGGACCTCTACATTTGCGCCCACCCGGAATACCGCATGCGGGTCCGCATGATAAACGAGTTCGCGTGGCATAACTTATTCGTAAACAACCTGTTCATAAGGCCGGGACCGGAAGAGCTCCCCCACAAGTCGGTCGAGTTTACGGTGATCTCGGCGCCGGGCGTCGAGGCCGACCCTGAGAAAGACGGTACGAGGACGGGGACGTTCATCGTGCTCAACTTCGGCAAGCGCGTGGCCATAATAGGCGGCACGCGTTACGCGGGGGAGATGAAGAAATGCGTATTCACCGTGCTCAATTTTCTCCTCCCCAGGGAAGGGGTATTCCCTATGCACTGCTCGGCCAACGTCGGCAGGGACGCGGACGTGGCTCTGTTCTTCGGCCTCTCGGGCACGGGTAAAACGACCCTCTCCGCGGACCCGGTGCGCGCCCTCATAGGGGACGACGAGCACGGCTGGTTCGACCGGGGCGTGTTCAACTTCGAAGGAGGCTGCTACGCGAAGGTCATAAAGCTCAACCCGGCGACCGAGCCCGAGATATACGAAGCTTCGCTCAAGTTCGGCACGGTTCTCGAGAACGTCGAGATCGACCCCCGGACGCGCAGTATTAATTTCGACAGCGACAGGTTTACCGAGAACACGAGGAGCGCCTACCAGATAGACTCGCTTAAAAATATCGTGCCCGCGGGCATGGGCGGAATACCCAGGAACGTATTCATGCTCACGTACGACGCGTTCGGGGTGCTGCCCCCGATATCCAGGCTCACGACGGAGCAGGCGCTATATTATTTCACGCTCGGCTATACGGCGAAGGTAGCGGGGACCGAGAGGGGGGTGACAGAGCCCCAGGCGACGTTCAGCCCCTGTTTCGGTGCGCCGTTCCTGCCGAGGCCGCCCCTGTATTACACGGAGATGCTTAAGAGGAAGCTCGAAGAGAGCGGGGCCTCGGTGTGGCTCCTCAACACCGGGATAACCGGGGGGCCTTACGGGGTCGGAAAGAGGATGCCGCTCCCTCAGACGAGGGCGCTCGTCAACGCCGCCGTGAGCGGCGAGCTCGACAAGGGGTCGTTCAGGGAAGTGCCCGTGTTCGGTCTCAAGGTCCCCGCGTCCTGTACGGGGGTCGACGACAATCTGCTGGAACCCAGGAAGAGCTGGGCCGACCCGGCCGCGTACGATGCCAAGGCGGAGGAGCTCAAGAGCAGGTTCGAGCAGGAGTTCGCCAGGCATAAGGCTTGAGGGGAGACTGGGGACATATAGCAAAATCCTCCCTACCCCTTTGGACTTAAATAACATTCAGCCGAAAGTTAATTTACCTCAGAGCTTTTTTTGTTACGGCGTCCGGTTCTTACGCTTGCTCAGAACCGTTCTTTACAAAAGGAGGGAATATATAAACCCCATCATTTTGTCATTCCCGACACCGATCGGGAATCCAGT
>MFCJ01000072.1 GCA_001775255.1 Candidatus Dadabacteria bacterium RIFCSPHIGHO2_12_FULL_53_21
GATATATATGAATCGGAACGTGAAGCATTCAGTTCAGGATATTTTCTTGAAGAAGACGATAGAAATTTAATAATGCCAAATATCATCTTATCAAAATTTAGAAGAAGATTAAGATTCTGCAAAAACAGGAACAGAAATAGGAGGAGATAATATTGCTCGTTTCAATGTCAAGCCAAAGGTATGCACTTTGTATGCACTTTTTTGAAATTTTCAGAAAAGGGTAAAAATATTATATAATGATAACAATACGTTGGAACGCTACAAATAGGGGTGAATATGATTAGGAATCCTGCGCTCTATCCGTCTGAGCTACGGGGACGTGACAATGATTACAGTTAGTTACATGATAATTGTAAGTGTTTATATTCCCCTTTTCTAGTGATTTTCTAGTACCGGGGAATTTTAAATTTACCTGTACCCTTCCGGCACTTCAACAAGGGGGATTTGAAATGGCCGGACTAACCAAGAAGGGGGAAGTCTATTACGCCCTGTTTACTTTTAATGGCAAGACTAAATGGAAGCGTATAGGGAAGGTATCTTTCCAAGTATAAGTAATTTCTGTAAGAGCTGGAACGGGGGGCTTCGGCCCCCCTTCTTTTCCCTTATAAGAAATAATCACCAACCATATCAAAAGAGGGTGCCACACTAAAGCTAAACCGCTGCTCTCTTGCGTCGTACCGCGAAGAACACTCCGAGAAATCCTAATCCTACAGCTGCCGCAATCATTCCCCATTCGGAGAGTGTGGGGATATTTGTCGGTCCCCGAGAGTTCACGAAGGTGCATGTCGTCTCTCCCGGAGCCGGTGTGGGCGCGGGCTCGGGACGACTGCTCGGGAAGATGCTGACGGGGCTATAGCAGCGCCGATAGAGTGGACTGGAATTCCATCCGGATGACGAAGAAGATTGGAATCAGGACACCCTGGACGGGGAAAACATGAATTCGACGGCATTGTCGGAGATTCGGGGATAGTTGCTCCGAGCGGAGGGCGTCGCTCTGCTATTTCTCACCGCCCGTAAATGTTATTATTGAATTGGCGACGCGTCCGGGAGAGATTTTTCTCTTGTCGCCCGGTATAAACACCGATGCTGGAGTTTTGAGAATGACCGATTCCCCGATATTCATAGTAGGCTGTCCCAGGAGCGGAACGAAGCTGATCAGGGATCTCCTGCGCTCTCATCCGAATATCACGTTCCCCTACGAGTCACACTTCATACCGAGGTTCTATAAATTATACGGCAACCCGGGGAATGAGGCCGAGGCTGTGAAGATCGCAGCGGCCATACTCGGTATCTACTGGGTCAGGGCCTTCAAGCTTTCCCAGACGCCGTCTTCGTTCTCTGAGTGCCGGAGTTATGGTGAGATAGTCTCCCGTATCTTCATGGAATGGGCGGGGAGGGACGGCAAGCCCCGCTGGGGGGATAAGACTCCCCAGTACGTCACAGAAATCCCGGCGCTTATCGAGATTTTCCCGTCCTGCAAGATATTACACATATACCGCGACGGGAGGGACGTCGCACTCTCCTATATCAAGCAATGGTACGGGCCCGGGAACGTTTATGCGGCGGCACGCGCATGGAGGCGCATGGTGACAAAGGGACGGGACGACGGGGGTAGGGCGGGCCCCGAAAGATATATGGAAGTACGATACGAGACCCTTCTCGAAGATCCGCGGGAGATCAAGGAGGAGGTTTGTGAATTCATTGGCGAACCTTTTTGTGAGGCAGTCCTAAGGCCTAATTTCATCGAAAGCGGAATCAACCTCTCGCAGCCCGGCGGGTACGGGACGATGACCGAGATTCTGAGTAAAAACCGGGAGAAATGGAGGAATGAGATGTCTGCAGCCGACCGCGCCATCTTCGAATCAGTCGCCGGGGATTTGCTTGGGGAGCTGGGATACGAGACGGAGGGGCACGGGCGTCCCATAACTATTCCGGAGAAGCTCATGTGGTTGGCCCAGGATTATTACAACTTTATACAGAAGCGCAGGAAAAGGAGGAGGATGAAGGCGTGGCTCCCTGACGAGATTCTACTCAGATGGGCGGATATCAGGAGCGGCTTCAGTATATATAAACTTTTCGGGAAGCGTAACCCGAAGAGTAAGAAATAGATTAATTGTTGCCTAAATCTCCTGCAGCCGCGGGATAGACCGGAAACAAACTGTAATCTCATAACCGCCTGGGCTATTCAGGATGTTGAAGGAGGGATAATACCCGCACTTCGTCTGTTATAAATTCAAGTTTATGTCCTCACTTAGCTACTTACCTCTCCCTGATTCGAGAATGCGCCTGGTGTGGGAGGCTATGATTAATTCCTCGTTCGTCGGTATGACCCATGCTGAAACCCTGCTCCCCTCATTGCTTATCCTGGGCACTCCCGCTTCGTTCGCATCTTTATCCAGCTCTACGCCGAGCCATCCCGCATCGAGGCATACCTTCTCCCTTATTAATGCGGCGTTCTCGCCTATGCCTCCCGTGAACACTATCCCGTCTATGCCCCCCAATGCCGCGGCAAGCGAGCCGAGCTCCCGTCCTATTCTGTATATGAAGAGCTCTACCGCCTCCTTCGCACGAGGGTCCGGGCTTGCGAGCAGTGTGCGCATGTCGCTCGATATGCCCGATACGCCGAGGAGGCCCGACCGGTGGTATATGAGATCTTCCACGTCCCTCGCGTCCATACCGTAACGGTCCATCATGTATATCAGGATGCCGGGGTCTATCGTCCCCGAGCGCGTACCCATCGGCAGCCCGCATACGGCCGTGAACCCCATTGTCGTTGCGACGCTCCTCCCGTCCTTCACCGCGCACATGCTGGCGCCGTTGCCGAGGTGTGCGATCACGACACGGCCCGAGGCGAGCGTGCCGTCGTACGCCGGCATGACGGAGGTTATGTATTCGTACGACAGGCCGTGGAAGCCGTACCGCTTGACCCCTTCTTCGGTATAAATCCTCGGTATGGCGTAGGTACGCTCCAGATGCGGTTGAGTGCGGTGGAAGGACGTGTCGAAGCAAGCTGCCTGAGGGAGGCCCGGCTCTCTTTTCCTCACGGCTCTGATAGCCGCGACGTTGTATGGCTGATGGAGGGGGGCGAGGGGCACGAGCTTTTCGAGGGCCTCGATTACGCTATCGTCTATGAGCACGGGCTCCGTAAACACCGTCCCGCCGTGGACGACCCTGTGCCCGGCGCTTACGATCGTGTGTCCCGCCATGACGCCCGACCCGCCGAAGTCGAATAAATATTCTACCGCCCCGTCGTGTCCGAGCTTCGTTCCGGGCGCCCAGCTCTTCTCTCCTATAACGTTCCCGTCTCCGTCATGCGCGGTGAAATGTGGATTCGTGAATAAGCCTTCTATCTGACCGCGGAGGAACGGCTTGATGGCTTCGCCGGATGTGAAGGCTGAGAATTTAAGGCTCGATGAGCCTGAATTAATAACGAGTATCGCTTCCGGTTTTCTCATTGACTTCATTTGGCTCATGGCTGCGCCTTCGTTTGGCTCATGGCCGCCGTATGGCCGGGTTCCAGGCAGCTAAATCTGATTGACCGGCTGCTTTTTCCAATGGTCTTTGGGTGAACCGATATCCTTGAGCTTCTTTTCGAATCCGCCCAGGACATCGAGCTGCTTTTTATCAAGAGGTAAATTGAATTGATCGTTGTGGAGTATTCTGAGTACGACGACGTAGTCTTTCCTCTTTGTCTTGAGGTCGTCCGGGAGGTAGAAGACGATGTTGTCATGTCTCCTTATCTCGAACCTGACGTCCGGCTCGTCCCCGGAGGTGAGCCACCGGGCGATCTCGTAGAGCTTGTCGTATACGGTCGGCTCTTCGCTCCCCTCTCCCGAAACTCCATCGTCCGCATCAGTGCCTACGAGCGCTAATGCCATGCCAACTTTAAGGGGTCTGCCTTCCCCGCCCGCGAGCTCTATCGGCATGGTAGTCCAGAATACTTTGTGGTCCCTCACTATCCGCATCATCTGACCGGTCTCGCTATCGACATAAAGACCGGTATTGTTTTCTTCGGATACCATTTCCGCATCTCCCATTTTATAGATTTATAGGGTCTATAGACCCGAGACCTATGAAATCATGATTATATTATATTCAACTAACTCCGTTTTCTATTCTCGCTCAAGAGCGTCTTTTTCGCAGCCGCGAGTTCTTCGAGCTTCTTCTCGTCCACTTTCGGATAATGCAAGTCGAGGGAGGCCAGGGCATCGATGATAGCCGCCGCGACCACAAGACGAGTGAACCACTTGTTGTCGGCGGGGACGACATACCACGGGGCTTCCTTCGTGGCGGTGTTTCGGATCATGTCTTCGAAGGCTTTCATGTAATCGTCCCGGTGCTGACGCTCTTTTACGTCACTGGCGGAGAACTTCCAGTTCTTCTCCGGGTTCTCGATCCGCTCCATAAAACGCCTCTCCTGCTCCTCCTTTGAAACGTGCAGGAAGAACTTCCGGATTATCACCCCGTTCCGCGTAAGGTAACGCTCGAAGTTGCGTATATCCTGGAATCGCTCCTTCCAGATGTTGCGTGTATCGAGCCCGGGCGGGAGCTTCTCATTGTCGAGATATTCCTTATGGACCCTCACCACGAGCGTTTCCTCGTAATAGGAGCGGTTGAATATGCCGATATTGCCTTTGTTCGGCAGTGCCTTCATGCAGCGCCAGAGATAATCGTGATCGAGCTCCTCCGGAGACGGCGACTTGAAGGAATGAACCTGACAGCCCTGCGGGTTTACCCCCGACATGATATGCTTGATCGTACCGTCCTTTCCAGCCGCATCCATGGCCTGGAGGATGATAAGTACCGCCCAGCGGTCCTGGGCATAGAGCATGTCCTGAAGCTCGGCGAGTAGCTGGACCCCGTTGGAGAGCACCTCCTTGGCGCGGGGCTTGTCCTCTGACTGCAGGTGGAGCGTGTCGCCGGGATCGACGTCTTTCAGGCGGAACTTGCTTCCTTTCGTTACACGGAACGGCGCCGCGAACTTCCGCGCCCTTTTGATGAGGTCTTTGTTACTCATATGTTGTACTCCTTGCCAGGCATGAAATTTTCTATGTTCATCGTACTATCTCCGATAGTACCCCGGCATTCACTCGTTATTCGCTATCATCAGTAATAATTAATGCAAGCTATTGACGATACCAAATAATTAGAGGTGCAAATAGCATGCCATATAACTGTATTATTTTCTAATTTTTGCAGGGCATTATCGAATCAGGTCCGGGCGTGCAGTGTCGTTTGTCCTAAATGAGGACATTGGCCGTATAAAAAAGTATATTATCAGAACTGAATTTACCAGGCAGTGGTTTCAATTTAGTATTCAGTCCTTGATGGGCGGACAACGGTCATGATATCGCCTGAGCTGTATCCGGAGATAATTAAAGCGGGCACATTCACCGCGGTGCTGTGCCTCATGTTTTCTGCGGGGCTGCAGATGGCCCCCTCCCATCTCTTTTATTTCAGGGATAAACCGCTGCTTTTATTGAGAGCGCTCCTGGCGGTAATGGTTCTCGTCCCCCTTGCCGCGCTGTTGATAGTATTCGTGTTGCACCCTTCCGACAGAACTGCCGCCGGCCTGGCTATACTCGCATCCTCGCCCGCGGCTCCGCTCATGCTCATCAGGGCATCGAAGGCCTCCGGAAAGTACGACTTCATAGGGAGCCTTCATTTATCGATCGCGTTACTCGCCATAATAACTACGCCGCTTACGCTCGCTCTCATGTCGAAGGCCCTCGGTTTTTCCGCGAGCGTGGACCCCGCTCAAATCGCGAAGATCGTTTTGAGAATCATCATACTCCCGGTCGGTCTCGGCCTCGTCCTGAGAGCCCTCTTCCCCGGGACGGCCGGGAGGGCGGTGGCTCCGCTAGTCAGATTCGGGTGGATAGTCCTCGCGCTTATGATTCTGATTATTCTATCTTTAAAAATTCGGCTCATATTCGAAATGGAGATAAGCGCATACATTACTATAGCAGTTTTCATTGCCTCGGCGCTCGCGATAGGCCACTTCTCGGTCCCGGAACGGTCGGGCGAACGGGCGACGCTGGCACTCGAGGCTGCAGGACGTAACCCCGGATTCGCCCTTGTTATAGCACAGCTGAACTTCCCTCCGGATAAGGCGCTCCCCTTTCTTATTCCGTACCTGATCGTCTTCATGGCTCTGAGCGCGGTATATATCGTCTGGCGAAAGCGGTCAACTGCGAAGGGAAGTGAATGAAGGGCTTTCACCAACGGCATCTCGCGGGGCGGGAAAAGACGCTTGATACTTCTGCGATCCAGGTGGGGGAGTGCAGGTTTTATCCTGATCGGAAGGATATTTTGTTTCCTCCTCAATGGGTGTGATATGTTAGAGGATGGGTAATTTACCCCGGAGATTGTAATGAGAATCCTGTTTTTTATCGACACCCTTGGGTTGGGAGGCGTCATACGCCAGCTCTCCCTGCTTGCCGGGGGTCTGCAAAAGAAGGGACACCAGGTATCGGTACTCGCCCTATATCCGGTTGACCGGGACTGGGGCTCTATGTGGGAAGCCTCGCAAGTCCGAATAAGAACCCTCTATGATAAGAGGCCGGGGAACGTACTGCCGGAGGTGGCGGGTTTGATCCGGGCGGTGCTCGAATTGAGAAGGGTAATTAAGAAAGAGCGCATACAAGTCCTCTATGCCTTTCAAGGACATACAGCCAGCTTTATCTCCTGGCTTGCGGTATGCTCTGTGCCGGGAACTAAAATCGTATGGGGCGTACAGGGCTCTACTCCTGAAAGGAGGCCCGGAGGCTATACCCGGAAGGCGTCGCCTGCCCTGTATGTAAACAAGTGGGTCTCGCCGTTCGTCCCTCTCATGATACCCAATTCGTTTAAGGGACTCGCTTCAAGGAGAAGGTTAGGCTACAGGTGCAAAAGTGAGATCGTCATTAATAACGGTATCGATACGGATAAATTCAGACCCGACCCGGCAGCTCGCGAGATAGTGCGCCGGGAATGGGGCATCCCCGGAGACTCGCCGCTCATAGGTATCGCCGCCCGCTTAAGCCCGGTCAAGGGACATGCCGATTTCCTGAAAGCAGCCTCACTACTTCTCAGGGAAAGGGGGGACGCCCGTTTCGTCTGCATCGGCGACGGGAATGAGCGTTACGGAAATGAGCTTAAACTCCTGGGCCGTGACTTCGGATTGGGTGATCTAATCCTGTGGGCCGGGGTCAGAGAGGACATGCCTTCGGTTCTGAACGCGCTCGACGTGCTATGCTCCTCTTCTCACAGCGAGGGGTTCCCGAACGTGATCGGGGAGGCCATGGCCTGCGGCGTGCCCTGTGTCGTGACCGATGCGGGGGATTCCGCTCTTATCGTGGCTGACCTCGGTACTGTAGTCCCGCCGGGTGACCCCGCCGCTCTCGCACAGGGTCTGGACGGTATGCTGGACATGCTCCCGAAGGTTCGCCGCGATGATCTGCGCAGGAGGATTGAAGAAAATTTCACCCTGGAAAAGATGATAGGGGAGACCGAAAAGGCGCTTGAGGAAATGTTGAACAGCTAGGCTCGCAAAGCCTGCCCTAATCCATGGATTGATACGGGACATCTACATTACCCTAAGCCCGTGGGTCTCTTCCGGTATGGACAACTCCACACGCGGGCAAGTGCGCTACTTCTGCAGTGCCCCGCGTGTTATTATTGGAGGGTGGAGCAAGGGAGCTTAACACCAGGCGGACAATAGTATGAATGGATCATGGCAATGACCGATTCCCCCATCTTCATCGTGGGCTGTCCCAGGAGCGGAACGAAGCTCATCCGTGACATGCTGCGCTCACACCCGGACATCACGTTCCCGCCGGAGTCCCATTTCATAACAAAGCTCTATAAACTTTACGGCGACCCGTGTAACGAAAAGGAAGCCGTAAAACTTGCCGCGACGATTCTCGGCATCCGCTGGCTCAGGTCATTCGGGATAACGAGGACCCCGGCTTCGTTCTCGGGATGCAGGACTTACAGTGAAATCGTATCCGGTATTTTCGGGGAATGGGCGGCTATGGAGGGCAAGCCCCGCTGGGGCGATAAAACACCGCAGTATGTGACTGAAATCCCGACACTCATCGAAATCTTCCCTTCGTGCAAGATCATTCACATATACCGTGACGGGAGGGATGTCGCGCTCTCTTTCATGAAGGCATGGTTTGGTCCCGGAAACGTATACTCCGCGGCGACGGCATGGAAGCGGATGGTGACAAAGGGGAGGTTCGACGGGGCGAGGGCGGGCCTTGAGAGGTACATGGAGATACGTTATGAGAGGCTCCTCGACAATCCCGGAGAGACTATGGAGAAGGTATGCGCATTCATCGGCGAGCCGTATTACGAAGCCGTGCTGAAACTTAATTTCGTCGAGATCGATCTCAACCTATCGCAGCCCGGAGGGTACGGGACGAAGACAGAGATAATGCGCACGAATCAGGGGAAATGGAAGAGGGAGATGGGGGCCGGCGACCGCGCGATATTCGAATCCGCGGCTGGCGGACTTCTCGGGGAGCTCGGCTACGAGACTGAAGGGCTCGGCCGCCCTATAGGTATGCACGAGAGACTCTTTTGGAGTATTCAGGACTATTACCATTTTGTTGAAATGCGTTTGAAGATGCGGTATACGAAGGCCTGGCTTCTGGACGAGCTGTTTCTCAGGTGGGCCGACATACGCGGCGGCATTAAGATGGAAAAAGTGTTCGGAAAGATTTCCCCGAAACGGAAGGACTGACATGTTTTGGATCCGTGTTAAGACACGGGTTAAGTGTCCAATATTAATTATTGAACCATGATGTATCCTCTTCAGCGCTATTACGTATGTGCGGAAAATTCCAACTATTATAATCGCAGGGGTCAAATATACTTTTTGTAAACCGGCGGATTTGGCCCGTGGGGAGTCGAGAAGGGAGGGGTACGGGATGGGGAACGAAAGCCGGGTTTAATGAGGGAATATTGACATGGACCACCACACGGATGAATTCTGGAGCGTCCCCGAGAGCGGCCTCCTTGAAAAGCTCGGGACCTCCGCCGGAGGTCTCGGTACCGATGAGGCTCTCAGGAGGCTCGCCGGCAACGGCCGTAACATTCTGAAACCGTCTGTCGAGACTGAATGGCTTCCGATCCTTCTCTCCCAGTTCAAGAGCCCGATAATCATAATCCTGCTTTTCGCGGCTGTGCTCTCATTATTTCTCAGCAGCCCCGCCGACGCCATAATCATACTGGCGATAGTATTCGTGAGTGGATTACTCGGCTTCTGGCAGGAGCACGGGGCCGCGAACGCGGTGAAGAATCTCCTCAACATGGTCAGGATAAAGGCTGCCGTGCTGAGGGACGGGACTACCGCCGAGGTGCCGATCGAGGACATTGTGCCGGGCGACGTCGTGCTTTTGTCCGCTGGCGGAATAATTCCCGGCGACTGCAGGATACTCGATTCGAAGGACCTTTTCGTGAACGAGGCTACCCTTACGGGAGAGACCTATCCGGCTGAAAAATTGGCGGGCGTGCTCCCTGCCGGCACTCCCCTCAGAAAACGCACGAACACCCTGTTCATGGGCACCTCGGTCGTGAGCGGGAGCGGCAGGGCGGTAATTGTGCACACCGGTAAGGAGACTCTCTTCGGCGGGATCTCGGAGAAGCTCAAGCTGAGGCCCCCCGAGACCGAATTCCAGCACGGGGTGAGGAGGTTCGGATATTTCCTCATGGAGGTGACCCTCATACTCGTGATCGCCATATTCGCGGTCAACGTCTATTTCGAGAGGCCGGTGCTCGACTCGTTCCTCTTTTCTCTCGCGATCGCCGTGGGCCTTACGCCCCAGCTGCTGCCCGCGATCATAAGCATAAACCTCGCGAGGGGCGCGAAACGCATGGCTCTCGAGAGCGTCATAGTAAAACGCCTTAGCTCGATCGAGAACTTCGGCAGCATGAACGTTCTCTGCTCCGACAAGACGGGCACGCTCACCAGGGGGGAGGTCCGTCTGCACTCCGCCGAGGACGTTAGCGGCAGGGAGAGCGAAGACGTGCTCTTCCACGCGTACCTGAACGCCTATTTCGAGACCGGGTTCAGGAACCCGATCGACGAGGCGATACGCGCGCACTCTAAATTCGATATCGAGGGCTATAAAAAACTCGACGAAGTGCCTTACGATTTCAGCCGCAAGAGGCTGAGCATACTCCTCTCGAAGGAAGGCGCGAACTTGATGGTCACGAAGGGAGCGCTCATAAACGTGCTCTCCGTGTGTACACACGCCCGGGTTTCGGGCGGGGGGACGGAGGACATAGAATCGGTCAGGGGAAAGATAGAGGAGCGCTTCGCCAATCTGAGCAGGGAGGGGTTCCGGGTATTGGGTGTGGCGATCAGGAGCGGAATCGGCGAAAGCCTCATCACGAAGGACTTTGAAAAGGACATGACGTTCCTGGGCTTTATAACCCTCTTCGATCCCCCGAAGGAAGGGGTGAGGGATACTATCGACGAGCTCGAAAGGCTCGGCATCGAGCTAAAGGTCGTTACGGGGGACAGCAGGGAAGTCGCTCTCTACGTGAGCCGGGAGGTTGGGCTCCCCGACCCGCAGGCCGTGACAGGGAAGGAGCTTCTCGTGATGAGCAACGACGCGCTCCTCAAAATGGTCAGCCACTATAACGTCTTCGCCGAGGTGGAGCCGAGCCAGAAGGAGCGCATTATCAACGCTATGAAAAAGGCCGGGAACGTCGTCGGGTACATGGGGGACGGCATCAACGACGCGTCGGCTCTCCACGCGGCAGACGTCGGTATATCCGTCGAGAGCGCGGTCGACGTCGCGAAGCAGGCAGCCGACATAGTGCTCCTCAAGATGGACTTGGGCGTCCTCGTGAACGGCGTCAGGGAAGGGAGGGTGACTTTCGCGAACACGCTCAAATACGTATTCATGGCGACGAGCGCCAACTTCGGGAACATGTTCAGCATGGCCGGGGCCTCGCTGTTTCTATCCTTTCTGCCGCTCCTCCCCAAGCAGATACTGCTCACTAACCTCATGACGGACCTGCCGGAGATGACTATCGCCGGGGACAGCGTCGACCGTGAGATGGCGGAGAAGCCGAGACGGTGGGACATACGTTTCATAAGGAACTTCATGGCGACTTTCGGTCTCATAAGCTCTATCTTCGATTACATGACGTTCGGGGTGCTGCTCTTCATATTCCACGCGACGACGGACCAGTTCAGGACGGGGTGGTTCATCGAGTCCGTCATTTCGGCGACGCTTATAATACTCGTCATAAGGACCAGGGGGCCCTTTCTCCGGAGCAGGCCGGGGAAATACCTCGCACTCGCCGTCTTTCTCGTCATATGCGCGACTTTGTTCCTGCCTTATTCGAGGCTCGCGCATCTCTTCGGCTTCCATCCGCTCCCGCCGTCGTTCCTCATCGCTCTCGGCGTGATAGTGGTCTTGTATGTGATTACTGCGGAGGTTGCGAAGAAGATTTTTTACAAGAGGGTGAGGGGGTGAGATGGAGATATGAGAGGACTTTCTCTTCGATATCCCGCTTTTGATCCTCTGTTTCGCTCAGCGTATGAACGGATATCACTTCGCTCTTAGAGCGTAGCGTCTCCTGATTACGAACAGGCTGAACAATCCCAGCACTCCTGCCAGAGCGATCAAGCCCCACTCGTTGAACGTGGGAATCGGATGAAATTCTCCTATGCATATATTGCCGCACAATTCCTGAGCCCTGTCAGCGCATTTACCGTCCCAGTTTGTATCACAGCAGAAGCTGTCGGCCGCGCAGACGGCATCCTGACATTGCTGATCATCACATCCGAGACCGGGGTGCGCAATGCAACAGTTGCCCCCGCCCTGAGAATATCCTGTATCGGGAGCGGAGAATAAGAAAATAAACGTAAAAAGAAGGAATACGACTGATACTAAATAACCATTCCTGTTTGACATAGCCGGCCCTCCTTAAGATGCGTTTAACCTTACAAATCACAGGCAGGTCACTACTATCGGGCGGATTTTGAGAATACATCCAGAGTTGATAATTACACCGAATGCCTGTTCCAATTATAGCAAATCTGGACTCTATTATCAATCTTCATTTATTCGCGCGACGAGAGAGGATTTTTTACAATAGTGTGGGGGGGGTAGAGCTTTACAAAGATTCAATTGATAAAGCCGAAGTTGAAATATTAGATGGTTCAATGTAATAATTAAATGTTACATTCTTGCTGAATCAGCAATAATTATGACTACTAATGATTATGTCTCCATATTTATTAGTTATGCAAGTGAAGATTCTGAAAAAGTACATCCATTTTACCCTATGTTAACAAAAGCAGGTGCTAAAGTATGGATGGACAAAGAAAATTTACTCCCGGGACAAGATTGGGAATTTGCTATTCGAAAGGCGATAAGAGATTCGGACTTCTTTCTAATTTTCTTAACGAATAACTCTGTTAATAAAAGAGGATTTCTGCAAAAAGAAATTAAAGTAGCATTAGATGTATGGGATGAAAAATTGCCAGACGATATATTTCTTATCCCAATTCGCTTGGATGATTGTGTGATGCCTGATTCACTTGTTAAGTTTCAACGTATAGACATATTCAACAATCAAGAAATTAATCAGGAGAACTCGAATTTTACTAAATTAATAGAAGGAATTGTGTTCGGAGCTGAGAAACTAGGCAAAAAATTGATACAATCAAATAATGATTACCAGCTATTAACAAAGAGAATACAAGAGATATCAAGAACTAAGTATTTCTATGAAATTGAAGTAACATACCCTCAGCTTGAAAGCCTGAAACAATATTCATACGATGATGTAAATAATTTTTTATGTGAAGATATTAATGATGTGATACTTGATTTTAGAACATATGCAATCGAAGAATCTGGTAGTAGAAGAAAATTGGGAGATATTAATTCTAATATAGATCTTCATGAGTTGTGGATTAATCATGAAATTCATTGGAGTGATAATAGTCTATTAAGTCTAGAGTATAGTATTTTCACACTCACACCGACAATGGCTCACCCTAATTGGGGAACAATTACCTATAACCTCAAACTACCAGACCTAGAAGTAGTAAGAATTCAAGATTTATTCAGACAAAAATCAAATTATCTTGATGTAATTTCTGAATTATGTATCAAGGAATTAAGAGAACAAACAGGGGAACATGACAAGGACGCTTTAACCGATTTTGTCTTGCCGGATTTAGGATCAGTAATCGAAATTCTATCGGATTATTATCTGACTGAAAAATATCTTGTTATCGTGTTTCATTCTAGGGTGTGGCCTCATGCGCTTGGCAGAAAAGATGTTCAAATACCTTATAGTAAACTGGCTGGATTAATCTCAGAGACAAGTGTGATTTCACGTTTTCTGCACAATCAAGAATACATTAGATGAGCTTGATAGTGTTCCTAAAAATATTTCTAGATTAATCAACCCCCTATTATAGCTTGATAAATTATTTCTTCCCTGATGTACTAGATGGTGTTATCATCATCTTCCAGATTGCACGGCCGAAGCGGTTAAGAGATTATTTACGATAGGTTGAGGGCGTGAGGGGACTCGACTGGCTTAAATTGCGAATCTCAACTAGTACTCCACTATTCAACTATAATGTAAATAGTATCTTTCTTAGCCTTAATTTATAAGACCATTATCAATTAGAATCTTAATAACATCTCTCGTCTTTGTGAGAATTGCTTCATAGTTATCAACTTCTCCTAGTTTAAGCATGCTACCGTAATGAACTGCATTATGCCGTTCCGTAAAATCTTCGACAGTCGAAAATAATTTATCCTCAATCTTTTGACATGTACTGGGGCACTGTTTCTGTATCTCCTTCACAATGTTAGATCGATTATCTATGTAGAATTTTCTAATAAAAGTTGATCTAATACCACCAAACTTCGAAAACCATCCAGTCTCATTTGCGACCAAAAGTAATACACCTTCAAAAAATTTACAAATATGGATAACGAGAATTGAGTTATCATCCAATTGAAAACTACTTGCTTTACTCTTGAGTTCATTCAAAACATAGTCGTAATCGGATAGGTATGTTATTAGCGATTTGTCTCGTTCAATAAATTTGAAAACATCAGAGCCAAGTCTCTCTTTATATTTTCTGTCCCAATCTGTATTCTTCCATACAGTCATTATTGTTCTCCTTTCAATTCGCAATTCTCTTGGTTAATTAAACCTTTCTCTCCCTCATATACTGCTCGACGATGCCGCGCCACAGGGGGTCGTTGATTCCCGCTTCGAGGATTTCATGGAAGAACGATTCGGGGTCCTTCTTCCATCTGAGTATGTTGCCCGCTTTTTTCGTGAACGTTTCAAACGCTGTCTTCTTAGGCTGGAGCTCGTCGAGCTCGCACCCGATAGTC